>NZ_CP013661.2:2192309-2512246 GCF_001465835.2 Planococcus kocurii
CTCGGTATTCAGCAGGTTCCTGCGGATGTTGTCGAAGCGTCAAGAGCTTTTGGTTCGACTAAATGGCAACTGCTTTATAAAGTACAGTTACCTTTAGCAATGCCTTCAATTATGGCAGGAATCAATCAGACGATGATGCTGGCCTTATCAATGGCAGTTATTGCTTCAATGATTGGAGCACCTGGACTTGGTTCAGTAGTTCTTGAAGGAATCTCTACGGTAAATGTGGGACTTGGCCTGACAGGCGGTTTAGGTATCGTTGTGTTAGCTATTGTAATGGATCGCATTACTCAAGGATTGGTTCAAAAAAATAAAAAATAAAAGGGGAAATGAATGATGAAAAAGATTTTATTTGTAACAATGATTGCATTAATGGTTGCAGTATTAGCCGCTTGTGGTTCTGATAAAGAAGAAACAGGAAAAGCAGAAGGTGCCGAACAAAAAACAATCACTTTCGGTGTAACTCCGTGGACCAGTACTGTACCACCAACAAAAATTGCTGGTTTGATCTTAAAAGATATGGGCTATGAAGTTGTTGAAACAAGTGCAGATGCAGGTAGCGTTTATACGGGCTTGTCTCGTGGAGATCTTGATGTATTTATGGATGCATGGGTACCGATCCACCAAACATATCTTGATAAATACGAAGACACCATTTCAAGTACTTCTGTAAGCTATCCGGATGGAGAAACAGGCTGGACGGTTCCTACTTACATGGAAGATATCAATACTGTTGAAGACTTAAAAGGTCGCGAAGCTGAATTTGGCAATAATTTTTATGGCATTGAAGCAGGGGCAGGAGCAACGATTGAAAGTAACGAAATTCTTGAAGCCTATGAATTTGATATGACACAAGTAAATTCTTCAGAGGGCGGTATGCTAGCTCAGGCTCAAAAAATGATGGCTGATGAAGAACCGGTTGTCTTTTATGGCTGGAGACCACATACTATGTTCAACAAATTTGACTTAAAAGTGTTGACGAATGAAAAAGGATTTTTCGAAACCTCTTCTGTTGAAGTCATCACGAACAATGAATTAAAAGGGAATGCACCAGAAGCTTATGAATTCTTAAGTAACTGGAGTATTTCAATTGATGATGTGGAAGAAATGATTGTGAAGATTGAAGAAGGTGACGATCCTGAAACAGTTGCACAAGAATGGATTGACAACAATCAGGACAAGGTAGATGAAATGTTAGGTAAGTAAATTGAAAAAGTGTATTTCCTATTGCTTAACCAATAGGAAATACACTTTTTGGTTATAACGGGTATATAGGTAGAAAAGGGAGCGAGGTGATATAAATGGAAATGATTGGAACGCCTAATCTATTAGGTGAAAAAAACAAGCATGTCCAAAAAGCCTTAAGTTTTGGCAATACTAAGGTTGTGAATATGCAATTACAAACAGGTGAAAACATTGCAGAACATGATTCAGTGGCTGATGTCATCATTATCGTACGGAGTGGTAAAGTTTCGTTTAGTGTAGAAGGTGAGACGGTAGTCGTAACACCTGAAAATATTCTGCATATGAGTCCAAAAGAAAAACACAGTTTGCTAGCTATTGAACCAAGCGATTTGTTGGTTCTGCAAATTAACCAATGAAAAAAGCTCACGCATCGTTAGCGTGAGCTTTTTACTTTTTTAGATTTAGGCTTCTTATAATTCCATTATATCTGTCGAATCTACATGGCAGCCTTTGCTTTTCTTGTTACCACTCAAATTTTTCTGGGTACTCGGCCTTTATGTCGATTTCATGTATTGGCTTTTTGTAAGGTGTTGCGGCGGCAATGACTTGATTGCGGAAGGCCGTGTAATCTTGATCTTGTACGGCGATTTTCATTGCGATAGTGGACAGACTTTTTTCACGTTGTTCTTTCGTCATGCCAATGTATTTCAAGTTCAGTAAGTCAACATATTGAATTGCGTAATCATTTACTGAAGCAGGTTGATTAAAGGCTTTTAGGATAACGTCAAATTCTTCAGCTGGCACGTGTCCCTGGAGACAGTCGAGGACCAAGGATTGAAAGCGGAAAATGGTCGGTAAGTGAACATCCCACAGTGGAAATTTTTTATCTTCTTGATAGAAGTTGACGAAATCCTTCAAAGCGATAGCGGCGTAGATTAATTCGGGCCATAGTATTTCTGTGGAAAAATAAATATTCTTGTTGGGAGCGATCAAGCCATGCTGTTTCATCGTATGTTCATGCAGTCCGTTAAAAACAAAATCTACATTGCGATCACCTTGAGCAGCTTGGCGAATTTGATAAGCTGCATTAAGGATTCGCATCCGCGATCCTTCGTAACCATAGTACTGGTCTTCCTGACCAATCATTTTATAAATGGCCACGTTGAGTTCGTCTAAATCGAAGTAATCGCCGCTGACTTTAACGCCTGTATGGTTCGGTGTACTTTTCATATTCAGCATGTTAATAGCCTCCTCAACGTTTTGGTGTGTAACCGAGTTGATTGAATAGCTCGTTTCGTTCTGCGTCAGTCAAATCGCGCCATTCTCCAACAGGCAGATCTTCTAAAAAGATATTGATAATGCGGACTCGTTGTAAACTCCGAACCTCGTAGCCAAGCGCTGTACACATGCGGCGGATTTGGCGATTTAAACCTTGACGTAGGGTTAGTTTAAAGGTGTAACTAGACAACTTTTCAGCTTTTGCTGGAAGTGTTTTTGTATCGAGAATTTCGACACCTTCTTCCATTTTTGCTAAAAAGGATTCGGTGATCGGCATATCTACTTTGACGATGTATTGTTTCTCATGTTCATTCTCAACACGTAAAATTTCGTTGACGATATCTCCGTCATTAGTCAATAGGATAAGTCCTTCTGAATCTTTATCCAAGCGTCCTATGTGAAAAATACGTTCTGGATGATTAACGAAGTCAACAATATTTCCGTCAATATGCCGTTCTGTTGTACTGGTAATGCCAATGGGCTTGTTTAATGCCAAATAGACGTATTGTTGCTTGGGCTGTTCGATGATTTTGCCATCAACTCGGACTTCGTCGTTGGATTCGACTTGGCTACCCAGTTCGGCTAATTTGCCATTAATCGTCACACGTTCTGCTTCAATGAACTTATCGGCTCCGCGTCTTGAAGTAATGCCTGTTTCGCTCAAAAACTTATTGATTCGCATAATAAATTCCTCTCAGTTCCATATTTCCTAGTCTCGCTCTTATTATACATCAACTGCGTGAGCGAATAAAAAAATTTGATGTTCCACAGTTGCAATTTTTAGATTAGTTTGACAATATAGAAGGGAAGCTGTTATTGATGCGCCTTGGGTTAGCTGAAATAATGTAAGCGCGTACATAACGGTAATACGAGTAAAGGGGAGAAATGGGAATGGTCTACGCAATGCCGAATACAGAAGGCTCAAAAGTTACATTTAAAGATAAGTATGACAACTTTATAAATGGAGAGTGGAAAGCACCTGTTAAAGGGCAATATTTTGATAATGTTTCACCGGTAACTGGTAAGAAGTTTACGGAAATTGCTCGCTCCACTGCAGAAGACGTAGAACTGGCTCTTGACGCAGCACATGCGGCAAAAGAAGCTTGGGGAAAAACTTCAGTTACTGAACGTGCCAATGCTTTGCTTAAAATTGCAGATCGTATGGAGCAAAACCTAGAAATGCTCGCTGTAGCTGAAACATGGGATAACGGCAAAGCAGTACGTGAAACTTTGAACGCCGATCTGCCACTGGCAATCGATCATTTCCGTTATTTTGCTGGAGCTATTCGGGCACAAGAAGGTTCGCTAAGCCAAATTGACAATGATACTGTAGCTTATCACTTCCACGAGCCACTTGGTGTTGTTGCTCAAATCATCCCATGGAACTTTCCGATATTAATGGCTGTTTGGAAACTAGCACCTGCTCTTGCTGCGGGTAACTGTGTCGTATTAAAACCAGCTGAACAAACGCCGGCAAGTATTCTAGTGTTAGCTGAACTGATTGGGGATATTTTGCCTCCTGGAGTCTTGAATATCGTTAACGGCTTTGGTCTTGAGACAGGTAAGCCGCTTGCTTCAAGTCCGCGTATCAGTAAAGTAGCATTTACCGGTGAAACGACTACAGGTCGTATGATCATGCAATATGCATCTCAAAACCTGATTCCAGTTACACTGGAACTGGGCGGGAAATCACCGAATATCTTTTTTAAAGACGTAATGGACAAAGACGATGCGTTTCTTGACAAAGCGATCGAAGGATTTGTCATGTTCGCATTGAATCAAGGCGAAGTGTGTACATGCCCATCTCGTGTGTTAATTCAAGAAGACATTTATGATGAGTTTATGGAACGTGCACTAAAGCGCGTAGCAGCCATCAAAACAGGAAATCCGCTTGATCCAGAAACAATGATGGGAGCACAGGCTTCCACAGAACAAATGGAGAAAATCTTGTCCTACTTAGATATCGGCAAGCAAGAAGGAGCTGAAGTTCTTGCAGGAGGCGATCGCAATAAATTAGAGGGTGATTACTCTGAAGGCTTCTATATTCAACCAACAGTCTTTAAAGGCCATAACAAAATGCGTGTTTTCCAAGAAGAGATTTTTGGACCAGTTGTTTCCGTAACGACTTTTAAAACGAAAGAAGAAGCGCTTGAAATTGCCAACGACACGCTATACGGATTAGGCTCGGGAATTTGGACGCGTGATACCAACACAGCTTATCGCTTTGGCCGTGGCATTCAAGCAGGACGCGTATGGACAAACTGCTACCACCAATATCCAGCTCACGCAGCCTTCGGTGGATACAAAATGTCAGGCTTTGGCCGTGAAAACCATTTGATGATGCTCAACCACTATCAACAAACAAAAAATATGTTAGTTAGCTATAGTGAAGATAAACAAGGATTCTTTTGATTCTAGAGGAAGTCTACAAGTGTTTCAGTGAACCAAGAAAGTAGGGATAGCAATGGTCGAACGCGTTATTGCGACAGATGCTGCTATTGAATTGATTGAATTGCTGAAAGAAAAGCATGGACCGGTTATGTTCCATCAATCAGGTGGCTGCTGTGACGGCAGTTCACCGATGTGTTATCCAGAAGGTGACTTGTTTATCGGAGATCAGGATATTTTGATGGGAGTTATCGGAGACAGCAAATTCTATATGCACAAAAACCAATTTGACTATTGGAGCCATACGCAGCTAATCATTGATGTCGTTCCAGGACGCGGCGGAATGTTCTCGCTGGAAGGAGTCGAGGGTAAACGATTTTTAACGAGATCGAGAGCTTTCACTTCAGATGAAACCAAAGAATTACAGCAACAAGCTTGAGTAAAACCGGATGCAAATGCATCCGGTTTTTTACTGTTTATAAATTTTTTGATATTCGAGAAGCCGCTCCATATAAGTTGAATGAAAGAAACCGACTTTTCTACACCGCTTTGCCCAGCTTGCGCTAGGTAACCTGTTGAATAAGAAGGCATTGTCTATGTTTCCATTGTTAACTAGAAGATATGGAGAAAAGTAGTAGAGACTCCCGCGAGCCCTTGGCAACTGGCACCGCGTTGTCCTGAAGCACCAGTTGCATGACCCACATCCTGTAGGCCCGAAAGCATAGCTAGTTTGTAGAATGTCTACAAGTGGAAATCATTAGTTTAAGCCATATGGAACAAGGGGTGAAGATAGAAAGTAGGCTAGTAAAATGGTATAATTTTAGCATGAAAGGTGGTTATCCAGTTGACGAAATTAGTGAACCGAGTTTCTCGCGAACAAGCCAATCATGCGATTTCCTACGCTTCGCATTCTTTAGTTACAGAAGGATTTGAAGTAACAAGTGAGGATGAAAATTTCGTTCGGTCGGTATTGACTGGTGAACGGACGGAAGCACAATTCCATCAAGCCATCAAAAGGAAGTTTGATGTCTAACTATCAGCACACTTCCATGTATTGTTACTCTGGGACTGATGTATTGATTAATTTATTTCATGTAGAAGATGAAGAAAAACTGAAAGAATTGGAGAAAGTTTATTCGTTGCTTCGTCTTTCGGAACTTCAACTGCAGAAACCGATAAATCTTTTGGATATTAACGCATTTTTAGCCATCCACCGATATATCCTTCAGGACGTTTATCCGTTTGCTGGAGAATTGAGACAAGAAATGATTTCCAAAGGTTCTTCTTCTTTTGCTCATCCTAAACACATAGAAGCACAGTTGCTAAAAATTTTTACTGACTTAAAATCGGAAAATTATTTGAAGAAATTACCGCGAAGTCAGCTGATCTCAAGACTTGCTTATTTTCTTTCAGAATTGAATGCTTTACATCCTTTTCGTGAAGGTAATGGACGCAGTGTTCGCGAATTTGCGCGCCAGTTGGTACTCAATGCGGGTTATCGATTGGATTGGGGAAAAGTACCAGAGCCCGCTGAGATTATTAATGCTTTTGTCGATTCCTTTAATAAAGATAATAACCGTCTAGAAAGACTGTTGGACGACATCATTACGCCATGAAAAATGCCAGTTACTCAGAGAGTACTGGCATTTTCTGCATGTTACGTTATAGGATGTTCCCGAAGCCAGTCGATTCCAAATTCGACAAGGGGTTTCATATCTACAAGACGGGTTTCAGCTTGCCCGAGCAAACCTTCAGAAATATTACCTGGAAAAGCTTTTGCAATTTCTGGGAAGCGGTCTGAATCCATATCCACACAGTCGTAAGTTTGCCAAGCGCGTTTTCCATCCTTCAAAACAGCTGCGCCTTGCGGTATAGTAGGTCGGTTTTCTTGAACAAATTCAGCATAGTGAAGCGCCGTACACGAATCAAAGCCAACACCAATAAATAAAATTTTCACATCTACTTGCAACATTTTTGCGAGCGGCGAGTTTTCCCCGAAAGAGTCCTCGAGGGGTTGTTCACTCATCCATTCAGCAGCTTGTTTTCCATAGGCTGCAAAGGAATGCGAAGGGTGAGGGCTACGTATAGTTGCAGGATGGCTATGGAAGCATTCTGCAATTTTCCCCATGCCGCGTAATCCGCTTAAGTGGGGATCGAAAGCAGGAAGCTGTTCGCGTATTGGCTGATGCCAATTTTCAGGGACTGGTGGCTGCATCCAGTAACTAGGGTCTGAGTTGTCCGTAGACTGCGCAGGCATGACAATTGTGCCTGCTTCTGTAATTGTTTCAAGCAACGCTTCAACGACCGCCTGAGCACCTCCAGCGATCCATCCCATGGACTTCAGTGAAGAATGAACCATTAACGCATCTCCAGCAACAATGCCTAGTTGCCGAAGTTGATGCTTTATAGTTGTTTTTGATTGGAATTCAGGGGTATTTAAAATATTCAATAACTCTGACATAAAGCATCCTCCTCATTTCAATATAGTATATAGGAAAGCCCACTGTTTTTGGGGAACTTCTGATGTTAGGGCAATAGAGAAAGGAATGATGAAAATGGAAGCAAAACCAATGAAAGAATCAAGAACAATCCAAACAAAGTTGGTCCTCCCACCCGATACCAATCATATGGACTCCATATTTGGTGGCAAAGTATTAGCTTATATCGATGAAATTGCAGGGATCACGGCAATGAAACATGCACGCCGTCAAGTAGTTGTAACTGCATCGATCGATTCTGTGGACTTTTTGTCTTCAGCACGTGTTGGAGACGTACTCGAACTCGAAGCAAATGTCACGTCAACCGGCCGAACTTCGATGGAGGTATATGTTCGAGTAAAGTCGAAAAATCTGCAAACGGGTGAAGAAAAGCTAACAACGGAATCCTTCTTGACCATGGTTGCAATGGGAGATGACGGAAAACCAACTCCTGTCCCACCCGTATTACCGGAATCTGCAGGAGAAAAACTCTTTTTTAACACAGCACCTGCAAGACGCGAACACCGAAAAATGAGAGTGAAAACACCAAGAACATAAGAAAAAGGTGCATGGATTAAACTCCATACACCTTTTTTGTTCGATTAACTTTCAGAATTTACGTTCTCTAATGCGTTGCCCGTTTCGCTACTAATAACGGATAGGCTCCCATCCGTTTCGAGAACGACTGCTTTTACTTTTTCGGTAGAACCAAATCCTGTATTGCGGATGGCTTGTAAAATCTCCATTTCTTTGATTCGTTCTTTTTTCATCGCTTTTCTTAAAAAATTTCCATCCAGAAATAGCAAACGTGGTTCTGATTTGATGACGTTGTTCACCCATTTGGAGTGAACCGAAAAAAAAGTAAGTAAATACTGCAGGGAAATCAGTAACGCAAATGCAGTCATTCCTTCAAGTAAGCTAATGCTGCTGTCTAATAATATGGTGGCGAGTGTTGAACCTAAAGCAACAGTTACGACTAAGTCGAAGGCATTTAATTTAGTTAATGTACGTTTACCAGAGGCACGAAGTAAGATAATAAGTCCCACGTAAGCTAAAAAACCGACAGTGACAATTCGAATAAAGCTAGTGAGCGTAATTTCAAACATGTAATTCCTCCTCTTATGTGTCTTTCAATAGAACTTATCCACATGTTAATAAGTCCTATTCATATGATAAAATTAACAAAATTCAAACATCTTATCCACATAGCACACAGAAACATCCATTTTACTGTGCATAAGGCTAGGTAGTTAGAGAGTTTATGTGGAATAACGGGTTTTCAAGCGTTTTGCTATTCGACTCTATAATTCCCTTTAGGGTTATCAACAAACACAAAATAAGCAGAAAAACAGTGAGAATGATTTAAACTTCTCTTAAAGAGAAATAAAAATAAGTATCTTGATATCGGAGTAACCCATTAAATTATGTTTAGCTGATAATAAAATGATGCTAGGTGTATGCATTACTTAAAAAAACACACAAAAAAAGAGTAACCGAGGCTACTCTTTTTTTTGTAATTTTCGTTAAGAGAATATCTCACACGATAAACTTTTATTTTTTGGCTAACAATTCTTCGAAGTATGCGCTAAATTCTTTTGAACGCTTTAAAATCGTGCTAGAAGATACACCAAATTTTTCACTTAAGTCTTTTGCAGAAAGCATCGGACCTTCAATCAGTTCGTGATCCTGCAAGAATCTCCAATACCCCGCAACAAGCGCTTCGGGTTTTTGAACAGTCGGCTGTTGACTGACAAGGTAGCTGTTTAAAATGCTTGTAATGTTGTCGACAGTTTCTTTATCAAACTCTGCCTGCTCGATATGCTTATCAAGTTCAGTCATAACAGCGTCATGTTCTGGAGAAAGCTGAATGCTTTCTTCTACGCTGCCTGTTGAGTACTTAACAATTTGTTCAACAATTGGTAAATAGTTGTCGCGTAAATAGCTTTCATCTTGCGTAGCATTTTCAGCAGCTATTTGTGCTTTTAATTGTTCGAAGAATGGACTAAACTCTCCAACAACGGTTAAATAGCCATTTAGGAAAAGAACGCCTTTTTCTCCAACACGAGAGTCTGGAAGAAGGATAGCCAGTAAACCTTGTCCATTTTCCATATCAGTTGGAGGCTGGTCTGCCATTTCAAGCGTTTCACCAGTGAAGACGTCTGTAAACTGAGCTTTCTCAGTATCGCCTTTAACATATTGACCAAGGAATACTTTTACGTCTTTCCAATTTCCAAGTACTTCTTTTGTTGTTGGACGTTGAGCAAGGTCAATGTGTTTTGTTAAAAATTCTTCCCACAATTCGGGTTTTTTCATAAACAGGAAATTCTCAATAACAAATGCTTGCGCATCGTTTTCAGCCATCGATTTCATTAGATGTGGCTGCCATTCTTGTTGCAATTCACGGAACTCAGTAATATGTGTCTGGTTTGGGTTTTCCGAGAAGAACTGTTGGCGTACTTTGAATAGTTCTTCATTAATCAAATCATTGATAGACACAGTTTGCTGTTTCCCGTGACACTTTTTATATTTTTTGCCACTGCCGCATGGACATGGATCATTTCTTCCTACCATTCTAATCACCTACATTTTTTATTGAGTGTAACATAAAATTGCGATGGGCTCAAAAGTCTGACGATTCAGACGCCAGTATGGTCCTTGGAAATAGCAGATATACATGATGATTGTGCTTAGAAAAATGAGGTGGAGTCCTTTGTAAGTTGATGACCTTTTTGAACAATAGGCAGTATGACAACTACTAGAAAGTATGCACGAAGCTGAAGGCGTATTATAATACAGTGAGTAACGACAAGCAGGAGGTGACAATATGTATACAGATCCAGTAAAAGAATCGATTTCCTGGATGCGCGTCATTTTAGTAACGGTACTTATTGTCTTGCTATCTCGGCATTTTCTGTTTGAGCCGGTAGCTGTTCATGGTGAATCGATGATGCCTACATTTGAAGAAGATGACAAAGTTGTATTAGCGAAAATATACACAATAGAAAATTTTGATATGATTGTTTTCACTGCACCAAATGACGTCAATTTCATTAAACGTGTGATTGGTGTACCAGGAGATGTCATTTCGATGGTGGACGACCAATTGTATCTAAACGGTAAAGCTCAAGTTGAGCCCTATTTAGAAAACAACTTAAAAACTGCGAAACAGCGTGGAATGATTCGTTTAACTGAAGACTTCAAGGAATTCACTGTACCTGCGGAATCTTATTTTGTCTTAGGAGATAACCGCTTAAACAGTACGGATTCAAGGATTTTAGGATTTATTTCTGAAAAATCTATTGTCGGAGAAGTGAAAATCAGAATTGCGCCTTTTAGCCATATGGGTATCGTAGAATAAAAAACAGTCACGCTAAAACTTAAAAAGACAGCGACCCTTTAACACGGATTGCTGTCTTTTTTGAGTTTAAAATAGTGCTAGTTTATCAATACGGTCCATTGCCTCGATGATTCGGTTTTCATCAACCAATAACCCAACGCGAATAAATCCTTCTCCGCTATCACCAAAACCGCTGCCAGCTGCGACTGAAATAGCTGCCTTTTCAAGTAAAAAATCAGCAAATTCGATACTGGTGAAGCCTTCCGGCACTGGCAGCCAAGCAAAAAAAGAGCCTTGAGGTGCTTCGATATTCCAGCCAATACGCGTGCATTCCTTTACGAGCACATTACGTCGCTTTTCATACAAATCTACCAAATCGGCTACGCATTGTTGATCCGCATTCAAAGCTTCTGCAGCAGCTAATTGGACAGCAGGGAACAAACCGGCAAATAAATGATCTTGGATTAGATTTAAAGCTTCAATCATTTTCGAATGCCCCACAGCAAAGCCAATTCGCCATCCCGCCATATTATAAGTTTTCGATAACGTATACATCTCAATCCCAACTTCTTTGGCACCTTCAGATTGCAAAAAGCTTACCGGTTTTTTTCCTTCAAATCCTACGGCGCCGTATGCAAAATCGTGAACAACAGCGATGTTATGGTCTTTTGCAAAAGCGACGGTGTCATCAAAAAATTCTTTATTTGCAACGGCGCCTGTCGGGTTATTGGGGTAGTTCAAATACATTAATTTTGCACGTGAACAAACAGTTTCTGACAAGTCATTAAAGTCTGGTAAATAACCATTTTCAGGGTGGAGATGCATCAATTCGTAGTCAATATTCGCTAATGGAGCACCGGAAAAGTTGTCAGGATAGCCCGGGTCCGGCAGCAGCAAAAGATCTTGCGGATTAAGCAATGCCAAGGGCAATTCAACAAGTCCAATTTTGGTTCCAGCCAAAATGGCGACCTCTAAATCAGGATCAATGTCTACACCATATTCGCGTTTATAGAAATTCGCAGCAGCTTGACGTAATTCTGAAATGCCGCGGAAAGGTGAGTACTTATGTGTCTTCGGATCAGCCGCCGCCGTTTGTAATGCTTTAATAATATGATCGGGTGTTGGTTGGTCGGGATTACCTTGTCCGAGATTGATGACATCGCGTCCTTCAGCGACGGCTTTGCTCGTTTTGGCAACTAGTGAAGCAAAAAACTGAGTAGGTAAGTTTTGTAAGCGATTTGAAAAGTCCATAAAATTCTCCTCATTTTCGAAATAATTGCACATCTACTCCGAATCTTATAGAATTTAGATTAGCTTGTCTACTGGAGGAGAAAACATGAAAATTGCATGTGTTCAAATGGATATCATATTCGGAGAGCCCGAACAGAACTATCAGCAAGTCATAAATTATTTAACGGAGGCAGCCGCTAACGGAGCGGAGACAATTGTTTTGCCAGAAATGTGGAACACGGGATATGCACTGACTGAGCTTGGTACTTTAGCAGACAGCACTAACCAAACTGTAGAGCTACTGAAAAGTTTTGCGAAAGAACATGCTGTGAATATTGTCGGAGGTTCTGTTTCAACACAGAAGAATAACGGCTTTTATAATACGATGTATGTCGTTAATAAAAACGGTGAACTTGTTTCAGAATACGACAAAGCACATCGTTTTGGTTTAATGGATGAGCATATTCATCTTGAAGAAGGCGATACACTTGGGACGTTTAAACTGGACGGCACTGTTTATGGCGGAGTTATTTGCTATGACATTCGTTTTCCTGAATGGATTCGTGCACAAGCACTAAATGGAGCGAAACTGATCTTCGTATCAGCGGAATGGCCAGAAGCGCGAATTGACCACTGGCGTATTCTTTTACAAGCTCGTGCAATTGAAAATCAGTGCTTTATCGTTGCTGTGAATCGCGTCGGCAGCGATCCGAAAAATGTATTTGGCGGCAGTACGATGGTCATAGCTCCTTGGGGAGAAGTTCGCTTGGATATGCAAAAAGACGAAGGCGTGGGGTATGTGGAAATTGATTTGGACGAAGTAGAGAAAGTCCGAAAACGGATTCCGGTCTTTGATGATCGTCGTGAAAAATTGTACGAAACATTTAAAATTTGATTGACACTCTGAATCTATGTCTGTAATATGAAATTCAATCTAATATACTAACTTATCAAGAGAGACCGAGGGGTAGGCCCTATGACGTCCGGCAACCCCCATTTGGGAAGGTGCCAAGTCCTGCGGAATGTAAAATGTTCCGGAAGATAAGTCGAGAAAATAAACTTTTCGATGCCTCTTTCTTGATGAAAGAGGCATCTTTTTGTTGCCAGGAGGAAGCCATGATACATATTCAGAACTTAACAAAAACATATACCACTAAACATGGCACCGTTACTGGAGTCGACAATATTTCTTTGAAAGTAGGAAAAGGTGAAATTTTTGGGATTGTTGGTTATTCAGGAGCTGGTAAAAGTTCGCTGATTCGCTGCATCAACTTGCTGGAACGACCGAGCTCTGGCAGTGTCGTAGTCGATGGCAAAGACTTAACGAAGTTGAGCAGCAATCAATTAAGAAAAGCGAGATTGAAAATTGGTATGATTTTCCAACATTTTTATTTGATCAGCCAGAAGACGGTTTATGACAATATTGCTTTTGCACTTCGGGCAGCAGGTACACCTACGAAAGACATTAAAATCCGCGTAGAAGAGCTATTAGAAATGGTCGGCTTGTCAGATAAACGGGATGTCTACCCTGCACAGTTGAGTGGAGGTCAAAAACAGCGAGTTGGTATCGCTCGAGCATTAGCAAACAACCCAGCAGTCTTGTTGTGTGACGAAGCGACATCCGCGCTCGACCCTAATACGACGTTATCTATATTGCGGTTATTAAAAGACATCAATCGTAAATTGAAAATTACAGTTGTACTAATTACGCATGAAATGAACGTAGTTAAAGAAATTTGCGATCGAATGGCGATCATGCAAGGCGGACGTGTCATTGAAGAAGGACAAGTTTACGATATTTTTGCAGATCCTCAAAAGGAGCTAACGAAAGAATTTATTTCTAGTGTCGTATCCTTTAATGTTCCAGTACATATTTTGAAAGAATTTAAAGGAACTTTAGTGAAAGTGCTGTTCAAAGGTGGCGTAGCAGGCGAAGGCGTCATTTCCGATATGCTGCAGAACTTTTCGGTAAAAGGCAACTTTTTGCACGGAGCTATCGAGTACATTCAAGAACGACCGCTTGGCGTCTTTATTATGGAGTTAAAAGGCGCTGAAATGGAAGTTATGGAGGCATTGAAGTATTTGGAAAACAGAGCAGCAATCGTGGAGGTGATATCGAGTGGAAATTGAATGGGGACGAATTATTGAATTATGGCCAGAAATACAAACAGCATTTTTCCAAACATTAATGATGATCGGCATCTCATTATCGGTATCATTGATTGTCGGTTTGCCGCTCGGAATTTTGTTATTCATAACCGATCGCGGTCTGTTTCTTGAAAATCGATCGGTAAACTCGGTAGTGGGCTTTGTTGTAAACATTGTACGCTCTATTCCCTTTATCATTTTGTTAGTGGCACTTATTCCGTTAACGAAATTTATCACAGGAACAACAATTGGCCCGGTTGCGGCCAGTGTATCACTATCTGTCGCAGCAATTCCTTTTTTCGCGCGCATTGTAGAAAATTCACTTCGCGAAATTGACAAAGGAGTTATCGAGGCAGCTATTGCAGTAGGAGCTACACCATGGATGATCATTACAGGTGTGCTGCTGCCTGAAGCAAAGTCTAGTATTGTTCAAGGCGTCACATTGACCATCATCAGCTTAGTGGCCTATTCTGCTATGGCAGGTGTAGTAGGAGGCGGAGGTATTGGAGATTTAGCTATTCGCTTTGGTTATTACCGATATGATAACACCATCATGATTGTGACTGTTGTTATTTTAATTCTGCTGGTTCAATTGGTTCAACAGGCAGGCGATTATACGGCGAAAGTCATCGATAAACGATAAGGGGAGAGCAAAATGAAAAAACTAGGATTAATAGTAGCAGCGAGCGCATTGGCTTTGGCAGCATGTGGTAGTGGAGAAGAAAGTAAATCAACAGGAGAAACTTCAAAAGATATTAAATTAGGTGCTACTGCGGGGCCATACAGTGATATGTTGAGTAAGGCAATTGTGCCTGGTTTAGAAGAAAAAGGGTATACGGTAGAAATTGTGGAGTTTAGCGATTACATTCAACCAAATATCGCACTTGACGGCGGCGATATTGATGCCAACCTATTCCAGCATACAATTTACTTAGAGAATTTTGAAAAAGAAAACAATATGGATTTATCAGGTTTAATCGTCGTACCAACAGCGCCAATGGGCCTTTATTCCAATCAATTTGACGCGTTAGAAGATATCGAAGACGGTGCGACTATTGCCATTCCTAATGATCCTGTTAATGCAGCACGTGCTTTACAAATTCTCGAAGATCAAGGCCTAGTCGAAGTAGACCCAGAAGTGGATGATTTAAAGATTTCCGAAAGAGATGTTATTACAAATAAAAAAAACCTAGTATTCCAGCCAATCGAAGCTGGGCAATTGCCACGTGCAGTTGAAGGATCTGATTTATCCGCTGTTCCTGGAAACTTTGCACTAGCAGCTGAAATGGATCTACTGGATGCACTAGCACTTGAAAATATGCCTGACCAATACCGTAATGTAGTAACAGTGAACGCAGAGAATGAAGATAGTGATTTTGCTAAAGATTTAATAGAAGTTGTAGAATCAAAAGAATTTGAAGCTGTAATCGATGAAGAATTTGTTGGTTTTGGTAAGCCTGAATGGCTGGCTAAATAAACAATGAATCTAATTGTATGAAAGCTTCTTCACGTTGAATTAGTAAGACCAGTACAACTAGAAAGCCGCTCCAGATGAAAAATCTGAAGCGGCTTTCTTCTATATATATGGGAAGAAATAAAGAACACAAGCAAACGAAAAGTTAAATGCTCAAGAAATCTCTTTAACCATATGATGAAAAGGCTCACCAATAATAGTCCAAGGTTCGGCAATAGAATAGCCTAGACGTTTGTAAAGACGAATCGCCCCGTCTTTATCAATATCAACGTTTAACGAAAGTTTGCCTCCTCCTTGAGAAGAAACCAGCTCCTCCGCAAATTGGAAAAGTTTTGAGCCAATTCCTTGGCCTTGATAGGAAGAATCGACTGAAACAGTGTCGATATACCACTCGTCGGTATGAGCTTCTGGCTCAATTGAACGATTGTGCCCTTGTTTTTTCAGTTGATCAGCCAAGTAGCGATCTAGTGCTTCAGCTTGATTGCCGTGATAAAGCACCAAAGTGCCAGCAATATTGCCATCTACTAATGCAACGTATGTATAACGGTAGCTATGACGTGTATTTTCTCCACGAATCATATCCTCCACTTTTTCAAGTACCGCTGCTGATTCTTTTTGTGCAGTCATGTGATTTGCGATGTCTCCAATCGCATTGATAATGAGTGGTGCGACTTTTTTTGCGTCATCGGGTTGCGCTTGTCGTATAATAATATTCATGTAGTATGCCTCCTGTTACTTGATTAAAACCTGCTTAGACTGAAATAATAGATCGTAGAAGTGTAAAAGCTGAGCTATAGAGAAGTAGTTCAACATATAGTATATCAATGAAGGCGTTTATTAACACGAAGGGGGTCTACGGATGGTAAATACGAAACATGTGCTGACATACGGAGATACATTTGTGGATTATATAGCGACCAATGCCGCGAATGATACTTTCGAACGTCATCTTGGTGGAGCTACCGTGAATGTGGCTGCAGGCGTTAGCCGTTTAGGTGTGCCGTCAGGATTTATTACAATTACAGGAGACGACGAGACTTCTGCTTTTGTACGAAACGAATTACTGAAGGAGGGCGTAGATTTAACTTATGCCATCAAGGTACCCGAAAAGAGGGTGAGTGGTGTTTACATTCATTTGACGCCTGAATTTGATCGTGTGTTCTCAGCATATGTTAACAAAACTCCTGATCTTCAAGTAGCGAGCGATGAACTAAAACCAAAAGCTTTTGAAAATGCTAGTGTATTCCATTTCTGTTCAGGAACTCTTTTTCATCCTAAAGCAAGAGCCACTACTCAAAAGGCATTAAAACTAGCAAAGGAATATGATGTCCTTTGTTCATATGACGTTAATATTCGACCATTGCGCTGGGAAAGCGAAGACCTTTGCCGCAAAACCATATTGGATTTTCTTTCATCGGCAGACATTGTTAAACTAACGACAGAAGAACTTGCCTTTTTAATGGAAACGGAACGAATGGAAGATGGGATTACCCAATTATCCCATAATCATATTCCGTTGGTTTTTGTTACAGATGGTGAAAATGGCACGTATGCCGTTTGTAAAGATCAAACCTTTCACGTACCGGTTATTCCTGTGCAACCGGTAGACACAACAGGAGCGGGTGACGCCTTCATGGCTGGTATTCTCAGATACATCCATTTGTTTGGATTGCCTAAAACACATCAGGAAGTGATTCGCTGTACTGACTTTGGTAATAAAATGGGCGCACTTTGTACGACAAAAACAGGTGCGTTAACAGCAATGCCGCGTATTGAAGAGATTGAGAAAAATAAGGATTAAGAAGGAGAAACTTTATGACTTTGCATAGTTTTCATTTAAAAGCAGATTGGCCGGGTCTACGCAACGACGTAGGAGATATTGAAGTAGGCGGATTAAAAACTCAGATATCGATTCCACCGGAAATGGATGGCCCCGGAATCGGCACAAATCCTGATGAAATGTTGTTGGGTGCCGCGGCTACTTGTTACATTATTACACTTGCCGCTATGATGGAGCGCAGCAAGGTAGAAAAATCTTCTTTAACGATGGAATCAGAAGGTATTGTAGAAGTCGTAAAAGGCGTAGTTACGTACAAGCGCATTATTCACAAACCACAAGTGGTTTTAAAAGCGACTGCTTCTGACAAGGATTTAGCATTAGTTCAGAAACTGGCAGAAAAAGCTGAAAGCTCTTGCATGATTACACGTGCGATTAAAGGTAATGTGGAAGTTGAATTGCAAGCGGATATAAGAAAAGAAAACTGAGATTCAGTATAGGCATGCCCCGGAAACCTTTAAAATAATAGACGAAGAAAAAGGTTTTCTTTTTCTTCGTCTATTATTTTTTTGAGAAAATCCTGACAGTGCAATGTTTAGGTGGATTTATACCGGGTAGGGTACTGATAGAGCGAAAAACAAAAGGAGGAACTAACACATGTTTAATTACACAGTAGATACATTAAAAACAGTAAACGAAGCGGTTGAAGCTTTAGAGGAAAACTTAAAGGCGGAGAAATTTGGTGTTCTTTGGAATTTTGATTTAACTGCCAAACTTCAAGAAAAAGGGGAAGACTTCGATACGCCTTATAGAATTCTAGAGGTTTGTAATCCAAAAGAAGCGAATCGGGTGTTATCGGAAAACTTAATGATTGGCTATTTCTTACCGTGTAAAATCGTAGTGTATAAAGAAAGTGATGGTGTGAAAATTGGAATGCCGAAGCCTACTGCTTTGATTGGTATGGTTGAAGATCCAACCATCAAGTCGATTGCTGAGGATATTGAAGAACGTTTGATCAAGTGCATCGACCAGTCTGCATAAAAAGTCAGACGCTTTTATAAAGGTTAATCCCCGAAGTTTAACGTGATTGTTGTTGTAAGCTCATCTATTGACATCATACCCTTAGGGGTATATTATAAAGGTAAGCAAGAATCCTTTCGTTTATTAATAGGAGGCATCAATAATATGAAATACGACAAACTTGTTGAAAATCGATTGAAAAGAATAGAAGGTCAGCTTCGGGGTGTTATTAGAATGGTAGAAAACGACGGAGAGTGTAGAGATGTCGTTATGCAACTTTCAGCAGTAAGAAGTGCAGTAGACCGTGCTATCGGCGTTATTGTTAGCGATAACCTTGAAACGTGCGTACGTGAAAGCATAGAGAAGGGCGAAAGCACAGAGAATATGGTAAAAGAAGCTGTTGACTTACTAGTGAAAAGCAGATAAAAATTTTGTTTGACATTCACAGAGAGTTGCTTTAATATACCCTATAGGGTATCAAGAGAGTGCGGCGTCACTATAAAACGTTATTTTTTTTGGAGAAAAAATATACCCCTACGGGTAATTTAAAAAATGGAGGCAATACAATGGCACAAGAGCAAAAGAAAACGACGATCGTATTATTCAGCGGTGATTATGATAAGGCGATGGCAGCTTATATCATTGCTAACGGTGCTGCAGCATATGATCACGAAGTAACAATTTTTCACACATTTTGGGGATTGAATGCATTACGAAAAGAAAATCCACCAGCTTTGAAAAAAGGTCGTCTAGAAGCCATGTTCGGTAAAATGATGCCAAGAGGTGCAGATAAACTCGGTTTATCAAATATGCAGTTTGGTGGAATGGGACCTAAAATGATTAAACAAGTTATGAAAAAACACAATGCATTATCTTTACCACAACTAATTGAAATGGCAGCAGAGCAAGACGTGAAAATGATCGCCTGTACGATGACAATGGATCTTCTGGGGTTACAACAAGAAGAATTGCTCGATGGAATTGAATACGCAGGTGTTGCGGCTTATCTTGGAGATGCAGAAGACGGAAACGTTAACTTATTCATCTAATCAAATTGAATATGAGGGGAAGATGAAAAATGGAGTGGATTACATGGCTTTTAGTTGGAGCAGCTGTCCTTTGGTTAGTTTATCGATTCACAACACCTACTAAAGGAGTTCAAACGATTTCTACAGAAGAAATGAAAATGCAACTCGGCAAGAAAGATAAACAGTATATTGACGTGCGAACTCCAGGAGAATTTAAAGGGAATCATATCAAAGGCTTTAAAAACATTCCATTAAATGAGTTGCCAAAGCGCATGATTGAACTATCAAAAGAAAAAGAAGTACTGGTTATTTGCCAAAGCGGAATGCGCAGCAGCAAAGCTAGTCAATTATTGAAGAAAAGTGGGTTTACTACGATAACAAATATTAGAGGCGGCATGAGCAGTTACCGCAAATAAAGGAGAAATTCACAATGAAAACAATGACAACCGAAGAAGTTCAAAAAATAGTAGAAAGTAACCAAGCGATTCACTTAATCGATGTTCGCGAAACAGACGAAGTTGCAGCAGGGAAAATTCCTGGCGCTATTCATATTCCGTTGGGGTTATTGGAATTCCGCATGAGTGAACTAGACAAATCTTCAGAATATATCATGGTTTGCCGATCTGGCGGACGTAGTGGACAAGCTACTCGTTTTCTTGAAGATCAAGGCTATAACGTTACAAACATGGACGGCGGAATGTTGGATTGGAACGGCGAAACAAACTAATCGTCTGCTGAAGAACTGGCAGAATTTCAAGGAGGAAATTTAATGGTACAAACAGATTTAACATTAGATGCAAAAGGATTAGCATGTCCGATGCCAATCGTCAAAGCAAAAAAAACGATGAAAAATATGGATTCAGGTAAAGTACTTGAAATTCAAGCAACAGATAAAGGTTCAACGGCTGATTTTCAAGCATGGGCAAAAAGTTCTGGACATCAGTACATCGGGACTGAAATTGAAGGCGATGTGTTACATCATTTCCTCCGAAAAGATGGTGCAGGAGCTCCTGAAGAAACCATTACAATACCTGAAATTTCATTGGCAGATTTCACTCGGAAAGTTGAAAACGATGAAGCGATAACGATTTTGGATGTTCGAGAAAAAGATGAATTCGAAGAAGCTCATATTCCCGGAGCAATTCATATCGCATTAGGGGAAGTAGAAGCGCGAATGGACGAACTAACAAAAGAAGAGGCTATCTACATTATTTGCCATTCAGGTAGAAGAAGTGGTATTGCAGGAGATATGATGACTAAAAATGGTTTTAATAGCCTATATAACGTAGTACCTGGCATGAGAGACTGGACAGGGAAAACTGTATAAAAATTTTAACTAAAAATATACCCCTGGAGGTAATTTCGCATGACGGTAACAGCAATGAAAGCAAGTGAAGTAGCAAAAAAAGTAGTAAATAATCAGCCATTATTTATCTTAGATGTACGAAATGGCGATGCCTTTGCAGATTGGAAAATCGAAGGTGGCAATATCCAGTATTTGAATATCCCTTATTTTGATTTGTTGGACGGCGTCGAAGAAGTGGTTTCAGAATTGCCAACAGATAGAGATATCTTGGTAGTGTGTGCAAAAGAAGGATCTTCGGTTATGGTAGCGGAAATGCTGTCAGAAGAAGGCGTTTCTGCAGCGTATCTTGAAGGCGGTATGAAAGCCTGGAGTGAACACCTGGAACCTGTAAAAGTCGGAGATTTGAGCAACGGCGAATTGTATCAATTTGTTCGTCTAGGCAAGGGATGTCTTTCTTACATGGTCATTTCTGAAGGAGAAGCCGCTGTAATTGATGCAACTCGCATGGCAACAATCTTCTTGGACTTCGCGCAAGAAAAAGGCGCAACAATCAAGCATGTTTTCGATACGCATTTGCATGCTGATCATATTTCTGGGGGCCGAGCGATTGCAGAAGCAACAGGTGCAACGTATTACTTGCCAGCAAAAGATGCAGAAGGAGTCGTGTTTGACTATGCGGCTTTAGAAAATGGTCTAGAAGTGGCAATTGGAAGCTCGCAACTCGAAATTGAAGCACTTTACTCACCAGGTCACACAATCGGCTCTACTTCGTTTATTGTAGACAAAAAATATTTGATGACTGGCGATATTTTGTTTATCGATTCAATTGGACGACCAGATCTTGCAGGTCTTGCTGAGGACTGGGTAGGGGATTTGAGAGAATCTCTTTACTCACGTTATCAGGATCTAGCAAACGAACTTATTGTTCTTCCAGCTCATTTCATGATTATTGATGAATTAAATGAAGACGGTAGTGTAGCTAAAAAACTTGGCGACTTATTTAAAGAAAACCACGGATTGAATATTTCGGACGAACAAGAATTCCGTGATATGGTTACGAAAAACTTACCGCCACAGCCGAATGCATATCAAGATATTCGCAAAACAAATATGGGTCAGATTACACCAGATGAAGAAATACAGCGTGAAATGGAAATTGGACCGAATCGCTGCGCAGTACGTTAAGTAAAAACAAAAAAATTACAAACAACCTAAAGGAGAGATACTGATGAAATCAACTAAAGTATTAGACGCGAAAGGATTAGCATGCCCAATGCCAATCGTAAAAACAAGAAAAGAAATGAAAGATATGGAAAGCGGAGAAGTTCTTGAAATTTTGGCTACTGATAAAGGTGCACAAGCAGATTTAGCTGCATGGGCAAAGTCAGGTGGACATGAATTAATGGAATCTCAAGTAGAAGGCGACGTCTTTAAATTCTGGATCAAGAAAGGCTAAGAGCTGGATCAAAGGGTATCGTTACGATACCCTTTTCCCTATTAGAAAGGTGATTTAAATGAGCATAGATTTTATCGTTGTTATATTTATCATCGGCTTTGTAGGTTCCTTTATTTCCGGAATGGTAGGAATCGGTGGCTCGATTATCAAGTATCCCATGTTACTCTATATACCAGTAATGCTAGGATATACGGCTTTTAGTGCTCACGAAGTGTCAGGGATCAGTGCCATACAGGTATTTTTTGCGACCATCGCTGGGGTATGGGCATATCGTGGTAGTGGTTATTTAAATAAAACTCTAATTGCTTATATGGGTGGTGCCATTCTCGTCGGTAGTTTTATCGGTGGCTTTGGCTCTACTCTACTATCAGAGCAAGCGATTAATATTGTCTACGCTATCCTCGCGACGATTGCTGTCGTAATGATGTTCATGCCCAAAAAAGGCGTCGATGACATTCCGCTTGATCAAGTGACATTTAACAAATGGCTAGCTGCAGGATTAGCCTTTGCTGTCGGAATTGCTGCCGGAATTGTAGGAGCAGCAGGTGCTTTTATTTTAGTGCCCATTATGTTAATTGTATTGAAAATACCAACACGGATGACCATTGCAACATCGCTTGCCATTACGTTCTTGTCGTCGATTGGTGCGACAATCGGTAAAATTGTCACAGATCAGATTTTATACGGTCCGGCGGCTGTGATGATTGTGGCAAGTATACTCGCAGCACCACTTGGAGCTAAGCTCGGTCAAAAGATGAATACGAAGTATCTCCAATGGATTTTGGCTTTACTGATTTTAGGTACAGCGATTAAAATTTGGACAGATATTCTATAATAGAAAAAGAGGATGCCTTTTCAAAAGGCATCCTCTTTTTCTATTTTTCAGTGCTTTGAGCACTTATGATTTCGATTCGATCGGATGGGTAGGTGTAGTTACCGGTACGTTCAATCTGGGCCACTTCATACATAGTGACTGCTACGTCTTTCGCTTCAACAGGTTTGTATTTTTTCATTTTGCCTTTTAGTACTTTGCTAATGACAGGGCTTAGAAGAGTAGCGGCTTTTTCACCTAAACGAAATTCTTGACGTTCTCCAAGCAACAGAGAAGGCTGGAATATATGCAAGGCAGTCAAGCCCGTTTTCTTCAAATTCAGCTGTAGCTGTCCTTTAGTGCGACTGTAGAAAACTTTTGAGTTGGAGTCGGCTCCTAATGCGGTAATAACCAAAAAGTTTTTTACTTGATGAGACTTTGCCAATTCAGCCATTTTAAGGGGATAGTCATAATCAACTTTTTTGAATGCCTCTTGTGATCCGGCTTTTTTGATTGTCGTACCGAGACAACAATAAACATCTTCGACAGTAAAATAGTCGGCATAGTCATCCAGTTTGTCGAAATCGGTAATAATCTGTTCAAGTTTTTCATGTATTAGTTCGAGTGGATGGCGCACCAAAATTCTTACCTGGCTGTAGTGTGAGCTGTTTAAAAGGATATGGAGCAATTCATTGCCAACCAGTCCGCTGGCTCCTGCTAGTAAAGCAGTTTTATTGTTCATCGTAAACGACTCCTTTGTCTATGTGTTTTCGCTTAGAACCTACTATACCCCAATATATAGAGAATTGTCTTTTTGCTTTGAATCTTTAGCTAAAAGAGTACAATGAGATTAAGAATGAACGGAGAGGAAGAAGCGCATGAAACCAGTGATAGTCGCTGAAAAACCAAGTCAGGCCAAGGCCTACGCAGAAGCGTTCAAAACCACGAAACGTGACGGCTTTATTGAAATTACACCGGATGCGATTTTCCCAGAAGGTGCCTATATCACGTGGGGCATCGGACACCTCGTCGAATTAAAAGAACCAAAGGCTTATAATCCGAAATGGGGGAAATGGTCACTGGCTGCACTGCCGATTTTGCCAGACACCTACCAGTTTCAAGTAGCAAGAGGTAAGGCGCAGCAATTTGCCATTATAAAAAAATTGATTTTTCAAACCGATACGGTCATCAATGCTTGTGATGTTGACCGGGAAGGATCCAATATATTTTATAGTATCTATTACCATACGGGAGCTAAAGGTAAAAAGATTCAACGATTGTGGATTAATTCACTAGAAGCTGATGAAGTTAGAAAAGGTTTTCAAGAACTGCGCGATAATCGGCAAGATCTGTTGTTGTACCAAGAAGCGAAAGCGCGTCAAATTAGCGATTGGTTGGTCGGCATGAACGGCTCTCGTTTGTACTCCTTATTGCTTCAAGAAAAAGGCATACGCGAAGTGTTTGCGATTGGACGCGTGCAAACGCCTACTGTTTTTCTGATTTATCAGCGTGAAAAAGAAATTGAAGCATTTGTACCAGAGCCTTTTTATGAAATTGAAGGTCTATTTGATGCGGAAAAAGGACGCTATAAAGGTAAAGTGAAACTAAGAGCGAAGGAGAGAAGAGAAGCAGAAGAACTATTGGCCAAACATGCTGTTGCTGCAAAAGAAGAAGGCGTTATCACACAAGTAAAAACTACAGAAAAACGTACGCCACCGCCCCAGTTGCACTCTTTATCAACTTTGCAAGCAGTGGCTAATCGGAAATGGAAATACAGTCCTGCTAAAGTTCTGTCTGTTATGCAGGGGCTGTACGAAAAAAAACTTGTCAGTTATCCAAGAACCGATACCCAGCACATTACACCGGGTGAATTTAGTTATTTGGCAGGCCAAGTCGAAAAATATCAGCAATTGATTGAAGCGCCATTTCCGATTGCTTCCAAAGCGCCGAAAAAGCGATTTGTAGACAGTTCCAAAGTTCAGGAGCATTATGCCATCATCCCGACAAAAACCATCCCGACTGCCCGAAAATTAGCGGGACTGGCAACAGACCAGCGCAACTTATATGAGGAAGTATTGCGGACGACGTTGGCAATGTTCCACAAAGATTATCGCTATGCCGAAACCAAGGTGACAACAGATGTTAAAGGGCTGGCGTTTTTCACCACCGGAAAAACAGAGCTTGAAAAAGGGTGGAAAGAGCTATTTCCTTCTGCCAAAGAAACGAAAGAAGAATCGTCTCTTCCTGAATTACGTGAGCAGGAGCGAGTTAAAAGTAAAGTCGATATAAAAGAAAGCATGACAACACCACCAAAGCCGTACACTGAAGGACAGCTAATCGCCATGATGAAAACGTGTGGGAAGTTTGTAGAAGATGTAGGGGATACTGAAATTTTAAAGGAAATTGAAGGACTTGGGACAGAAGCAACGAGAAGTGGCATCATTGAAACAATCAAACGGCATGAATACATCTCAGTCACCAAAAATATTGTTTCGATTACTGGAAAAGGTCGTATTCTTTGTCAATCCATTGAAGGGAATTTATTGTCGAGTCCATCAATGACCGCTAAATGGGAAACTTATCTGAAGAAAATCGGTAAAGGTGAAGGCTCAGCGGAAGTGTTCCTGGCAACCATCGGCAAGTTTATCCAAAAGCTGCTAGACGAAGTGCCGGGACAAATGTTGAAAAACGGATTGCCTGAACAGCTAGCAACACCTGATGCCAAAGATGAGATTGCTCTTTGTCCAAGATGCAAGACTGGCATGATTGTATCGCGAAGAGGTTCGTACAATTGTACCGAATACGCTACTGGTTGCAAGCAATCATTTCCCGCAACGTTCTTGAAAAAGCGGTTAACTGCTAAACAAATTGAATACTTGTGCACGAGAGGCAAGACGCCAGTTATTAAAGGGTTTGTTTCAAAAAACGGTAAGAAATTTAACGCTAAGTTGGTATTAGAAGAAGGTAAGTTGAAAATGGAGTTTTGAAAACCTGTTTCGTTAATTCAACTCGTATCGTAATCGGAAAGTTCGATTGGTTGCAATGAATTAGCGCTTTATCTAATAATGAATACTAAAGAAAAAGCCAGACATCAGCAGGAAAGGAAGTTTCATATGAAATATAATTTTGATGAAATCATTAATAGAAGAGGCACCTACTCTTTAAAGTGGGACGGAGAAGAGTTGATTAAGCAATTCGGATTAACAGAGAGATACGATGAACATACCATTCCATTGTTTACCGCCGATATGGACTTACCTGTTCCACAACCTTTAGTAGATGCTTTGCACAAAACAGTGGACCACCGAATTTATGGCTATTCTGTTTTTCCGGATGAGTATTTCGGTGCGATTCAATCGTGGTTACAAAAACGGCATGACTGGAGAGTGGAAAAAGAACACATCGTTTACAGTCCAGGAACAGTTCATGCGCTGAACATTGCGGTAAAAGCATTTACTAAACTAGAAGATGGCATCATCATTCAGCGTCCTGTTTATCCGCCGTTTACTTCTGTAATTGAAGGGAATGGCCGGAAAGTCATCAATAATGCACTACACGTAGATGAAGAAGGTTATTATTCGATTGACTTCGAGGATTTTGAAGCGAAAGCAAAGGCTAACCATACGACAATGTTCATTTTATGCAATCCGCATAATCCAACAGGTCGAGTTTTCAATAACGAAGAGTTGAATAAAATGGCAGCGATTTGTCATGACAATAATGTCTTAATCGTAGCCGATGAAATCCATGGAGATCTATTGCGTCGCGGCAATGAGTTTATTCCTATGGTGAAAGCGGCTGACCATGCTGACCACATTATTACGTGCACAGCAATTAACAAAACCTTCAATGTGGCTGGGTTGCATTGCACCAACGTCATTATCTCTGACGAAGAGCTTCGTACTCAATTCGCTACTGAAATGGGTATGCAATTGGCATCTCCCTTTGCGATTGCGGCTTTGATTGCGGTTTATAACGAAGGAGAAGACTGGTTGGATCAGCTGACTGACTATGTCGATGACACAATGACGTATGTCAAAGAGTTTTTGGCTGAGCGCATGCCAGAAGTAAAAGTAGCTATTCCTGAAGGAACCTATATTATGTGGTTAGATTTTAGTGGTTACGGCATAACAGCTGAAGAAATTCATGATCGCATATACAATAAAGCCAACGTCCTACTTGAAGATGGCAGTATGTTTGGTGAAGAAGGAGAGTTCTATCAACGGATTTGTACCCCTTCTCCGCGCCCACTGATAGAGGAAGCTTTGGAAAGAATAGCAAAAGAATTTGAAGACATTTCTGGAAAAAGATAACGAGGCAACCCCGTAGTAAATCATAAGTGGGTGCTGATTTCTTTATCTTTAACACGATATTTAGTATGATGAGGGTACTTGAGAAATAAGAGCGTGTTAATCTAAGATGTAGTTTCAACTAGCAACGGTGCTTTTTTCATGTTATCGCTATCTTTATATCTTGGTTAAATAGTTCAGACAATAGAGCTGAAGTAAAAGCCGAAAAGAATGCCTTGAAACAGAGGCAATTCTTTTCGGCTTTTCTAGTTTCTGAAAAAGAAAGGAAGTGGTCATCATTTATTACTTTGTAGATCATAAGAAAAAGAAGATTCACCAACGACAGTTTGCTGGAGATCGGTGCGATTTTGTGGAGACACCTGTAGAAAAAAGGGAATTTACTGACCAAGTCGAATATGTTCAACAGCTGAAGAATAAAGATTTATACGAAATGTGTAAATATTGCCAGCAAGCTCAAAGCATTAGTAGCTAGAAAGGCCGTATTTATGAATAAGCCAGACAAAAAACCATAGACAAGTCCAGATTACCTGAATTTGTCTATGGTTTCATAAGTTGGAAGTTGTTATTTGGCAGGTTCTAGTAATAACAAAGTATAGCCTTTATCAGTGGTGAAGTTCCAATCAAGAAACACTTCTGAAATAGGTTGCTTCAAAATGGCTTCAATCCGAGTTTGTAACAGTAAGCGCCGTTCTAAAGGACGCTTAACTAACTTCAATTCTTCAGTAAATCCTCCACGAATGAGTTCTTTTTCAATTTCGACAAAAATTCCGGTACGCTCGATCAATAATGTGCGGTTGTTGAGCCAGTACAAATCCGTTTTTTCAGGAGTTTTTTGTGCTTTTCGACTAGCTTCCTCCACTTCCTCGAGAACACTTTCCACTTGAACAGCTGAATCCCACTCAAAGTCGGCTGCTGGCGATTTATCGGTCATGACAGCAAGAATCATTCCCGTCTGATCATCTAAATTCCAATCTGCGTAGACATCTTCAATATCCAATGCACCAATTTGCCATAAATCCACTTTTATATCTACAGCCAGTTGATTCATCAAAAGATCACGTGTTTCTAATACTCTGCGATGTTCTTGTTGGTTCAGTAGAATTTTTTCAGGAGGAGATAAAAATCCACGCAGGTGGATCGTGATAAAGGGCGGCTTGACGGTTACGAATACTGAAGTAGGACCTTTTCCGAAATGATTACGCAATAAAGTGGAAATGTAGCTGCCAACTTCAGTATGAATTGTTTTTTCGGTAGGCATGACGTAGTCTCCTTTTTTAGCTGTAGCAATATAAACGACAATCTTTCTTTCATACATCTAATTAAAAGTAGATGGAAAAAGAGTAGTCTGTCTAGTGTGCTTTATTATACGGCAATTGCGTTGTCGTGTACAAAACGATTGCAGCGAATAAAAAAGAGTTACATACGCAGAAATATATAAGGTTATTAGTTTAATAGAAGATCACATTTTATATTTTCCTTTTAGTGGAACAAATAGCACGTGGTTTAAAAGCGTGCTGTGAATTTTGCCTTCAGCATCTTTTTCAATCAGTTGAAGTTCTTGGCTAGCAGAACTTCCTACTGGAATCACCATTTTCCCTCCATGATTTAGTTGTTCAAGTAGTTCTTTCGGAACTTCAGTAGCTGCAGCGGTAACCATTATCCGATCAAAGGGAGCATGCTCTTTCCAGCCCGCGCTGCCATCCCCTAAGTTAAAATGAATATTATCAAGACCTAATTGGGCTAACCGGTCTTTTGAACGATGATGCAACTCCTCAATTCTTTCGATTGTGTATACAGTTTTGGAGAAAGTAGCAAGTAGCGCGGTTTGAAAACCCGATCCAGTTCCAAGCTCCAATACTTTTTGGCTGGGTTCAAGGTCAAGTGCAAGTGTCATTTCGAGCACGAGCGATGGTTGTGAGATTGTTTGTTCAAATCCAATAGGCAAGGCATAGTCAAATGTAGCAAGGTCTTTGTTGGTATCCATGAAAAAGCTGCGATCCATTTGTCTGAAATAGGTGATGATTTCTTTTCTTCGTTCGCTCATCACGTTCACCCCCTTTCTCGTATTGTGTTTTTAGTAAACAAAGCGATAGCTGAGTCATGCATTTTCTGAACAGTCTTGTTACATTGAGTTTAATGAAAAACGAGCAAGCTGTATAGGAAGTAGACTGGAATTTATCCAGAAAAAGAGAGGGCGATTCGTATGGGTTTTCAACAAATGGTTATGAGGTCAATTGAAGAAGGTATTCATCAAAATGATCAGAGATTGGAACTTGCTACTTTTGGGATGGGCTGCTTTTGGGGACCGGAAGCACGCTTTGGTAGCATGCCAGGAGTGGTCCGAACCTGTGTGGGTTTTACTGGCGGAACAACACCAACGCCTACGTACCGGCAAATGGGCGATCACACGGAAACAGTTCATATCAGTTTTGATCCACGAGTCATCAGCTATGAAGCTATCCTTCGAGAATTCTGGCAAAATCATTACCCAAATCGCGATAATTATAAAGGGAGACAATATATTTCTTTAGTCCATTACCATACAGAGCAGCAGCGCAAAACGATTGAAAACATTCGAAAAGAAATGGAAACACAACTCCGTGAGCCAATTGAAACGGAAATTGCACCTTTTGGTGAATTTACGTTAGCTGAAGAACGCCACCAAAAATATTATTTGAAACGGTACCCAAAGGCTTTAGAGCAACTGGCAGAACTTTTTCCTGAAAAGGAATTATTAACAGACTCGACTTTTGCTGCTCGGCTAAACGGTTTTGTAAAAGGCTATGGAACAAAAGACAGTGTGCGAGAAGACATAGCGCAGTGGCGTATCGGAACCGTTGAAAAAAAATGGTTGACTGATCTTTTTTTGAAGTTGAAATGGTAGATGGGCTTTTACCTGAGATTGGATTTTGTCAGAAACTGTAGGAGATTAAAGCGCTAACCCATATAATAGAAAGAAAAGAGAAAAGTAGGAGATGCCTAGTGGATCAAACAACATTGCTGTTAGCTTTACTGCCAATTGTCGTAATTCAATTTGCACTAATGATTTTTGCTTTAATCGATTTGATAAAAAACCCCAATCCGAATGGTCCGAAATGGATGTGGGGAATCCTGATTGTGATCGTCAATATTTTAGGACCGATTCTTTACTTTGTAATCGGGAGGAGAAACTATTGAATATAGTGGAAGTGGAAAAACTAACAAAGCGTTACGGACAACAAGAGGTTGTGAAGCAACTTTCTTTTGTATTAGAAAAAGGCACTGCTACCGCTTTAATCGGTCCGAATGGAGCAGGGAAAACGACAACCTTGTCGATGTTAGCCAGTTTACTGTCTCCTTCAAATGGAACAATTACACTAGCTGAAAATTTGACCATCGGTTTCCTTCCTCAGTATCCTCAATTTTTTCCGTGGTTGACAGCGTTAGAATTTGTGGAAATGGCTGCGAAAATAAGTGGGATTGAAGCGAGAAAAGCGAAATTGCAAGCAACTCGCACCTTGGAATTTGTGGGACTTGAGACGGCAATGAATAAAAAGACAGGCGCTTTTTCAGGGGGAATGAAACAACGCCTTGGCCTTGCGCAGGCTATTGTCCATCAGCCGCAACTTCTTTTGTTGGATGAGCCGATTTCAGCTCTAGATCCGACGGGACGACGTGAAATCATGGATTTATTGAAATCACTACAGCAGGACACAACAATTCTGTACTCTACTCATATTTTAAATGATGCAGAAGAAATGACTGACCAGTTGTTGTTTATGAAAGATGGGTGTTTGATTGAGCAAGGATCTCTAAGCGAAGTCAAGAATCGGCATGCCGCCCCGCACATTCGCATACAGTTTCAAAATCAGACTCAAGCGTTAGACTTTGCTAGGAGACAGTCATGGGAATCTGAGGTGAAAGAGAGTTTTGTGTTTTTGCCTGTTCATGAAAACTATCCAAACATGCAGCAAGTTCTTCGTATTCTGGCTTCTGAACAACAGGGCATTATAGGGGTTGAATCACAAGCGGCTTCGCTAGAAGAAATCTTTTTAAAGGTGGTCGCTGCCAAATGAAGCAATTTCTTATTTTAACGCAAAAAGAGTGTTTGGAAAATATACGGAATTATAAAATTTTCTGGATACCCGCAGTTTTCATTCTTTTAGGGATTACCGAGCCTGTAGTCAATTATTTCCTTCCTCAAATCTTGGAGTCCTCCGGCGGTTTACCAGATGGCGCAGTGTTAGAATTACCAACACTTATGCCAGAACAACTATTGATAGCAGTCATGGAACAATTTCAAACGATTGGTATAGCTGTACTGATTTTAGCTTATATGGGAAGCATAGCTGGAGAACGAAAAAGCGGGACAGCCACTTTGCTGTATGTTCGACCACTTTCTTTTTCAGCTTATTTTCTAAGCAAATGGTCAGTCGCATCTGTTGTTTCCTTGGTTAGTGTCTGGCTTGGCTTTCTGGCGGGCTATTACTACACATTCCTTTTTTTTGGAGAAGTTGGATTTGGCAAGCTTGTTCAACTAATGGGAACTTATAGCATTTGGGTAGTGCTCATTCTAACGATTGTTTTAGCAGCAAGCGCCGTTTCACCAAATGGTGGAATTGCAGCGGCGGTTGCATTTGCAATATACCTGATCTTGCAATTAACGGATAGCTTATTCGGTACGACTTGGTCGATTTCACCGGTGAAAATCCCACAGTACGGAGCGGCTTGGTTAACGGGATCTTCCGATGGAGGTAGTCTCGTAGGAGCTATAGGGATAGCTATTTTATGTATTTTTCTTTTAAGCGTTTTAGGTAGTGTGGCAGCACGAAAAAATAAAGCCAAGACCAAAGTTTGAGTTGCCACTCACCAATCTACTGAGAAACTTGCACGTTTTTTAGTACAACGAGTAGCATGGATTAAAGGAGTGGGAACAAATGCTACATCATGTAGAACTCAATGTTTCAAATCTAACTGAAGCTAGGTCATTCTATAGCGAACTGCTACCACTACTGGGCTATGTATTATTTCAGGAGTGGGAACAAGGGTTCAGCTACAAATCAGGTCCTACCTATCTTGTTTTTGTTCAAACACAAGAGGAATTCTTACAAACGTCTTTTCATCGCAAAAAAACCGGATTGAATCATTTGGCGTTTCATGCAATTTCATGTGCGCAAGTAGACGAAATGACTGAAAAAATGAGACAATTGGGTGTGCGAATTTTATACGAAGACCTTCATCCCTATGCAGGTGGACCAAATTGTTATGCAGTTTTTCTAGAGGGACCTGATCGTTTGAAAATCGAAATTGTAGCACCGATTTAAGTAGATTAAAAGATGGAGCCGACTCCAATTGTTCGAATGAGAATTGAATAGAGGTTAGTTTATGAAAAAAATGATCGGACTTATGTTGTTAGTGTTACTAGTGGGGAGTGGCATTTGGGTCAGTAACAAGTGGGTGCAAACTACGGAATACACGGTAGCTTCTAAAGAGTTGCCAGTTGCTTTTGATGGAGCAACTGTTGTTCAGGTATCGGACTTGCACAATGCCACCTTCGGAAAAGATCAATCTTCACTGATTGAAAAGGTATCGGCAGCCAATCCGGACGTCATTTTTTTGACGGGCGATCTTATCGATAGTAATCGTTATGATTTGGAGGCTAGCTTGGTGTTAGTTGATGCGCTTGTGGAGATGAGTAAAGTGTATTACGTGACGGGAAACCACGAAGTGGCTTCCAATAAGATTGAGGAAATAACAGCTGCGTTACGTAAACGGGACGTCGTGGTTTTGGAAGATGAGCAAGTTGAATGGAAAAAAGCACAATCGTCAATCCAGATTGCAGGAATTAACGATCCTTTGACAGAGCCTGAGATACACGAAGACGAAGCTACACAGGGGAGTCTTGAGCATGCGCAACTGACTGACAATTTTACCTTGTTGCTAGCACATCGTCCTGAATATTTTCCGATTTATGCAGAAGCTGGAGTAGATGTAGTGTTTTCAGGACATGCCCACGGCGGACAAATTCGAATTCCTGGCCTTGGCGGTTTAGTTGCTCCAGGACAAGGCTGGTTTCCGAAAGTAACGGAAGGGATCTTTGACAAAGATCAATCGAAAATGGTTGTTAGCCGTGGCCTTGGCAATAGTACTTTTCCCGTTCGTATTTTTAATCTGCCTGAAATTGTCGTAGTGACATTGAAGAAAGAGTAAAGCAAAAGTCGACGCAGCTTTTCTTTCTTCAATAATCATCTGACCATCTTTTTGAATCTAGAGATGCCTGATAGTCTGAGATAATGAACGCAAACAAGGAGGTCTACTTAACGTGATTAAAAAAAGAGAAGTGACATTGCACCGCTACTCCTCCAAACGATCAATCGGTTACGATTTGCCAACACATCAGCTGGAATTTACACGATTGCCTATAGAAATTATTGAAAAAGATGCCAACGATCCGTTAAAGCATTTTATTATTATTAAAGCACGCGGAGAAGATGCCGGTTTTTTCGAATTGGATGAATCGGAAGACCGTAAAAAATATTCGAACAACCCAAAAGCCTTATTGTTGAGAGGGTTTTCTGTGAATCCAAAATATCAGGGGCGAGGAATTGCGACAGGGTCTATCTATGCACTGCCAGAGTTTATGGAAATGGAGTTTCCAGATTTTGATCAAGTGGTGCTAGGCGTCAATGCGCGTAACATCCCTGCACAACGCTTGTATCAAAAAGCGGGATTCGAAGATACAGGTAGACGAATTATGCGCTCTAAAGGAGAGCAACTTGTAATGTCTTTATACACCAATAAAGCCAAGTGAGATATCGTTTCTCACTTGGCTTTATTGATTTTTTAAAAGAATCACGTTTCTAGGGCTTCCAGTTTTTTATCCGAAATAAAGATACTTATGCAAGTTGCAGCCTGGATTAAAAGGCAAAGTACAGCTAGGGCAAATAGATGCACAGGCTAAATATTCATCGATAGTAAGTTCATGCCCACAGCTCCCGCACAGCACTGCTTTTTCTTGGAACCGGTCTTTTGGCCAAACTTGGTGGTTGCCACAGCCTATAGCTTGGTGGCATTCGAAGCAGGGGAAGTATTGCTGACAGCAAAAAAACTTGATGGCAATTCGATCGATGGCTGAATGGTAATGAGCACAACGTGTTTCCGCATCTACGCTGACGCCTTTCACTGTGTGGTGATGAGACATAGTAACTCGTCCTTTCTGAAATGGCGATATGCTTTAAAATAGACAGTTGTTTGAGGGATATAGAATTCGAGTTGGCTGGAGTTCGTCGGAAATATCAGCTAAATTTATATGGTTCAGTTTCTTTCTATGCTACTATTAAAAAGACGAAACTACGAATCTAATTCTTCGGGGCAAGGTGAAATTCCTTACCGGCGGTGAGCAGGAAACTGCAAGTCCGTGACCCGGTTGGACGATGGCAAGCATAGGCCACTATGTTTTAAACGTCCAAACGGTGGAGCTGGTGAAATTCCGGCACCGACAGTTACAGTCTGGATGGGAGAAGAATTTAGAGATCGGCTTCGTTATGTGCCTCTTCTTTTCAATGTGTTGAAATTGAAAGGAGGAATTTGTATGACCAAACACCTTTATCAGGGAGTAGTCTCTGGAAATACAAGTCAACGGTCTTTAACCCTGCTCATTCTCTCAGTGGAAAACGAGCTTCTTCAAGGTACGAAAAATGGCCGTCTACTTGGCCAACTTGATAAAGAAGCAGGGCACATTGTGTTATGGATTCAAACCCTTCTGAAATATTCTTTCCTCACCACCCATACGCCCCATGGTGGAAAGCACCCGAAAACTCGTAAGACCCCAATTGAATACACTTTAGCGAACAGATTGGAGGAGTATGCCTAAATGTTTACAGGTATTGTTGAAGAACTTGGACATGTTGCCTCAGTTCGCTCTAAGCCACAAGCAATGGAGTTAACCATTTCCTGTGCGCTAATTTTAGAAGACGTTAAGCGCGGAGACAGTATTTCCATTAACGGAGTTTGTTTAACTGTATCGACCTTTACTTCTAATACTTTCACAGTTGATGTGATTCCAGAAACGGTCAAATCTTCAACGATGAAGGAATTGAAAGCAGGTTCCCGGGTAAATCTTGAACGCGCTATGCCAGCTAATGGACGTTTTGGCGGTCATTTTGTTAGTGGACATATTGATGGCGTCGGCGTTATCCGATCTGTGAAAAAAGAAGCAAATGCGATCACTAAAACAATCGAGCTTGAACCTCAGTTGTTGAAGTATATGATGCTAAAAGGATCGATCGCAGTAGATGGTACTTCTTTGACTATTTTTGCTGTTAGCCATAATACTGTGACGATTTCTCTTATTCCGACGACGCAAGAAGATTCGCTATTAGGAGAAAAAGGCATTGGTGAAAAGGTCAATATCGAATGTGATTTATTGGCAAAGTATACCGAGCGAATTCAAACAGCAGAACCGAAAATCAGCAGAAGCTGGCTAGCAGAAAACGGATTTTAAAAGGAGGCGCAACACAGATGTTTTACACGGTAGAAAAAGCCATTGAAGATTTAAAGAATGGTAAAGCCATTATTGTCATTGATGATGAAGATCGAGAAAATGAAGGCGATTTTGTTGCTTTGGCAGAATTCGCTTCACCTGAAATCGTCAATTTGATGGCGACCGAAGGAAGAGGTTTGATCTGCGTACCACTTGCCCAATCAATCGCCCAAAACTTACAAATTGGTCTAATGACGGACCATAATACAGATGAGTATGGTACTGCTTTTACAATCAGTGTGGATCATAAAGATACGACGACAGGCATTAGTGCTTTTGAACGCTCTCATACAATTACAAGCTTAGTCAAGCCAACTGCGAAAGCAACAGACTTTAAACGTCCGGGTCATGTTTTCCCGTTGATCGCAAAAGATGGCGGCGTCCTTGAACGAACAGGACATACTGAGGCAGCAGTAGATCTAGCGAAGCTTGCAGGTTCACCTCCAGCAGGAGTTATATGTGAAATTATGAATGCTGATGGAACGATGGCGCGTGTTAACGATTTGTTACAAGTGTCAGAACGTCTCGGTCTTGGTATTTTAACGATTAAAGATTTAGTAACGTACCAACAAGAACAGCAAAACATGACAACTTATTAATCTACTAGAGGAGATGGACTTAAATGACGATACATTTTGAAGGATATTTAAATGGTGAAGGTTTACGAATTGGAATTGTAGTTGGTCGTTTTAATGAATTTATTACAAGTAAATTATTAAGTGGGGCAGAAGATGCTTTAAAACGTCATGGCGTTGGAGAAGAGGATGTATCGATTGCTTGGGTACCTGGAGCTTTCGAAATTCCGCTTGTAGCGAAAAAAATGGCGATGAGTGGAAATTTTGATGCCATTGTTACGTTAGGAACAGTCATCAGAGGCGCAACTCCTCATTTTGACTATGTTTGCAGCGAAGTCGCTAAAGGTGTTTCAAGAGCGAGTGACCATGCAGATATTCCAGTCATTTTTGGTGTTTTAACAACAGATTCTATTGAACAGGCGATTGAACGCGCTGGAACAAAAGCTGGAAACAAAGGTTGGGAATCAGCAGCAGGTGCTATTGAAATGGCAAACTTGATGAAAAAATTATAATTTATGACTCCTGAGCTTTTGCTCAGGAGTTTTTTTGAGGTTAAAAGACGAGATTTGGGGAATGTGATAGGTAAAGGAAGTGTATGATGGTTATAAAGAAGCGAAACATTCTAGGTTTTGAATTCGAACCAATGAAAATCACAAGAGGATGATGAGTATGGAAAAAACAATTTACTTAATTAGACATTGCCAAGCAACCGGACAGGCACCGGACGCGGACTTGACTGCAATGGGGCAAAAGCAAGCAGAAGAATTAGCAAGATTTCTTCAACAACGACAGATTATCCATTTTGTTTCGAGTCCGTTTACACGGGCTATCCAATCGATTGAACCGGCAGCAGACCAACAAGATTTACCGATTCGAATTGATGAGCGTTTGGCTGAACGAGTGTTGAGCTCTGAAGATTTGCCAGACTGGATGAAAAAATTAGAAGAGTCTTTTAATGATGACAACGTAAAATTCACTGGAGGCGAATCAGGGAAAGAGGCAGCAGACCGTGCCATGGAAGCATTGAGTGAAATGGATGACATGACTGCAGCGGTAACTCATGGCAATTTGTTGGGCTTACTATTAAAACGAATTGACGACGATTATGGGTTTTTGGAGTGGCAAAAGCTGACTAATCCTGATATTTATAAAGTGATAATAAAAGATGGCCACCTTTTTGCACATCGCGTGTGGAAATAAGTACATAGAAAAACCGGCAGTACTTTCGCTGCCGGCTGCTTAGGTTTAAAGTGTATTGCCTTCATTCGGAATTGGATTGTTCTTAAGCATACCGGCCAAATGATAAGTATTGTAGGCAAGTCGTTGAATCGCTGCTTTAGTAAACTCATTTTCTCTGCCAGCATCCATATAAGAAGCTCCAGGACCTGCTTCACCAACCCAATAAGCATCAACGTTCGGTGGAATGACAAACCCGATATGAGAAAGGGCGTAAAGAACGGATGCAGCAGCATGCTTAGCGCCGTCTTCGTTACCCGTGATTGCAACACCGCCAACTTTATTGTAGAAAACGGATTGTCCTTTATCATTGGTGACGCTGCTACTGCCATAAAGACGTTCAATGGTTTGCGTAGCCAATGAACTTTTTTCTCCGAGCCATAAGGGTGTACCGATAATGACAATGTCTGCTGCCATGACTTTTTCAAATACTTTAGGCCATTCATCGCCTTCACCCATATCTTCTTGAACACCGTAAGCAACGTCATAATCGGCCAAGCGGACAATTTCTGATTCTACTCCTAGTTGATTGTAATGAACTTGAACATCATTGATGAAACCTTCTGTGTGAGAAGGGTCCTTTGAACTTTTTAGTGAAGTATTGATGAAAAGTGCTTTTAATGTTTGCATCGTATCGCTCCCTTTAGGTAGTCAGGTTCTAAAAATAAGTTAACAATCGTTTTTCCGATAGAGTGTTAAGCAAATCAGTCCACGCTTATGTAATAAGCATCAAAATAATTTGCACGATATCTTCTTGAACAACTGTAGAAAATAAGAGCCTGCTTATCATTAAGTCTGTCTTGCCTTGCATATACATTTAACTATTCCCTTTTTAACTAACTATATGCAACATTCAACTTTAAATGATCGTCTTTAGAAATGAGGTGTTTTAAATGAAGAAAACAGCTGTCATGCCATATATACTCATTTTTTTCTTATTGTTTATTAAAATAAGTGCTTTTCGCGTGCTCATTTTTGACGCGAAATCCTTTTGGCATATTGCTTTGGTTGAATTTCCACTATGGGCTTTCTTGCTGTCAGTGGTATTACTGGTAGCTCATAAACAACTGTGGCAAGCAGTATGGATTTTTAACTTATTGGTCTCCATCATCTTCTTCACTGTCACACTTTATCTGCGCTATTATTCTACGATTCCTTCTTACTATGATTTACAACAAGCGACTCAGTCTAGCTCTGTCAGCAATACCATTGCGATGCTATCAACTCCATGGGATTTCTTGTTTTTCCTAGATGCTGTTTTGCTCGTATTCCTTGCTCGTCGTTGGAGAAAACCGGTGAAATTGCCGGCGATAAAACATATAGCTATTAGCATGGCGGTCATATCAGCAATATCAATTGGTTACGCTATCGAGCAGCCAGTTATTGACGTTTCCTATTTCGCAAAAGAAAACGGCTTTCTCCAATCTCAAGTAGTTCAACTGTATAATCGCTCGACCGATACGGCTCATGCCTCTTCGACTAAGTTATCGGAAAAAAAACTGGAGGAACTTAAAGGCAATAAATATGTGAAAGTGAGTGAACAAGAAAGTTTTGGAAGGGCTGAAGGACGAAACTTATTCGTTATTCAAGTAGAGTCTTTACAGAATTTCGTCATTGGCAAGACGTTGAATGGCCAAGAAATTACACCAAATCTTAATAACCTGTTAAGTGAAAGTGCTTATTTTTCAAACGTTTTCCAACAAATAGGAGCTGGTACGACTTCTGACGCGGAATGGATTGTTAACACTGGTTTGTATCCGCAAGGAATGATTCCTACAGCCAATAGTCTTTCAGGAAAGGAAGCACCTTCACTTGCACGAACATTGAAAAAAGAGGGCTACGGTTCTGCTACCTATCACGCAGATGATGTGACTTTTTGGAATCGTGACGTTCTTTATCCGGTTCTTGGTTATGAAGAGGTGTTCTCGATTGATGACATCCCGAACGTTAAAAATGTCGGTTTTGGTCCTGCGGATGAAGTGCTGTTTCGTTTTGCTGCAGATGAACTTCCACGCCAGCTCGAAACCTATGAACGCATTTACGCGAATATTGTAACCGTTACGAGTCATACACCATTTGAATTGCCATCATCTATGCAGCATCTAACTTTGCCAATTGAATACGAAGGCATGTATGTTGGAAATTACCTGCAATCAATTCGTTACGCAGACGAACAGATTGGTTTTTTCATTCAGGAACTAAAAGATCGTGGAATTTATGACGAATCCCTAATTGTTATTCTAGGTGATCATTCAGGTATGCATGGTACATTAGTGACTAAAGAAGACCAGCAGTTATTGAGTGACTTTCTCGGACATGACTACTCATTAAAAGATCAATTTACTATTCCGCTTATTTTTACTGGGGGAAACTTGTTTGAAGAAAAAGAACTGACGCGTTTGGGCGGTCAGACAGACATTATGCCAACTGTGTTAGCATTACTCGGAATTGAACACAATGCCTCGGTGATGGGACACAATCTGTTTGAGTACAAAAAGAATTTACTGGGTATGCGTTATTACATGCCAGGAGGTTCTTATATTCAGTCTGAACAATTGTACAAAGCGCCTGGCGCGAAACTGCCAGGTGTACTACACGATTTGAAAACGATGGATGAACGTAGAAAAAATAGTGATGCGAAAAAACATCGTAAAGATACAGAAACTTTGATGAACTATGCAGATACTTTGCTGACAGACTATATGAAGGACTAAGTTCGCTCGTCTAAAAAAAAGATTATAATAGTCAGTAGATGAGAGACGAGGGGGGCTGTCTATGGTGAAAGAATTCGAAAAAGAAGTGATGCACGCTATGGATAAGATGTTTGAAAATGAAATGAAGAAAGTCAATGACTCACTCAGTCAAGATCTGTTAATTTCCTTGATCGGTGAAGTGAATGCAGGGAAATCTTCTACCATCAATAAGATTATTGGAGCAGAAGTTGCGAGCACCAATCCGATGCCTGGAGAAACAGTTAGCGTGGATCCCTATAACATTCACGGGTTGGAAAACATTAAATTTATGGATACTCCCGGATTGAATGATCCTAATGACGAGAATCCTAAAAAAACCTTAGAGTTTGTACAGAAATCTGATATTGTGCTGTTTTTCTTAAACGCTGCCGGAACAGTATTTTCTGAAAGCGAAAAAGAGAAGTTTAATGAAATCGAAAAACACAATAAAGACATTTTGATTGTCTTAAATAAAATTGATGCGGCGGAAAACATACCATCCATCGTTCAATTCATCCAAGGACATACAGGTCATAAATACAAAGTCATTCCAATTTCCTCGAAAACAGAAGAGAATTTGGAGACTTTAAAAAAGGAAATTCTTTTTTTGCTCGAAAAGAAGGGGAAGGATTTGCTCTTCGCTAAAAGCTTGAAAGAAAAATCCTCTGCGGCTACGCGTTGGATTATCGGTGCTGGCGTTTCAGCAGGCGTCATCGGAGCATCACCTATCCCTGGATCAGATGTAGTACCGCTAACGTCTTTACAAGTCGGGCTGATTATCAAGTTATCGAAACTTTACGACAAACCGTTAACTAAAAAAGCAGCGAAAGACATGATTGTGATTACCGCGACACAAACAATCGGTCACACGATTTACCGGCAGGCATTAAAGTTCATTCCGGGAGCAGGATCTATTATTGGGGGCACAGTTGCTTCGTCCATGACGCTAGCACTTGGCTATGGTGTGAAGTATGCTTATGAAAATAACATGGCTATTGACTACGACATGATCGGAGACTTATTCGTAAAGCTGAAAAAACGTGAGAAAAAAGCCTGATGACTGAAAATCGCCCCTCTCCTGCAGAGGGGCGATTTTCAATTTGCTTGCGTCTTTCGAATTTGTCATTTACCTTTAGAAGAAAGGTTGGCGGAGGTGCGGGATGAAGATATTGGTTGTAGAAGATAATCCAAGTGTTAGTTCGATGCTGGAGCTGTTCTTTTCGAAAGAAGGCATTCAAGGTGAATTTGCAGCTGATGGACTAGAAGGCTACCAGAAATATAAAGAGGGCACACACGATTTGTTAATCTTGGATTGGATGCTTCCAGGAATGGACGGTATCTCATTGTGTCGCAAAATCCGTGAAGAAGGAAGCGCAGTTCCGATTATTATGCTGACTGCAAAAGATAGTGAATCTGATCAAGTGATTGGTTTTGAAATGGGAGCTGATGACTATGTCACAAAACCGTTTAGTCCGTTAACGTTGATGGCGCGTATTAAAGCAGTTACTCGCAGGACTCAAAAGATGGAAGCCACTTTGGATCTCATCGAAACTCTCCATTTTACTGTGAATAAGGAAACTCGGAGTGTCTTAAAGGATGCACAAGAAGTTGATGGTTTAACGCCTAAGGAATTTGATTTGTTAGTGTTTTTCTTGCAACATCCAAAACAAGTGTTCAGTCGTGAACAGTTATTGGAACAAGTATGGGGCTACCAGTTTTACGGTGATGAACGAACAGTGGATGTTCACATTAAACGACTTCGGAAAAAGATAAATGGCGGAGACAAGCTATTCCATACCGTATGGGGAGTGGGCTATAAATTTGAAGAACACGCGAATTAAATATTTCTATCAGCTGATTGCTAGTCATATGAGTATTTTGCTGATTGCTTTTTTGATTTTGAGTGTTTTGTTCGTTCGTTATGTAGATGACTTTGCGTATAACGAAAAAGCACAGGAATTGGAGAATTATGGTGAACAAATTATTGATGAGCTCGGTCACAAGCGACCGGGCACTAACTTGCAGTCATATGTCTCAATCTTAAAAGCACAAAATATCAGTTTTATTGTTTTTGATCAGCAAAGTCGTATTTTGTATCCGGTGTCTGGCTCTTTTCCACCTGTTGAGCTGACACCAAAAGAATGGAACGTTATTGAACAAGGCGAAACTCTTATCGTTAATCGTGATGTTGAGCGGTTCGATTTTACGGTAACATTTGTAGCGATGCCTTATTTTGAAAATGACCAATTGGCTGGTGGCGTCTTGCTTGCTTCCCCTGTTAGTGGGGTAAGTGAAATGATCGCTGAGTTAAATAAAACCTTGACCACTGCTATTTTAATTGCGTTTGCGATTGCTTTGTTGTTTAGTTTATGGCTTTCTAAAATGCATGTTAGCCGAATTCAGCGAATGCAAAAAGCGACTTCTATGATTAGTGAAGGTCATTATGATGTCAATTTGCCTGAATCGAATTTTGATGAGTTCGGTGATTTAGCACATGACTTTAACAAAATGGCTGCGAAGCTCCAGCAATCGAATGAAGAAATCGATCGGCTGGAAAATCGTCGCCGTCAATTTATGGCAGATGTGTCACATGAAATGAGAACACCACTGACCACCATTGCGGGCATCATGGAAGGGCTTCGTAACAACATGATTGAAGAAAGCCAACGGGAAAAAGGCATTCGTCTAGCGAGTGAAGAAACAAAGCGCTTAATGCGTCTCGTTAATGAAAATTTGGATTACGAGAAAATTAGATCTAATCAAGTCGTGCTAACAAAAGAAGAAATTGATGCAGATGAGCTATTAGAAATTATCCAAGAACAGCTTTATCAGCAGGCAAAAGATAAAGGCAATACAATTGTCATTCACACGAATCCAGGAGATATTATCTATGGCGATATGGATCGTCTCATTCAAATCCTGATGAACATCGTCAAAAATGCGATTCAGTTTACCGAAGGAGGTACCATTTTCTTAACCACTCATTCTGAACCCGACCACATGTCGATTATTGTTGAAGATAACGGGGTGGGAATTGATGTCGAGGAAATTGATTTGATTTGGCGTCGTTTCTATAAAGCAGATTTATCGCGCGGAAGTGGCCAATTTGGATTGGGCTTATCAATTGTTAAGCAATTGGTGACGCTGCATGATGGAGAAATTGATGTGGAAAGTAAAAAAGAGCAAGGCACGAAGTTTATTATCCGCTTGCCACATAAAAAATGACTTGGGACAAACAGTCTCAAGTCATTTTTTTGAAAAAAATAGTTGATTGTTAAAACTCTAGTCATAGTTTATTCATAATTGCTTGATAAGCTAGAGATAACAACTTAGGAAAAGAGGAAATAAGTATGAAAAAACTTTTATACATTGGAATTGGCGTACTAGCGGCAAGCGCAATTTTTGTGATGGTTGCATTTTCAGGGGACGACTCAGTAGCTTCAGTAGGAGATAAAGAAATCACCAAAGAAGCCTTGTATGACAAAATGGTCGCTTCTGCTGGTGCAGCGACACTCGACGCGATGATTTCAAACGAAGTGGTCAATCAAGAAGCGGATAAAGCAGACATTAAAGTGACTCAAGAAGAGCTCGACGCAGAAATGGCAGTCTATGAAGAAAGTTATGGTGGGGCGGAAGCACTTGAACAAGCACTGGCGTCAAGCGGAATGTCGATAGCAGATCTGGAAGACGAAATGAAAATTTACTTGAAAGTTGAAAAAATCGTCGGACCAGATATTAACATAACAGATGAGCAAATCAGTACGTATTTTGAAGAAAACAAAGAGTCTTTTGAACAGCCTTCAAAAGTTGCAGCAAACCACATTTTGGTAGGCACTCAAGAAGAAGCAGACGAAGTCAAAGCGAAGCTTGATGATGGTGATGACTTTGCCGAACTAGCAGCAGCATATTCTACAGATACAAGCAATGCTGACAATGGCGGTGCACTAGGTGAATTTGGTGCAGGAGAAATGGCAGCAGAGTTTGAAGCAGCAGCATTTAGTATGAAAGTTGATGAAATCAGTGAGCCTGTAGAAACGGAATATGGCTTCCACATCATCCAAGTGACTGGAAAAACAGATGCAGCAGATGCAAATTTAGAAGACAGCAAAGAACAGATAAAAGAAACTCTATTTGATGAAGCATTAAATACAAAATATGCTGAATGGCTAGCTGAAAAAATCGAATCATACGATATCGTCAATACTTTAACAAAATAGAGGAGGAGAACACATGGGGTATTATAATTCATCTGAACCTAAAGGAAACAAAAAAGGCTATTTTGCTTCAAGCTTTACAGGGTTACTTGCAGGGGCGTTGTTAGTAGGAGTCATTTTGCCGAGTGTGACTGATGGAGAAGTGGCAGGGACTGAACCGACGTCCACCAGTCAGGCGGTCAGTGGCTTGCAAACAACATCTTCAGTTGTCACTTCAGATGTAACGAAGGTTGTTGAGAATACAACAGATGCAGTGGTCGGGGTTTCCAATTTACAAGTAGCACAACAAGATCCTTTCGCTGCACAAACTAGTGAAAAAGAGCAATCGCAAGAAGCGGGTGTCGGATCTGGCGTCATTTATAAAAAAGATGGCGACACTGCATATGTTGTGACGAATAACCATGTAGTAGAAGGCGCAGAAAAAGTGAAGGTCACGTTATCAGATGGGACAGAACTTGATGCAGAAGTACTGGGAACAGATGTCTGGACTGATTTGGCGGTGTTGAAAGTTCCAGCTGCGAGTATCAAAACGGTAGCAGAATTTGGAGATTCGTCGGTATTACAAGCAGGTGAGCCAGTTATCGCTATTGGTAATCCATTAGGCCTGCAGTTTTCAGGGTCAGTAACGACAGGTGTCATTTCAGGAACAGAGCGCTTAGTGCCAATTGATATAAACCAAGACGGCACAGAAGACTGGCAGTCAGAAGTTCTTCAGACCGATGCCGCTATTAGTCCCGGAAATAGCGGGGGCGCGTTGATTAATGCACAAGGGCAAGTAATTGGCATCAACTCCATGAAAATCGCTCAAAGTGCTGTAGAAGGAATTGGCCTGGCGATACCGATCAATACAGCCATTCCAATTATCTCAGATCTGGAAACGCAAGGAACGGTAAGCCGACCATCAATGGGAGTTGCGATTTTGGACTTAGCAGAAGTCCCTGCACAATATCGCGGCAATCAATTGAACTTGCCAGCTGAAGTTGAAGGGGGCATCGTCGTTCAATCGGTAGTTGAAGGTTCAGGAGCGTCAACAGCAGGGCTAGAAGCATATGATGTCATTGTTGAACTAGACGGAAAACCAGTGAATTCTGTATTGGAACTTCGTCAATACTTGTACAACGAAACGAAAGTCGGAGAGACGCTGAAAGTGAAAGCTTATCGAAACGGAGAGCTTCAAAATTTTGAGCTGACATTAATGGAAAATAGCTAAAACACGAAGAAAAAGGGGAGCTCTCAAAAAGTCATGAACAATGACTTTTGAGGGCACCCCCTTTTTATTATGGATAAGTTGAATTGCCTGATAAAAAAATTAGTTAGAAACGCCAAACCAATCTGTTCCAATTCCGAAGCCGATGAGGATGAGAACTAGTATAACAAAGATGATAATACCGAGTTGCAATGGCTTGTAACCGGTAACTTTCGGTTCTTGTAATCCTTGTTTATCTTCAGGTGGACGGCGTTTTGCTTCTTCTTCGGTCTCTTTCATGTATTTCTTTTTGTCGTCGTTGCTCATTTGAATGCCTCCTCGAAGGTGCTAGTAGTTTTCTTTACCCTGTTAAGAAAAAGTTCAATCCATGAACTTTTCTTCTGACTGCAACTCACGTTGAGTGAGTTTCTGAGCCAGTTCACGACCGAAAAGCTGTGAAGATTGCGGATCGCGACCTGTTAGAATTTGTTTGCTCCCCCAGACCACATAGGCGTCGTGATTGCTCTCTTCGTGGTAATTGCCAATCTTCTTTAATTCATCTTCAAGGCTAAAAGGTAATAGTTCGACAACCTCTTTTGGTTCTTTGTTATTTGGGTAGCCGGTTACTTTCAGCCCTTCTAAAAGATGGCGACCGTCCCTAGTCTTTGTATAAACCAGTGGTGCCGGTCCGTGACAAACAGCGGATACAATACCGCCCAATTCATAAACGACATTAATCACAGCGTGTAAGTCTTCGTTGTGTGCTAAGTCAAACATCGCCCCATGTCCGCCAACGATCATAATGGCGTCGTAGTCGCTAGCTTTAACATCAACTATCGGTGTCGTCTTATCTGCCATACCTGATTCGTATTGCTTTTTGTAGATACCATCTGGATCGTAATCTTTACTTATACTGATTGGATCTACAGTAGGTTTACCGCCCTCAATAGAAGCAAGTCCGACAGTATGTCCTTCTTTTTCAAGCTCTAGTGCAGGAGCAAAAAGTTCTTCTGCCCACCATCCTGTTACGTAATTATGTTCTTCGTTTATATAGCCATTTGACAGTACTGCCAATACTTTCGCCATTCTTTTTTCCTCCTGTTTGGAAAAGTCTTTGTTCTTTCATTTACCCTGTAAAGAAATCCTGAAACGTAATGGATACAGAGTGTTTGGATTTGAGTTCGGAGATATGCTAGGATTATTACATGAAACGAGAGAAGAGGTAGATCACTTGAGAGAGTTAAACCAAAAAACCCAAGTGACTTTGCTTGAAGCTATGCTCGATGGCAGCAAAGTTGGGACAATTGTGACTGATCCGTCACAGCAGGACAATCCAATCATTTATACAAATAGAACCTTTATCGAAATGACCGGATATACGCAACAAGAAGTAATTGGGGAAAACTGTCGTTTCTTGCAGGGACCTGAAACATCAAAAGAAGATACTGAAAAAATGAAAAAAGCTATCGCCAATAAAGAAAAAGTGATTGTGACTTTATTAAATTATCGCAAAGACGGTTCTCCATTCTGGAACCGGCTAGTAATTGAGCCTGTCTGGATAGACGAGAAGCTTTATTTTATCGGCACGCAAACGGACATTACGTTAGAGCGTGCTCAACAACAGGCGATTATGGCGAACGAAGACGAGATTGAAAAATTGATGCTCCCTATTTTGTCCGTACAGGAAAATGTTGCGACCGTTGCACTTGTTGGAACTATGGACATTCAGCGCTTTGAAATGTTGAAGGTGAAAATTTGCGAATATGTTCAACAGCACCGTATTGAATATGCAATTATCGACATCACCGGTCTGACTTGGAACGAAAAATCACCGCTTTATTGGTTTTCACAAATTTACGAAGCACTTCGAATTATGGGAAGTAAACTTTATGTAACAGGCATTTCTGCGGTTGCTGCTCAGCAGTTTGTCAATAATTTAGATCGTGACAGTCGCTTAGTTACATTTTCAACAATTGAAAAAGCATTGAATTTTATTGCACAAGAAGAAAGTGGAAAAAGTCGCTTGAGACAAAATAAATAATGACGACAGTTGCTAAAAACAGCCCCGGCGTATGCCGGGGCTGTTGTATTTTACGAACTAATATAATCTCCACCATTAATATGAATCGCTTGTCCTGTTACGTAGGTAGAGTCTTTAGAAGCTAGATATACGTAAGCTGGCGCCAATTCAGAAGGTTGCCCACGTCGCTCCATTAATGTGTCGTTCCCTTGGTTTTTGACTTTTTCTGCATCAAAAGTTGAGGGGATAAGAGGTGTCCAAATAGGACCAGGTGCAACTGAATTTACGCGGATGCCTTGTTCTGCAATGTTAGCAGACAACGAGCGAGTAAAGCTTGTAATTGCTCCTTTGGTTGACGAATAATCAATTAGTCCAGGAGCACCGCGGTAAGCAGTTACGGATGAAGTATTGATGATACTGTCTCCTTTTTGAAGATGTGGGAGAGCAGCTTGAGTTAAATAGAACATACTAAAAATGTTAGTAGAGAAAGTTTCCATTAATTGATCAGGGCTAATCGCTAGAAAGTCATCTTGTGGAAACTGTTTTCCAGCATTGTTCACTAACACATTCAATTGGCCGAATTCAGAAATAATGTCTACTATAAGCTGATTGCAATTTTCAACGTCACTGACATCGGTGGCAAATTTAATTGCCTTTGCTCCGTAAGACTCAATCGCTGCTATTGTTTTTTTTGCATCTTCGTGTTCGTCAAGATAGGCGATAGCGATGCTGGCACCTTCTTTAGCATAGGCCACTGCTACTGCGCGACCGATCCCACTGTCTCCGCCTGTAATAAGTGCGACTTTTCCTTCAAGTTTTCCAGAACCTCTATAGTCTTTGTCATCATAAATCGGTTCAGGGTTCATTTGCTTCTCGGACCCCGGCTGTGTAGATTGTTCTTGAGGTTCAACTTGTTCATCTATTTTTTCGAATTCATCTCTCGCCATTGTAAATCCTCCTCTAGTTTAAGTAGTACTAGTTGCATTATTCCCGTTGGTAATCCACTTAAACACTGGAGAGCAGAACTAGATTAATCAGAGTTCAAAAAAGGCAGTGCCCGTTTAGAGAGGGCACTGCCGATGTTTAAGCGATCGTTATTCTGCGGCAATGACGCCACAGGCAATGCGGTCTCCAGAGTCACCAGAAGGATCGGTTTTTTGATCATCTTCTCCTGCGTGGATAACAAGCGCAGTTCCGCCTTCTTTGAGTAATGAATCCTCTTCGCCAATTTCAAGCGTCACATTTTCGGCAACAAATTCTTGTGAGACGTTGCCGTCTTCGCCTACTTCAAGGTTCGGCAAGTCACCGGCATGCGGACCGTCAGCGTTGTCCATACCATGCATCGTACTTTCTGGGTTAAAGTGATCACCAGCTGATTTGAAGTCAGGAACTTCACACATACCTTCTTGGTGGAAGTGAATACCATGCATGCCTTGTTCTAAATTTTCTGCTTGAAGTGCGACTGCGACACCGCTGTCTTCTTCAGTCAATTCAGCAGTGCCTATCGCATCACCGTCACTGTTCATTAATTCGACGGTTACCATCAGGATTTCGCCATCGTTATTGGTAGCTGCTCCTTCAGTTGAATCTTCACTGCTGTTGCTGTCATCGTTCGTTTCTTCTGTTGCGCCATCAGATTCCGTAGGCGGATCTTCTGTCGTGTCATTGCCACATGCTGCTAAAAGGACTAAAAAGCTTACGATTAAACCGAACAACAACCAACGCTTCATCTGAATTCCTCCTTTAAGATCGTCTTACTCTTTCTTACACGTTAAAGAGAGAGAGTAAACGCAATTTTTCAAAACAGCTTCTTTTGTAGGAGAAGAAATTCCAATAAAGGGAAGCTCATTTTCTATAAGAGGAATAGATGAAAAAATGCTCCACTTCTGACTAATCACGAAAGTCAGAAGTGGAGCACTTAAAGCAGTAGTGAAAGAAATCGCACTTATCGATAAAAATTTAGGTGAAATCAGTCGGTTTTCTAGTTTTTCTTTTGCGAAAAACTAGTGCAAAACCAAAAAGGGTAGATACTAAACTTACAGCTGCAGCTGACTTAAAAAAGGGCGGTCGATAAGCAAGCGAAATGTCGTTATCGCCTGCCTCTAGTGGAATTGCCATAAAGGCAAAGTCGGCTTTTGCTACCTGTACTTTTTTGCCATTTACGTGTGCTTGCCAGCCGCGTTCATACGGAATGGATAGCTTTAAGAAGTCATCGTTGTCTTTATTGGCATAATCCAAGCGAACCTGACTGCCATCAATTGATAGATTGCTAGACAAGTCTGGTTGAGCAGCTTGTTTGCGCAAGGATTCATAGGAAGCAGAATAAACTTGGATATCGGTTATGTCATAGCGTCCTTTTGGAAGACGAATTTCAATGGATTCATCAGCAGGTATGCGAATTGTTAAGTCGTCTACAAATGTTTTGTAAATAGACTGATTGGACTTTCTTGTTGTTTGGTAATCATTCACTTCAAGTAGGAAGCCTTGATCGGCTGCCTTTGTTTCTAAATGGAAAGAAACAAATAAGTCATCACCGGATAGCGGTAGGTTTTCTACGGTTAAGTTCAAGCCGCCTGTTCTCTCTACGACTGTTAGGACATCGTCATGATAAGTAGCCCCAATTGTAGCTTGGTCAAAGGCAAGGATGTTTTCATTCGACTCTGGCAAAGAAGCCGTATCTTGACTGCGATCTAGTACAACCCCAGTCAGCATCGCTTGTTCACGCATTAGCGGAGATAGCTTAGCCAATTGCTGTTCTTCGTAAACTGTGGAAGTCGACCGTGCAAACGGCAAAACGTAGTCGTTTTCATAGACGATATACTTTTCGGAAGAATGGATCTCATTAAAGCCATAAGGAATATTGGTGTCTCCACGCGAGCGAATCACGTATTTGCCTTGTAGCATGCTGTACAAGTTGGCGCGGTTGCCGAGTGTGGCGTAACGACTAACACTTTCACGTCCCATATCAATTTCAAGATCATACAAATAAAAATACAATAAGTTTTTGTTTAAAATACTAGAATATGCACTTAGTCCTTGGAAGTCTTGAACGATTGGCGTGTTATTGCGGACACCTTCCATCCAATCAATTCGATAAAGTTCGTCGCTTTCTTTTGTGTGAATAAACTCAATGAGTGTATTGATTTCAGGGTCATCATAGTCGACTCCCGTTATCAATTCTTCGCTAACTTGTGAGATATCACCTTCATCCAGAATTTTTTCGGTTTGATAAAGGTTAGCAAACAGCAAAGTCCAAACTAAAACGGATGCCATTAACAGCCATTTGACTATATCTTTATTGAAATTTACGTATAGAGCTAGCAGCAACAATGTCATGATGAGCGCGCGAATCGCAAGCGTTGAGAACTCTGAGTCCATTTCAAAATACTCGTCGTTTCGAACGTAATAAACAAAACTTAAAATCGTTAGTATCGCTGGAAGTAGAAAACGCCATCGTGTAAATTTATGCAATTGATCAAATGCGACCGCAACGGCTCCGCCCATAACTAAGGATAAAAAATATTCCCAACGGTATTGCGGAGCAGAAAAGCCGTTAAAGGCACTGCCAATCATCGGACTATTGTGCATAATTATCGCGACGATTCCAAGTAGTGCAAACAACCGGAATGTTTTATGGTTATACAGAAACCAGCAAAACAATACGAGGACGAAAAATGCAGGCAAGACAATAATTGAGCTACTGAACAAAATATTATCAAGTAGTTCATTTTTCCAAAGAATTTCTTGCTTAAAATCGGGTCTATGGTTGTTTAAATAGGCATAGACAGCAGGCACAAAAGAAACTGCACTGATACCTGCACCAATCAGTCCGGCGATCAAAAAGCTCATTATACTTTTCTTTTTGGTTTGTTCATTCGTAGAGAGTGGGATAAACAGACGGAACAGAATATAAAGTGCAGTTAACAAAAAATTGATATAAGCAAAATAGAAATTGTCAATCATTGATACGGCGATAGCTACTAAAAACCAACCAGGCTTTTGTTCGCGGAAGATTTTTTCGACACCAAACAATAGCAGTGGAAGCCATAAATAGGCATCTGCGAAAAATTCCCAATACGTAGCGTGGCGGAAATACATTCCTGATAAACCATAAAGACAAGCACCTATAAAAGCAGCAGGTTTTGAAATGTTCATATACATAAATAATCGAGTAGTGATAAATAGCACAGTGGCCAGACGAATAATGCTGATGAAAACAGCGGCATTTGCCCAAAACAAGACGTCAGTTGTCTGGATAATATTCGCGAATTTTAAAAGGGCAACGATCATTACTGAAACTAGGAACACAATAGATGTAGAAAAATAATAAGACAGTTCGCTGAATGTGCCAGCTCCTAATCCAAAATCAAACGAGTAGAAAAACTCTCCCCGTGTATATTGTTCAAATAGAAGATCCTTAAAAGGGAGCATTTGAGAGAGTCCATCGTTAATACCTACCATGAAATGCCCATTTGCCCATTGGCGGAGAAAAACAGTATGACCGATTGCTGACAGCAGCAAGCTGAAAAACAATAGAACAAGAGCAGGGCGCAGTTTTTGCATAGAGTCACCGTCTTTTTTTCTTATTTTGGAGAAGGCGTATCTTTAAGAATTTTACTCGATACGACAAATGTTATTGGAACTGTAAACAATACGGCTGCAAAAGGAGCGATATTGCTATTGAGGTGAAGAAATTCTACGAAAATAAAAATTAACACAGTAGAAACCGACATGTTAACGACTTGAGTTAATGGAAAGTATAAGTATTTCTTAAGTGTAGGCTTTATGCGATACGTGACATAGCAGTTTAAGAAAAAAGAGATGTTCAAACTGATTAAGAATCCGACAAGATGTGCCAGAAGGTAAGGCAAATTGAAAACATTGTGAAGCAACAAGTAAATCGAGTAATAACTCAAGGTATTAAGGACCCCAACAAAGACGAAGCGAGTAAATTCAGTATTCAGCGCTTTAGGATTCATTGTATTCATCCGCATTGCTAATATCTACAAGAAAGTGTGGGCGTTGTTTGGTTTCATTGTAAATACGTCCAATATATTCACCGATAACTCCGAGACTGATCAATTGAATGCCTCCTAGTAACAAGATTGCTGTAATTGTCGTAAAGTACCCGGGAGCTCCGATACCTTCTTGCATAATATTGTATAACGTAAAAAAGATATAAATGAGTGACAGAAACAAAACCAAAAAGCCTGAGTAAAAACAAACGCGTAAAGGCTTCATATTAAATGAAATGATGCCGTCGATGCCGTAATTGACGAGACTAGCAAATGACCATTTGGAGTCGCCGTCAGTGCGCAACACATTTTCGTAGTTGATGGTCTTTTTGCTGAGCCCAATCCAAGAAAACAAACCTTTGGAGAATCGATTACTTTCGCTCAACGTTAAAATGGCATTAATGGCTTTGCGACTTAGAAGCCGGAAGTCTCCTTCCCCGTCTTGCAGATCAACATCAGTAATCGAGTTGATCAGCTTATAGTAAAGTGAAGAGAATAGCGAACGAACTTTAGAATCGCCCGTGCGTGAACGTTTCGCCACAACTTGGTTAAAACCTTCCTCGTAGCCTGTAACCATTTCCCCAATCAAAGTGGGAGGGTGTTGTAAATCACTATCCATAACGATGGCGGCGTCGCCTTTAATGCGCTTCAAGCCGGCGAGCATTGCAGACTCTTTTCCGAAATTACGTGTCAATGAAATGTATTTTACATTCTCATGCACTTCGGCTAATTTTAAAATCTCTTGGAGTGTGGAATCGCTGCTGCCGTCATTGATGAACATAATCTCATAACGATATGGAAGCGCCTCAAGTTCCTGCGCCAACTTGGCATACATGGAAGCGATATTGGCTTCTTCATTAAAAGCCGGAACGACAATAGAGATAAGCTTCATTATTGGTTGCTCCTTTCAAACTGCTTTTGAAAATAATTTTTTAGCTAGTATTGGCTACCTTAATTAAGAACTATGCCTGAAAATGAAACTTCTTAGCGTTAGATACGTATTAGTATACGTCAGGTGTTTTAAGAAAGCATTTGTCTGAAAATTCAGCGTGAACTTACAACCTGTAAAACTTCAGAACGTGAAATTTGAAAAGACAATGCCTGAATTTTCGGGTTTTCTGGTAGGTTCTATTCGTTGAATTTTACATGGCGGACCAATACTATTAAAATAGAATACATACTGATGAATGGAGAGTGTTAAGAATGGCGATCAATCTCGTAAAAGGTCAAAAAATCGATTTAACAAAAGGACGTTCATCGCTTTCAAGCATAATGGTTGGATTAGGATGGGATCCTGTCGCAACTAAAAAAAGCGGAGGCTTTTTAAGCGGCCTATTAGGTGGCGGCGGTGGCGGTGCTGAAGTGGACTGTGACGCATCTGTCTTATTGCTAGACGAAAATGGCAAGCTGACAGCCAAAGAAAACTTAATTTATTTTGGTAACAAGAAAAGCAAAGATGGCAGCGTAGTTCATTCGGGCGATAACTTAACTGGAGAAGGCGAAGGCGACGATGAAGTTATCAATATCGACTTGAAACGTATTTCACCTTCTGTTCATCGCTTAGTATTTGTTGTGAATATCTATAACGCTAAACAGAAGAAACAAGATTTCGGCATGATTGAAAATGCCTTTATTCGCTTAGTCGACAATCAGTCGAAAGAAGAATTGGTTCACTACAACCTTACCGATAATTATGCAGGTAAAATGTCGTTAATTACAGGCGAACTTTACCGTCAAGGTGCAGATTGGAAGTTTTCAGCTATTGGTGAAGGCGCAATCGAACCTGATATCGGATCAATTGCAAACAAATATTCTTAAGGAGTGTTGAGAAAATGGCAATTAACTTATCAAAAGGTCAAAAAGTAGATTTAACAAAAAGCAATCCGGGCTTATCTAAAGTAATCGTAGGCTTAGGTTGGGACACAAACAAATATGATGGCGGACAAGATTTTGACTTGGATTCTTCCGTCTTCCTCTTAAACAGCGAAGGCAAAACGGCTTCAGAAGCTGATTTTATCTTCTATAATAATACAACGGGTGCTGCTGGCGCTGTAGAGCATACGGGTGACAACAAAACGGGTGAAGGTGACGGAGATGACGAGCAAGTAAACGTTAATTTGTCAGCTATTCCAGCTTCAATTGAGAAAGCAACTTTTGCCATCACGATTCACGATGCAGAATCACGCAGTCAAAACTTTGGCCAAGTGAGCAACTCATATGTACGCATCATCAATGGAGACACAAATGAAGAGTTGATCCGTTACGATTTAGGTGAAGACTTTTCAATTGAAACTGCAGTCGTTGTCGGGGAACTTTACCGTCACGGAGGAGAATGGAAATTTAACGCCATTGGCAGCGGTTATCAAGGCGGCTTAGAGTCTCTTGTGAAGGACTTTGGCTTAAACAGCTGAGTTAACGATGGAAAAGCAAGGAGACTATCTCCTTGCTTTTTGTCCATTCATATACGAAATGATAATTTGAACGGGCTGTAGCTAGCAGCATGCCGGGAGGGATCACGCATGAGACATTTTAACGGATTGACCGATTCTGATTTAAAGACTTTTTTTAAATATTCCCCGGCAGAATTTAACCGTGATACGGAACGGGAAACCTTAAGCTTGGCGTTGGGTGCAGCGCTTTATACACCGGGTTCTAGAGTGGATTTTGCTCGGAAAATCTTAACTGGTGATTATAATAACGGCGTATTTGCTGGTCTTACAACACTAATCGTCTGTTTGGAAGATGCAGTAGCTGATACGGAACTAAAACAGGCAGAAAAAAATACAGTGGGCGAGTTCAAAAAACTGGAACAAGCGAATGCAGAGCAACTCATGGCTGGACCAGCTTTGTTTTTGCGGGTTCGCACACCCGAACAATTAGACCAATTAGTAAAAAATGCAGGAACGGCATTGAGTGTATTGACAGGAATCGTTTTTCCGAAATGCTCACCTGTAACGTTGCCATCATTTTTTGAAGCGCTCGACCGTGCTAGTGAAGTGGCTGGTAGAAGGCTGTATGCATTGCCTTTGCTCGAAACGAAAGAAGTGCTGTACAGTGAATCTCGTGAACAAACTTTGTCAGAACTATACAGTATTATGCAATCACAAGCAGAGCGAATTTTGACGGTTCGCGTGGGAGCTACTGATTTTTCTAGCCTCTACGGCTTACGTCGGCCCGCGGAACGGACCATTTACGATGTTCATGTTATTCGAGACTGTTTGATGGCTATCTTGAACCGTTTTGGGCGTGCAGAAGACGGATTCACGGTTTCTGGACCTGTCTACGAACATTTTTCAAGTGGGGAGCGGCTATGGCTTTCTTCTAAACCGGAAGAAACCTTATGGGAAGAAGTTCAACTGGATATTCTAAATGGCTTTAAAGGAAAAACCTGTATTCATCCGTCGCAAATTTCAATCGTCAATACAGGTCATATCGTCACACTTGAAGCTTACGAAGACGCTAAACTAATTCTAAACGAAAGCAGCAAAAGAAATGGTGTCTTGCAAAGTCCTAAACGCAATAAAATGAACGAAGTAAAGCCGCATTTGAGTTGGGCGAAAAAAATTGCCGCTCAAGCGGAAGTCTACGGGGTGCTCAATGAAAACTATCAACCAATCGACGTCCTCAATCATATCCGGGCCAGTCAAGTATCAAATCAATACTAAATTATGGGATAACCTAAACATGAATATCTCAGTTACCTATGCTTATCAAGGTTTATCAGCGGAATCGCTGTTTTCTGTCGCTTTGCGTGTGAATAAAAATCGTCAATTTTTGTTTGTCAGTAAACTAATTGCTAAACATCTAGCTGTTCATCCTTCTTTAGCTCTTGGAACAGGCACTTTATTGGCTTCTTTGCTAATGGAAGAAGTTGGGATTGGAGGATATCCAGAGACGCCTGCTCTTGTCAAAATGATTGAAACGGGCGTAGTAAATCGCGACATAACTCTGCAATCGCTTGAATTTAAAAAAACGATGCCCAAAAAAACAGTGTTTATTGGCATGGCAGAAACAGCAACAGGTCTTGGGCATTCGGTTTTCCAACATTTTGAGGAATCTGCTTATATTCACACAACACGTGAAGAGGTTATCGGCATTACCCCATCTTTTGTCTTTGAAGAAGAACACTCCCACGCAACGTCCCATAAAGTATATGCGCCTTCAGGTATGCTTGAACAAGCAGAGACGATCGTGTTAATCGATGACGAGATTTCTACGGGTAACACCTTGTTAAATTTTGTGTGTGCATTAGATGATCAATTTCCCGGAAAGAATTACGTGTCTTTATCCATCCTTGACTGGAGAAGTGATAGCCAAAAGGAAAAAATAGATAAAATAATGGCTGAGCGGCAGATTGATTTGAAGGTTTTATCATTAATGATGGGCCAATTTGAATTGTTGCACAGCACAGCGCCTACTGAATCAGAAATGGGTTTGTTGAGTGGTGATGGATGCAGAACTCCACATACCGAACTGGGCAGTGAAAAATTAACAATCGGCTCAAAAACGGGACAACGATATATTTCGCAAACAGGGCGTTTTGGCCTTACAAGTGAGCAACACGATGAAATAGGTAGCTGGGCAAAAACTGCGGTTGAAAAGCTTGTGAGTGTAAGCGATAAGGCATTAGTCATTGGAGTAGGAGAGAATATGTACTTACCTTTGCGTTTTGCCTTAGCACTAGAAGGAAACGCACTCGTCCAAACGACGACACGCAGTCCAATTTTTGCTTCGCCAATGGTCGATTATCCGATTAAGGAAAAAGTTAAGTTTGAGCTACCAGATGCATCCGGAGTTAGCCAATTTATCTATAATTTAAATGAATTGGAAATCGACCGAATTTACTTGATAGCTGAATCCGTCATTGCACTATCCGATTGGCAGCCGCTTCTCACATACTTGGAGAAAAAAGCGCCAGTAGAATGGATTTCTCTAACAACTACTAAAAGGAGTGAAGAAATCGAATGATAGCTACCGGTTTAGTGAAAACGAGTTATCCGAAAGAAGACATCACCTTCCTATTGAAAGATGTAAGCAACGAATTTACTGAAAGTACGTTGGAAGAGCGTGAAAAAGCGGTTCAGACCGGGGCACACTATGCAGAACGACTGCCAATGGAATATCGTCCTTCTGATGAATATACCAATCTTTATCACGAAACAGTAGGTAAGACGAAAGAGCAATTAGGCTATTTGGTTGGACTCGTAACGCGTCGTATTTTCATGAATGCGGGAACAGATGACATTGTGCTCGTATCCCTAGCACGTGCCGGCAGTCCAATCGGTATTCTGATTCGTCGATACGCCGAGCAGGTAATGAAGATGGAGTGGCCGCATTACAGTGTTTCTATTTTACGCGATAAAGGAATTGATGAGAAAGCAATCGATTCAATTCGCGCTGCACATCCGACAAGCCGTATTCAGTTTGTCGATGGCTGGACCGGCAAAGGGGCTATTCAAAAAGAGTTGACTAAAGCAGTTAACAGTCTCAATAAGGAAAAAAACATGAATTTATATGATGACATGGCAGTGCTAGCCGATCCAGGTGCATGCGCAGTATTGTTCGGTACGCGTGAAGATTTCCTTATTCCAAGTGCTTGTCTAAATGCGACCGTGTCAGGTCTGGTAAGCCGCACAATCCTTAACAAACAGTATATTGGTGAAAATGATTTCCACGGTGCCAAGTTTTACGGAGAATTGCTTGATGAAGATTTATCGAATGACTTTATTGATCAAATTACTGCCTGCTTTTTGGAAACGCAAGAACAAGTTAAACAAGAGGCTGTTTCAACTCCTGTAATAGCAGAAAGAACTTGGCAGGGCATGAAGGAAGTCGAAGCAATTGGTCAGCAGATGTATAGTGAAACCGACTTTCATTTGATTAAGCCAGGTGTTGGTGAGACAACGCGCGTACTGCTTCGCAGAAGCCCTTGGAAGATTTTGGTTAACAGTCTAGACAACCCGGATGTTCATCACATTTTGATGTTGGCGGAAGAGAAAAAGGTGCCGGTAGAAGTTGTTCCCGACTTGTTTTACCGAGCGATTGGCTTGATTCGTTCAGGTAAAGAAATATGATGGTACTGTTCGCTAGTGATTTAGATCAGACGCTAATTTATTCCCGCAATTCGATGGGGATGGAAGTAACGGAAAAAGAGTTAGTTGAAGTAGAGCGCTACGAGGGAAAACCACTGTCGTTTATGACGAAAAAAAGTCAATCAGCGCTTTGGCATATTTCTGCTTCGGCATTCTTTTTGCCCGTGACTACACGGACACAAGCTCAATACGAGCGAGTGACGGGTATTTTTAACGGACAGCAAGCACCGCGGTTTGCGATTGTATCTAATGGCGCCGTCATTTTGGAAAACGGCAAACCAATCAAAGAGTGGTCTGAAGAAATTCGCCAGCAGTGTGTCAGTCGGAAAACCATTATTTCAGAATTGCTACCGGAAATTGAACGTCATTTTTCGGAGGACTGGGTACTGAAAGTTAAAGAAGCGGAAGAGTGGTTTGTTTATCTGATTGTCGATCGTGCACGTTTTCCAATAGACAAGCTGGATTTCTACACAACCGTATTTAAAGAGCTTGGATGGGGAATGTCCCTGCAAGGTAGGAAGCTTTATTTTATGCCAGAAAGCATTACGAAAGCAGCTGCCGCGTTGTACATTAAGGAACGTATAGGTGCCAGTTACGTTCTGGCAGCTGGAGATTCGCTACTCGATCTGGATTTACTAGAAAGTGCCGATTATGGCATGGTGGCATCTCACGGCGAAGCAGTAAAAAGTAGAGTTTCAATGTCCGAACATATTCATAAGACCGATACACACGGCATTAAAGTCGGAGAGGAAATCTTAGCTCGTGTTGCTGAGATTTCATTGCAGCGTCAGTAAGCAACAAAGCAAGGAGAGATTCCGATGGTTCAATTGAATCCAATCCCCGCTAAAACCTGGGATCCAGAAAAAATCGGGGAGTGGCTGAAAAAACCGATTGTGGATCACAGCGAAACGAAAATTGAAGAAGACCGCATTACGTATCCACAGCTACTCGGACAAGTTATAGGGATGACACTTGATGCCGATGACTATTTCGCGTCTATTTATGACGTCATCGAAGCATCAGATGGACGGATAATTCGACTTTCTGACCGAATGAACAAACATATTGAGCAGGATCGTCTTCGGACACTTCAAGATTTGTTCGAAATGAATAAAAAAGAAAATGGGTTGTCACCCAATCGAATGGTAGCGTTTCTTGATGGCAAAGGACTGCTACCTAGATTAAAAGACGCGGATTTGAACAGACGTCTACGACTTGTATTGATTGATATTTTGAAAGCTTTTCAAATGCAATCCGGAGGAAATACAACACATTCCTCTTTTCGTCGCGTAACGACTGACTTAGTTAAGTGGATGTTTAATCACATAGCACCAGAAATTGAAAAGCTAGAGTTGGAAAAAGGCTTGCCTGGCTTTTTATGGTATGGCAGCGTTTCAGAAAGTGAAACTTGGTTTTTGAAGCTTTCGGCAGCGTTTGGCTTCCATGTCGTTGTCTATGATCCTAAAGGAGAGCGTTGGTTTGAAAAAGCAGTTGGAGCTGAAGGGCTTCATAGCCACAGTTTTCAAGTGAACGCCGAAGCACTTCTTCCTTTTCCAGATGAAAAGCCGAAACGTGTGGGAACGGTCGCATATCGTGCAACTCAAGAAGTAGACCGTCTTTTGCATCACGATGATTCTGGACTTTATAAACCCTTCCAATTTAAATCGTATTTGACTCGCTCGGTTCGACTTAAAACGACGATGGACGAAGCTTTCATGCTTGCTAAAGAACGTGCAATGGTGCGGCCGTCTTTTTCTGTAGCAAGTGGAAGTGTCAACATTCCTGTCGTTTTTTCTAAGCTGATGGGTATTGAAAAGGACCGCAAACGCTTTTGGGACAATGTTCATAAATTGACTGAGCGGGAAGACACAAAACTAGTTCGAAGCTTTCCTTTTGCGGAAGAACGAAAAGGCAATCAGCAATTCCATTACCGTGCTGCTCTTGGAAAAAACGGACTGTTGGATCCGGAAAAAATAAAAGCTGCGCATTGGTGGAAATACAATAAATTGCCAGATGGTGTTCAGACAGCAATTGCAGCAGCAATCGCGAGACATGCGGAAAAGCCAATTCTCGTGCCTCAACATGGCGAATCATTTGAAGAATTGCAGCTTTATGCTTTTTCGCAATCGATGTCGCTGCCAGATTCGGTAATTCAGTTGATTCAATTATTCGATTATCCGCAGTTCGTACCCACAATGCTCTTTTATAACGAAGAAAAAGACGGTGAGTTGAGCCGTGCCGACGCCAATGCGATTGCGTTGATTCATATATTTGGACTCGACGTCATTATCATCAATCCACAGGGGCATCAAGATATTGAACGCTGGATCGATTCCGAATCGTTCGATACACACTGGCTTGATGAACGGAGCTTTAACGAGCCTTACCGAGAGCCTTCTGTCGTGAAAAAAATATTAAAAAAATGGCTATAGCCAAAAAGGAGTGAAAACCGATGACCAATATGCCAGAACAAATTGAACAACAGGAATTAGTAATGAAAGATGAAAACCAATTAAAGGTTCAACTGAAAAAAGATCCCGAAGTTCTTCAGTTGGCTGCGAAAATCGATCCCAAAAACCAAATCGCTTTACTGGAATTTGGTCGTGAACCAGCGAATGAAATTTCAGCTTTTACTGGAAAAGTATTGAATTCTGTTCAAGCAAATAGCATGGAAGAGTCTAGTGAGTTACTAAAACAATTAGGTAAAATCATGGATAAATTCGATAAAAAGGATTTTGTCGAAAAGAAAGGTTTCATGAGTAAGATTTTCAATAAAGGAAATAAAGTGATTGAACAATTGTTTAACAAGTATCAGACGATGGGATCTGAAATCGATAAAGTATACGTTGAAATTACAAAGTATGAAGGCGAAATGAAAAAGTCAACGACGACTTTAGAAGAACTATACAATCAAAACTTTAATTACTTTATGGAACTGGAAAAATATATCGCAGCAGGTGACATTAAAGTGGAGGAATTGAGAGCTCAAGAGCCAGCAGTCCGTGCAAAAGCGGAATCTGGTGATCAAATGGCTTTGATGGAATTAAACTCCTTGCAAAATGCGATTGAACTTCTAGAACAGCGTGTTTACGACCTGGAAATGGCGAAACAAGTTTCTTACCAGTCGGCACCTCAGATCCGTATGCTCCAGCGTGGTAATACGAAACTAATTGGGAAAATCAACTCGGCTTTCGTGACAACCATTCCGATTTTTAAAACTGGTTTAATTAATGCGATCGCGGCAAAACGTCAAAACCTAGTTGCTGAATCGATGAGTGAATTAGATCGCCGTACGAACGAAATGCTACTCAACAACGCGAATGATATTTCACGTCAAAGTGTAGACATTGCAAGAATGTCCGGTCAACCGAGCATCAAGATTGAAACCATTGAGCAGACATGGGAGACTATTATGCAAGGGATGAATGACACGCGCGAGATTGAGCAAGAAAATCGCAAAATGCGTGAAGAAGGACGTCTCCGCATCGAAGAATTACAGAAGAAGTATGAAGATACTCAACGTAAAGCTAACTAATCGAGGAGGAAAATTACAATGTCAGCAATCAACCTTTCAAAAGGACAGAAGATCGACTTGACTAAAACAAATCCAGGACTCACGAAAGTGGTCGTTGGTTTAGGCTGGGATACGAACAAATATAGCGGCGGAGGAGACTTCGATTTAGATGCATCCATTTTCCTTGTAGGCGAAAATGGCAAATCACGTGGACCGGAAGATTTTGTTTTTTACAACAATCTTGAAGGCGGCAACGGTTCGGTTGTCCACACGGGGGATAACTTAACTGGAGAAGGCGACGGCGATGATGAGCAAGTAATCGTTGATTTGCCGAACGTTCCTGCAGACATCCATAAAGTGGTGTTTACCGTAACCATCCATGAAGCAGATAGCCGCAGCCAAAACTTTGGTCAGGTTTCCAATGCTTTTATCCGTATTATGAATGAAAGCTCGAACGAAGAATTAATCCGTTATGATCTTGGAGAAGATTTTTCGATTGAAACGGCGTTAGTGGTTGGAGAATTGTATCGCCACGGCAACGAATGGAAATTTAACGCAATTGGCAGTGGCTATCAAGGCGGCCTTGCGGCATTAGTAAATGATTTTGGGTTAAATTAATTGAAAATGGGGCTGTCCCAAAAGTCATGAAAAAATGACTTTTCGGGACAGCCCCATTTTACATTTATGAGAAAAGGCTGATGTCCATTTCGACGGACGCTTTCCGCGGGCACGGCCTCAGCCGGCTACGCCGTCTTCACCACGCGTCGCTCCGTTCCCATCAGCCATTCGAAACCTAAATCAGGATATAAAAAAACCGTTCATTTCTTTAAAGTGAAAATTTCCATACTATCGTTACAGAAAGGCCGATTTTATGTAAAATCCAAAGCAGACTTCCCCGTATGAAGGATTACTAACGGCTTTTTTTGACAGCCATGGCTAAGATTCTATCTGTCGAGTCCATTACATCAAATAAATCCTCTAAATTGAGCTTTCCACAAAACTCTTAGTGAAACATTTGTTTACCTTATAAACAGCAGGTAAGCAACTAGGTCGATTTACAATCTCCTTTTTATTCTGTACATACTTAGCGTAGCCTTTGATGTTCACTATCAATCGATTGATTGATGTGTACACGTCCATTGACGTAAAATCATCCTCTTACAGCAACTTAATTAACATTAAATTATGAATATTCGATACAAGTTTTTTTATCTATGCTATCCTCGAAAAGAAAGATATAAAACTGAGAGGGTGACAAGCGATGGCAACGATCGATCGAATCAGAGAAATCAGGCGAACTCTTCACGAAAACCCAGAGTTGGGTGGAGAAGAGTGGGCAACTTCAACACTGATACAAGAAGAGTTGCAAAAAGCCGGTATTTCATTCAAAACAGGTTTTGCAAAAACGGGTGTTTTAGGTGTAATCGAAGGTGGCAGCAAAGGTGGAACAGTCGCATTACGTGCTGATATTGATGCCCTGCCAATCTTGGAAAAGACGGCTATCGACTTTAAATCTAAAGTCGATGGCAAAATGCATGCATGTGGCCATGACGCGCACACTTCAATGTTACTCGGAACTGCCTTTAAGCTACAAGAAATGAAAGATCAATTGTCTGGTCGTGTTCTACTTATTTTTCAGCCCAATGAAGAAACATCACCAATCGGTGGAGCAAGACCAATGATGGAAGATGGATTGTTTGATGAATTTCAGCCTGATGTCATCTTTGGACAGCATGTTTGGCCTGATCTGCCAGTCGGACAGATTGGCGTGCGTGATAAGGAAATGATGGGGGCTTCTGATACCTTATCTTTCACAATAACAGGTGCCGGGGGACATGCCAGTATGCCTCATCAGGGAAAAGACGCTATTGTTATAGCAGCAGAGTTCATCTCATCGCTACAGTCGATTGTCAGCCGTAATGTAAATCCATTAGAATCTGCAGTAATTACTATTGGCACAATCAATGGCGGATATCGCTACAACGTAATAGCAGATCAAGTAGTCTTAAAAGGGACAGTTCGTACCTATAGCAAGAAAGCTAAAGAGACAGTAAAACGTCGTCTAGAAAATCTTGTGAAAGGTTTTGAAATTGCGTACGAAGTAGAAATCGATTTTGATTATGTCGATGGCTACGGAGCCACGATAAACACTCCTAAATGGGCAGAGTTAGTACGCGGAAGTGCAGCTCAACTATACGGAGATGATGCGTTGCCTGTGTTGGATCCATCTATGGCCGGAGAAGATTTCTCTCGTTTTCTAGAAAAAGTACCGGGAGCTTTTTATTGGCTTGGTTGTTCGAAGGAGGACGTGGAACAACCTAAACCTTTGCATGATCCGGAATTCTTTTTTGAGGAAGCAGCTTTAGAAATTGGAGTCGAAACGATGACGAAAGTGACAGTTAATGCACTAAATATATTGAAAAAATAATTTTTTTCGAGAGCCAATAATAAGTAGTTAGGAAAAGTTTATTACCGGAAACACTTGATTATTCGTTCGTTATTTGGCTATAATGTTCAAAATATTAAGTTTTTAGATGAAGAGGGGGCCTATTATGAAAAAACAGGTACAAAATGGAGACAAGCAAGGAATTTTCATCCGCTTTCTCAATATCATTGAAAAGTTGGGCAACAAACTACCTGATCCGTTCATGATTTTTGTGTATTTAGCAGTCGTTGTCATAATCGCATCTTTTATCTTTAGCTTATTCGATGCTTCTGTTGTCCATCCAGGAACTGGAGAAACCTTGGCTATTCAGAACTTGTTATCGGGACTAGGACTTCAATATATTGTAACTTCCATGTTGGAGAACTTTACAGGATTTGCTCCGTTGGGAACTGTATTGGCTATTATGCTTGGAATCGGCTTAGCTGAAAAAGTGGGTTTATTGGAAATCGTAATCCGTAAAACTATTTTAAAAGCACCCGCATCGCTCGTTACATATGCTATTGCATTCGTAGGAATTATGGGGAATATCGCATCTGACGCGGCTCAGATTTTAATACCGCCTCTAGCAGCAATGGTGTTTTATAAGATTGGTCGTCATCCACTTGCGGGCTTGGCCGTTGGATTTGCCAGTGCTGGAGCTGGATTTACAGCGAATTTATTGATTGTCGGAACAGATGCGTTGCTGTCGGGTATCTCGACAGAAGCAGCAGCTATTCTTAACGATCAGATTATTGTTACACCAGCGGATAATTGGTACTTCAATATTGTTTCAGTTTTTGTGCTGACGGTGGTTGCGGCTTTAGTGACAGAAAAAATCATTGAACCAAAACTTGGGGAATATGAAGGCGACAAAATAATTGATGTCAGTGCTGAAGAAAATCCGAAAGCCAATAAAGGATTGCGGAACGCGGGATTAGCTGGACTGGCTTATATTATGATGATAATCATCCTAATTGCATGGCCAGATTCAACTTTGCGTAACGAAGAAGGTGGATTGATACCATCCCCGTTCTTGACTGGAATTGTACCGTTTATACTAGGCTTATTTATTGTGCTTGGTGTTGCTTATGGGAAAACCGTTGGTGTCATTAAAAACTCTCGTGATGCAGTAAACTTTATGGGCGAATCTATTAAAGATATGTCAGGATTTATTGTACTTATATTTGCAGCTTCTCAATTTATCGCTTACTTCACATGGACAAATATTGGAACATGGATCGCGGTAAATGGTGCAGAATTATTGACTCAAATCAATTTCACTGGAATATATCTCATTATCGGATATATCCTCTTTACGTCCATGCTGAATTTCCTGATTTCTTCAGGATCTGCTAAATGGGCTCTAGAAGCACCCGTTTTTGTGCCACTGTTTATGCAATTGGGTTATCATCCGGCATTCACGCAGATGGCTTATCGGATTGGAGATTCTTCCACCAATATTGTGACTCCTCTAAATCCATATTTTATCGTCGTCTTGTCGTTTGTAAGAGAATACGATAAAAAAGCAGGAATGGGAACTTTAATTTCGTTGATGATTCCCTATACACTGTCTTTCCTTATTGTTTGGATTATCATGTTCCTAATTTTCTTCTATGCAGGATGGCAATTTGGCCCAGGAATCACACCTTATTTATAAAAAAATTTACTTTATGAGGAGGATAATAAGTGGTAGAAATAGTAATCGATGACCAGCTGCAAGAACATATGATTGAATGGAGACGTGATTTCCATAAGCATGCAGAATCTGGATTTTTAGAGATGCGCACTGCTTCTCTTGTTGCAAGGCAACTGTCCAAACTTGGGTATTCACTAAAAATAGCTGAAGAAGTGATGAAAGCTGACCAGCGAATGGGTATGCCAAGTCCCCAAAAATTGGATGAGCATTATAAATGGGCTGAACAAAATGGAGCCGATCTGGAATGGTTGCCGAACTTCAAGAATGGCATGACAGGAGTCGTCGCTGTGCTTGAAACTGGAAAACCAGGTTCGGTCATTGCTTACCGTTTTGATATGGATGCGTTGGATATTCAGGAGGAAATGGCTGAAGGTCATTTTCCATTCGATCAAGGTTTCCAATCAGTCAACGCTGATAAAATGCATGCCTGTGCACATGACGGTCATACTTCGATTGGGCTTGGCTTTGCGAAAACCTTAATGAATAATAAAGAAAAGCTGACAGGTACAATCAAATTGATTTTCCAACCAGCAGAAGAAGGGACACGTGGAGCAAAATCAATGGTAGCGGCAGGTGTCGTTGACGATGTTGATGTCTTCATCGCTATGCACCTTGGTACTGGAGTTCCAACAGGTGAATTTGTGGCAGGCAATTCGGGTTTCTTAGCAACTACAAAAATCGATGTTATTTTTAAAGGTGAAACTTCTCACGCAGGTGGTAAACCGGAAGACGGGCGCAATGCGCTAATGGCGGCCTCTTCTGCAGTTCTTGGTTTATATGGTATTCCTCGCCACTCAGCAGGGGCTTCACGAGTCAATGTCGGGGTTCTGAATGCGGGCTCTGGTCGTAATATTATTCCAGGGTCTGCTCAAATGAAAATTGAAACGAGGGGAGAAACTTCTGAAATTAATGACTATATTCGATCGCAGGCGTTTGCAGTGTTATCAGGTGCTGCGGCAATGTACGGCGTAGAAGTAGCAACAGAAGTTGTTGGGGAAGCCAAAAGTAGCATTCCGAGTAAAGAACTTGTCGACATGTTGTACGATGTTGCCCAAAGTTCACCATATTTCACTAAAACAATTGACTGGTCTACCGATTCGGCAGGTTCCGAAGATGCAACGTATTATATGGAACATGTTAAAGCAAATGGAGGGTTGGCCACATATTGTGTCGTGGGTAGTGATTTGGCAGCTGGGCATCATAATGAACGGTTTGACTTTGATGAAAAGTCGATGCTGTCAGCCGTCGACATACTATACCGTTCTGCATTGAAATTAAATAAGGTATAAAGAAAAGACGGCAGGATTTCCTAGGCCACTGAAAATTCTTCTCTCGAAACTAGGAGAGACAAAAAAAAGAAGACAGATTGGCAGATTATCCTGTCTTCTGTCTCCTTTTTTTATTTTGCGCTGAGTAACTCAAGTCTTCATTTCAATTTCACAGTAAAATTGTCATGCCGTTGAGTGTAGCTTCGGATGACGTGCGATGTCCATACCAATTCTTCAATTACAGTGTTCTTAGCTTCAGTTTTATATCGCTCTTTGGCGGTCTGCCTGAAGAATTCACTTTCTTGGAATGCAAGTTGATTTACATACTCGGTTGATTTAATGGTTATGGAATAGGTCTTACTTTTAGCTCTTTCTTTGTAACAGCCTTCTCTCAGCAGACAGCTTTTGACTGCTTGCTCTTTTTTTATTTCACAGCAGAAGGCTTGACGTCTTTAGGAATAGGACAAATATAGGGTTCTTTTTTTCGCTTTTCCGTATGTTCGGCTTTGATTGCCTGAAGATCTTCAGGGTGGGTAAATAAATGAATGGCGGTGTTTGCCATAGCTTCAGATGATAACAACATGCCACTATGTGCAAATGAACTAATGCCTTGTGTTACCATCTGCCAAGTATGAAGAGGAGTACCGATAGCTGAAGTAGCAGTCGTTAATTGAGCAGTCGGAACAACCCAACTAACATCAGATACATCAGTGGAGCCAGCCATAACTTCAGCGGAAGGAATATACTCAGAAATAATATCCGACAGGTATTTGCCCTTGAACTCGCTACTGTCTCCGCTATAGCCAAACGACTTCATACCAGCAAGGGAATTTTCTTTTTCGCCTTCAGATAAAGTCTTCCAGATGTCTTTGGCGAATTGCTGTTCTTCTTCGGTGGGCTGGATAGCTCCAGCTTCATGTAATTTTTCGTTTAGAATTAATTCCAATCTTCGATTTGGTTCGTAGTTGGAACAAGCTTTATCGAAGATGATGGTCATTTCAGTTTCCGTCATCAATGCGGCACCTTGAGCGATTTTACAGATGCGTTTATAAATATCATCAACTTGAGCGACTTTAGGCGCGCGAATTAAGTATAGTACTTCCGCTTCTGACTGAACAACGTTTGGTGAAAATCCGCCGCTATTGGTAATGGCGTAATGCATTCTTGCTTCTTGGACGACGTGTTCACGCAAGTAATTGACGCCCACATTCATCAACTCAACTGCGTCTAGGGCGCTGCGTCCTAAATGTGGAGAGTTAGCTGCATGTGAAGCTACACCTTTGAACCGGAAATAGACTTGGTAATTAGCAAGACTCGATAAACTCATGATGGAATTAGCATAAGAAGGGTGCCAGGTTAAAGCGATATCCAGATCATCAAATATTCCTTCACGTACCATAAAAGTTTTGCCGGAACCGCCTTCTTCTGCTGGACAGCCATAGAATTTCACTGTTCCGTTAGTATTATTATCGATAAGAAACGCTTTTACGGCAAATGCTGCTGCCAGAGCGCCAGTTCCAAGCAAGTTATGACCACAGCCATGGCCAATGCCGCCTAATTTTATGGGTTCTTGTTTTGTTGAGTTAGCTTTTTGGCTAAGTCCAGATAAGGCATCGAATTCACCAAGAAACCCGATGACTGGTTTACCGCTACCATAGGATGCGATAAACGCGGTTTCAATACCGCCAACGCCATATTGAACGGAAAACCCTTCTTTTTCTAGTTCATTAGCTAAAAAAGAAGCAGATTCAAATTCCAAATAGCGTGTTTCGGGATGTTCCCAAATGTATTGGCTAATTGATTCAAAATGATTTCTGTTAGTTAATAAATATTGATGAACAGAAAAATCAGTGGACATGCCGGCATCTCCTTTGGAATAAATTTATACTCAGTATAGCAAAAAGACATGTAAATCTAAAATGAAAATTGAATTGATATATTTTGTTGAATTATAAAAATATTTTCTTTTTTCTACACTTAGTGCCTTCTAGGTTTATATAGGATGGAAACGTTTCCAAAGAAAACTAATTATTTTTTATATATTGACAATGGATTTTCACCTGTATATGATGGAGTCAATTCAAATATACAGAATAACTATGTTGATGGAGATACGCTTCGTGTAGAGAAATCTTAAGAGAGCTGATGGTTGGTGAGAATCAGTGATTTCGACATTTAGCAGCACTCCTGAATAGATGGATTGAATACCCCAGTAGGTCCATCCGTTTCATGTCCGTTACGCATGTGAACCAATGAGGCTGTCTATTTTGTGACAGTGAATTAGGGTGGTACCGCGAATCAGACTCTTCGCCCCTTACATTTTTTATGTGAGGGGCGAGGAGTCTTTTTTGTCGTCTTTCTACAATTACTGGCCCAAATATTGGGTAATCGAGAGGGGAATAGAGTTTATTATGCTAACAGACCAACATATTTTGCGAATCCCAGGACCAACGCCAATTCCACCAAGCGTGCAACGCGCTATGGCTCAACCAATGATCGGGCACCGCGGACAAAGTACATCCGAAATGATCAGCGACATCAGACCAAGATTAAAACGTGTTTTTGGAACCAAACAGGAAGTTATGATTTTAACGGGTAGCGGAACCGCGGGACTAGAAGCGGCGGTTGTTAATACAGTAGCTCCCGGCGAAGAAGTTTTAGTTCTTGTAACAGGAGCATTCGGAGAACGGTTTGCAAAAATTTGTAAAGCATATGGCATTCAAACTCATGTTTTCGAAGTGGAATGGGGCTTAGCAGTTGACCCACAAGCAGTAAAAAGCTTCTTATTGGAGCATCCTGAAATCAAAGTGATTTTCTCGACTTTCTGTGAAACATCAACAGGTGTCTTGAACCCAGTCAAGGAGTTAGCTGCTGCAGTTAAAGAAGTGTCTGACGCACTTGTTATCGTCGACGGCGTCTCTTGTGTAGCCGGTACAGAAACTGAAATGGATAAATGGGGAATCGATGTTGTGGTGACGGGTTCACAAAAAGCCTTTATGTTACCTGCAGGTCTATCGTTTATCGCAGCAAGTGATCGTGCTTGGAAGAAAATCAAAGCTAATCCGCAACCACGATTTTATCTAGATCTTCAAAAACATCGCGACAATCTATTAAAAGATACAACACCATTTACTCCGGCACTGTCGATTTTATTCGGCTTGCAGCAAGTATTAGAGTTGTTAGAAGAGGAAGGACTCGAACAAGTATATGCGAGGCACCGTCTGATGAAAAATATGACACGTGCTGCATTCAAGGCACTCGGCATACCGTTGCTGACTTCTGACAAAGATGCATCACCAACCGTCACAGCTGTAAAGCCGGATGACTTTGATGCAGAACAATTCCGCCACGTGATGAAAAAAGAATTTGCTCTTGAAATAGCAGGTGGCCAACAGCATTTAGCGAAAAAGATTTTCCGAATCGGTCACATGGGCTATTGTTCTCCGGCAGACATGTTGCAAACATTGGCTGCAATGGAAATCGGTTTAATGAAAATTGGCAAGAAAATCGAACTTGGCAAAGGAATTGCCGCTGCACAGCGAGTCTTTTTGACAGAAGGAGAGAATAACTAAATGACTTTTCACATACTAATCAGCGATCCACTTAGCGAAGAAGGCATTTATCCTTTGCGTCAGGCAAACGGCGTAAATATTGTGATCGAAACCACCTTAACGCCGGAACAACTAGAAGATCGTATTGATGGGTTTGACGCTTTGCTTGTTCGAAGCCAGACGCAAGTAACGCGTGAATTGATTGAAAAAGCGTCTAACTTGAAGATTATTGGACGTGCAGGTGTTGGCGTAGACAATATTGATTTAGAAGCTGCGACAGAACATGGGATTATCGTCGTTAATGCACCGGACGGCAATACAAACTCAGCTGCAGAGCATACGATGGCCATGATGATGTCGATGGCGCGCAAAATTCCGCAAGCCTTCCATGCCTTGCGCAACCAGCAATGGGACCGTAAATCTTACGTAGGTGTCGAGCTAAAAAATAAAACGCTTGGAGTAGTTGGATTTGGTCGAATTGGTCAGGAAGTAGCAGCACGCGCTAAAGGACAACGGATGAACATCATTGCCTATGATCCTTTTCTAACGGCTGAAAAAGCGGAAAAGCTTGGAGTGGATTTTGGGTCGGTTGAGGATGTACTGAAAGTAGCGGATTTTGTTACAGTTCATACACCACTTTTGAAAGATACAAAGCACTTGATTAATAAAGAAGCATTTGAAATTATGAAAGATGGCGTCCAGATTATTAATTGTGCACGTGGTGGAATTATTGATGAAAATGCACTGTTTGATGCTGTGAAGTCTGGCAAAGTGGCTGGAGCCGCGCTTGATGTATTTGAGCAAGAGCCGATGGTTGATTTTCGTTTATTGGATTTGCCTGAAATTATTGCAACACCCCATTTGGGTGCGAGTACGTTTGAAGCGCAAGAAAGCGTAGCAGTGGATGTCAGTATGGACGTCGTCAGTTACTTTACAACAGGAACTGTCCGGAATTCAGTGAATTTGCCATCCGTACCGAAAGAAATTATGAAAAAAATTGAACCTTATTTTGATTTGTCAGAGCGATTGGGTGCTTTTTTGACGGATCTGACAGGTGCCACTGCTGAAGAAGTCACCATACGCTATGCTGGAGAATTAGCTAATATGGATGTTAGGCCGTTAACGCGTAACATGTTAAAAGGCATGTTGAAGCGTCATCTTGGTAAACAAGTTAATAATGTGAATGCCTTGTACCTTGCCAATCAAAAAGGTATTGTCGTTACTGAACAAAAGACTACAGAATCAAAAGGCTTTACGACGTTAATCACAGTAGAAGTAAAGACTGCGAATGGCGTTAGAAAAGTGGCTGGAACTTTATTAAATGGACAAGGAGCTCGCATCGTTAAAGTGGATGATTATTTAGTGGATGTCGTGCCAGAAGGTCATCTCTTGTACGTTCGCCATAATGACCGTCCAGGTGTCATTGGTCGCGTGGGTACGCTACTAGGCGTTGAGGATGTCAACATTGCTACTATGCAAGTAGGGCGTTCAATTATTGGTGGAGATGCGATTATGATGTTGTCTATTGATAAACCAGCAGACACAAGTAGTTTAGCGAAATTAGCAAAATTAGATGAAATCCAAGGCGTTACTGCTATCAACTTATAATAAATAGAAAGGGCTGTCACCATAAGTCATTTTTTATGACATTTGGTGACAGCCCTTTTGCTATTCCTGGAAAGATCGGCTAATTGCTAGTGTAACAAACGCTTTGTTATGAATAGTCACGTATTTCTCGCTTTTTGATTACAGTTGTTCTAATAACTGAAGCAATTCTTCTAAATGTTGAATTTCGTAAGTTGGAATGATTGTTTCATGGGGCGCTTTCTGCTCGCGGTTGATCCAAACAGAGCGAATCCCTGCTTTTTCAGCACCGATGATGTCCGTCATTAAGTTATCGCCAACCATCAGCACTTCTTCGGCTAGAACATTAGATTTCGATAAGGCATACTGGAAAATACTCGGATCGGGTTTGCCTTTTCCATACGCACCAGAGACAATAATGTGGTCAAAAAATGGTGCGATTTCAGGTGTGATTTCAAGTTTGAGCTGCTGTAAGCTAGGCGAGCCGTTGGTCAATAAGAGCAATTGGTAATGTTCTTTCAAGTCTGCCAATACTTTTAAGCTTTCTTCATACAGTACAGGATTTCTTTTACGTGCTTTCGGAAAAAAGTCGGCTAGTTGACTACCGATCTTAGCACAGTTTTCAATACCAATATGCTGTAAACCAAGCGTCCAAGCATCTTGGCGATAAGTTGGCACGATGGTTTTCATCTGTTGAAAATCTGTACCTTGATCGTCAAAGTTTCCCCATAGACCTTCAAAAGGATTGATGCCAATCATTTTGGTGAAAGCATATGTACCATATCCTGCGTAAAGCTCAGTTGCTACCATTCTTACCGCTGTTTCCAAACCGGAACAGTCTTGACCAGTTAGTTCTTCGGCAAAACTACACGTTTCCTGGAACGCTTTTTCAACACTTTTCTTATCCCACAACAAGGTATCGTCTAAATCGAAAAAAATCGCTTTGACCATCAGTGTAAGCTCCTCCTGACAAGTTCTTTAGTTTGTTCAAGTGTACTGGAAAAATGAACAAAAACATAGGGAGTTCAGAATTCTGTCACTGAACATTACAAAGCGTGGATGCTATTATATGTGCAGGGAGTGAAAACAATGACAATCAGCAATTTGACTATGTCTTTATGGGAAGAAGCCATTGACTATATAAGTATTTGTTTTGATGAACTGGGCAAGAGTGAACACCAAAAAGCAGATAGATTGCTTGAAGTCAAAATGGAAATCACCAATACGGGGACTTATACACACAGTTATGAAGAATTAGAACACGGTGCACGGATGGCGTGGCGTAATAACAATCGCTGTATTGGTAGGTTATTTTGGAATTCACTAACAATTTTGATGAACGACATCAAACATCTGCAGAAGGTGTTTTCGATGCACTAATTCGCCATATTGATTTTGCAACAAACGATGGAAAGATTCGTCCAGCCATTACCATTTTTCGACCGGCCACAAAAAATGAGCAACCGATGAGGTTATGGAACCATCAGCTCGTTCGGTATGCAGGATATGAAACTGAAAACGGTATTATTGGAGATTCAAGTTCGATAGAATTCACTAAACAATGTCAAAAGCTTGGCTGGCAAGGAGAAAGAACAGCTTTTGATATTTTGCCATTAGTGATAGAAATGCCAAACCGTGAGCCTGCATTAAAAGAAATTCCACGACAATCGATTAAAGAAGTTGAAATCGATCATCCAGAAATCTTAGCATTTTCACAGCTCGGTTTGAAATGGTATGGAGTACCGCTTATTTCGGATATGTTGCTTGAAATTGGAGGCATTAAATACCAAGTAGCGCCTTTTAACGGCTGGTATATGGGAACAGAAATTGGTGCGAGAAACTTAGCGGATGAAGATCGGTATAATGCCTTGCCAGAACTAGCAAAATTGATGAACTTAAATACACAGTCAAACCGTTCTCTATGGAAAGACAAGGCTTTAGTTGAATTGAATATCGCGGTATTGGAATCATTTCATAAAGCTGGTGTGACCATTGTCGATCATCATACAGCAGCAAAGCAATTTAAAAATTTTGAGAAAAAAGAACAAGCAGAAGGACGAGATGTAACCGGCAACTGGGCTTGGCTGATTCCGCCCATGTCTCCAGCAACAACTCACATTTTTCATAAACCTTACAGAAACAACGTGGTTAAACCAAATTATTTTCATCAACAAACTCCTTATCAAATAAACTAAAGAAATTCTACAACCATACGTTAGAACGGGCAGTGATATCCTTTAAATGGATAAAAACTGCTTTTTTTAACCGCGAAATACGTTACATTTAAATGATTTGTATTATAATAGTAGTTAGTAACTATCATCTAGTGTAAGACATTATAGAGAGAAGGAAATTTAATGGGACGTAAATGGAATAATATTAAAGAAAAGAAAGCATCTAAAGATGCCAACACAAGCCGAATTTACGCGAAATTCGGACGTGAAATATATGTAGCAGCCAAACAAGGCGAACCAGATCCAGAATCAAACCAAGCCTTAAAAGTAGTGTTGGAACGAGCAAAAACGTATAGCATTCCGAGAGCAATTATCGATCGAGCAGTGGACAAAGCTAAAGGTGGATCAGAAGAAAGCTTCGACGAATTACGTTATGAAGGATTTGGACCAAACGGCTCAATGGTCATCGTAGATACTTTGACAAATAACGTTAACCGTACGGCTTCAGACGTCCGTGCAGCTTTTGGCAAAAACGGAGGCAATATGGGCGTCAGTGGTTCAGTTGCTTATATGTTCGATCACACAGCGGTATTTGGTATTGAAGGCAAAACAGCTGACGAAGTTCTTGAGTTGATGATGGAAGCGGACGTTGACGTGCGTGACATTATGGAAGAAGAAGACGGAGTTATTGTCTATGCAGAACCTGATCAATATCATTTAGTGCAAGAAGCGTTTAAAACTGCCGGCATTACAGAATTCACTGTAGCTGAATTGACAATGCTTGCTCAAAACGAATTACCCTTGACGGAAGATGCACAGGAACAATTTGAGAAAATGATTGATGCAATTGAAGACCTGGAAGATGTTCAGCAAGTTTATCACAATGTAGATTTAGATGGATAATTCTGAAAAAGTATAGTTAACGATATTTTCCGAAGCTTATCTTACGGTTCCGCGAGGCTGGAACCGAGTCTTCTTATCTTCTTTTTATAAGTAAGAGTGAGGTATTACCTTGTTTAACGATCTAAGGAAACACTTTGAGTAAAATCAAAGTGTTTCTTTTTTACGGATTATAATCTGATAATTTGGAATTTGACTTGTAATTCAAAAATAGAACGACTATACTAAAATTGAAGAAATAGTATAAATATTTCGTCTTTTTATTTAGAGATAAATGTAAGGGCTTTCAAAAAGTTTCTTAGTAAGAAATTCTGACTTTTAAAAAATTTAAAGCATAATAAAAAATTGGAGGAAACATAAATGCTGAAAGAGTTATCCCCGAAGGCAGATGAGTTAAGAACAAAATTACTAAGGTTTATGGAAAATTATGTGTATCCAAACGAAGCTACAGTTGAGAAATATCGACAACAAGCAGAGGATCGCTGGACCATTGCACCGATTATTGAAGAACTGAAAGAAAAAGCAAAAGAACAAGGGTTATGGAATTTGTTTTTGGACCATCCCGAATACGGAGCTGGATTATCGAATTATGACTACGCTCATTTATCCGAGATTATGGGACGTTCGTTAATTGCACCTGAGTTGTTTAACTGTAATGCACCAGATACTGGAAACATGGAAGTGTTTGTGAAATACGGAACAGATGAGCAGAAAAAGCAGTGGCTTGAGCCTTTACTGCGCGGAGAAATTCGTTCGTGCTTCTCGATGACCGAGCCTGCTGTTGCTTCTTCTGATGCTACTAATATTCAAAGTAGCATTGCGCGCGACGGCGATGAATACGTGATTAACGCGAAAAAATGGTGGACAACTGGAGCAATGGATCCTCGTTGTAAAATTGCAATTGTTATGGGTAAAACAGATCCAAATGCAGCAAAACACCAGCAGCAATCGATGATTCTCGTGCCTTTTGATACACCTGGAGTCGAAATCATCCGACCACTGACAGTCTTTGGATACGACGATGCACCACAAGGTCATGCTGAAGTACACTACACCAATGTACGTGTTCCCGTATCTAATATGTTGCTGGGTGAAGGACGCGGCTTTGAAATTGCTCAAGGACGCTTAGGACCCGGACGCATTCATCATTGCATGCGTGCGATTGGTGCTGCAGAACGTGCACTTGAACTGTTATGCAAACGAGCGGATAGCAGAGAAGCGTTTGGATCTACGCTGGCTGATAAAGACGTCATCCGAGAAATTATTGCAGAAAGCCGAATTGAAATTGAACAAGCGCGTCTTTTGACTTTGCATGCAGCTCACAAAATCGATGAAGGTGGGGTGAAATCGGCACGTAAAGAAATCGCCATGATCAAAATTGCGGTGCCGCGCGTCTCCATTAATGTGATTGATCGTGCGATACAGGTTTTCGGCGGAGCTGGACTCACAGAAGATTTTCCGTTAGCAGCACATTACGCCAATGCTCGTGCTCTGCGTTTAGTTGATGGTCCGGACCAAGTGCATTTGCGGGATGTTGGCCGCCTTGAACTACGCGAACAATTAGAAGAAATAACAACTGTGAAATAAAGGAGGTGTGATAGGAGGACGAGCATTAACCATCCATCAAATTCAAGTCGAATAACCTCGAATTCTTTACTGTCACATTTCACAGAGTCAAAAAGTAAGAGGAGTTATTAAGTACTTCACTTTTAAGGAATTCATATCGTTAAATCAGAAACTATCATTGGAGGGGAACACATGAATATTGTCAGCATTTTAGCACAAAACGCATTAAGACATCCAGATAAACCAGCACTTGTTTTTGAAGACAGGTCATATACGTATCATGAATTCAATAGAATGGTTAATCAGCTTGCTAACGGTTTAATCTCTTTGGGTATAAAAAAAGGAGAAAAAATCGCATTGATGATGAAAAACTCGGATTACTTTGCAATTTCTTATTATGCAGTTGCTAAAACAGGTGCAGTGATTGTGCCGATGAACTTCAGACTAGTTGCACGAGAAGCGAATTATATTCTGGATCAATCAGATAGTGTTTTTGTTATTTGTGATCAAGAATATGAAAAAATGATTCACGATGCTAGCCGTACGATTCCTGCAGTTCGCCAAGTGATTACAGTAGAAACAGCAGAAAACAAAGGCAGTCTCTCTTTGCAAGATGTATTATCAAAAAATAGTGCTGAACCGGCTGTCGAAATCAACAACACGGATGATCTTCATATTTTATATACATCAGGAACAACAGGTAACCCAAAAGGAGCGGTTTTTGATCACCAGCGCGTTTTGAATGTAACTGTTGGGTGTATTGGATTGCTCGGTTATAACACGCGCGAAAGATTTATTCATGTAGCACCTTTATTCCATGCGGCTCAATTGGTTATTTGTATGACGAGTAGTTTTTTGTTAGGTGGATTCAATGTAATCCATAAAGAATTTAATCCAGAAGCCATGTTACGAGATATCGAAAAATATAAGATTACTAGTCTTTTTGCCATTCCAACGATGTTCAAATTCTTAATCGAATTCCCAGGTGGAGAAAAATACGATGTTTCTTCTATTCAACGGTTCCTGTATGGCGCAGCTCCGATGTCTAGAGAAATGGTCAATCAGACGATGAAATTCTTTAACTCGAACAATTTTTACAGCTTGTGTGGATTAACAGAAGGTGGACCATCAGGCATATACCTATCGCCGGAAGATCATAAAGAAAAAGTGGGTGCTTCTGGTAAAGACGGGCTATTGTTCACAGAAGCTAAGTTAGTTACGCCGGAAGGACAAGAAACAGAACCCAACGTGGTGGGAGAATTTGTTCTTAAAGGTGATACGGTGATGAAAGAATATTATAAAAAACCTCAAGAAACTGCCGCAACACTTAGAGATGGGTGGTTATACACAGGTGATTTAGGTTACCGAGATAAGGATGGCTACATCTATATTGTAGACCGCATAAAAGACATGATTATTACAGGTGGAGAGAATGTCTATTCTGTAGAAGTGGAAAACGTTTTAGGAACTCATCCGAAAATTGCAGATGTCGCAGTAATCGGATCACCTGATGAGCAGTGGGGTGAAATCGTAACAGCTGTTATTGCAAGCAAGCCAAACGAGACCATTGAACTGGATGAACTTGAAGCTTTTTGCCGACAACATTTATCGGGATATAAAATCCCGCGTAAAGTTGTCTTTGTAGAAGCGTTGCCTCGTAATACTTCTGGCAAGCTAATGAAATACAAACTAAGAGAATCGGTAAAAAAGTGATAAATGCAGAATAGCATGTATAGAAGGACAGTGAGGTCAAGCTTGAATCGAACATCTCACTGGCTTCTTCTGCATCAGAATAACTTACCTGTCATCAATACTGACGGATAAACAAGGAGGGATAAAATGAAAAAAAATGCCCGAGTACTTGGTGTAGATATGGTTAAGTTTTCGAAACCAGGAACAAATGAACCCTACGAAGTGATGGCTGCTAAAGCAGTAAAAGGTGCACTTACAGATGCAGGAATTGAATACCGAGAAGTGGAACAAGCTTTTGCTGGATATGTTTATGGAGACAGCACTTGCGGCCAACGAGCATTATATGATATTGGAATGACGGGTATCCCGATTATTAATGTGAATAACAACTGTTCATCAGGTTCTTCCGCATTGTTCATGGCTCGTCAAGCTGTTGAATCTGGTGAAGTCGAATGTGCCCTGGCATTTGGTTTTGAAGAGATGAAACCAGGGGCCCTAGGAAGTGTTTGGGAAGATCGCACGCCACCACTCGGCTGGATGATAGATCGTTTGGAAGAAATTGATCCGAATATCCCGAATTCTCCGGAAGCGATTAAAATGTTTGGCGCAGCTGGTAGTGCATATTTAGAAAAATATGGAGCGAACCCAAATATCTTTGCGAAAGTAGCCGTCAAAACGCGAAATCATGCTGTTTTGAATCCATATTCTCTTTTCAACAATAAACTATCGATTGAAGAAGTCATGAATGCACCACTGTTGTATCCAACATTAACTCGTCTCATGGCCTGTCCACCAACTTGTGGCGCAGCTGCTGCTATCGTATGTAGTGAAAATTTTGCGAAAAAACACGGTGTAGAGCATGCGGTTACAATCATTGGTCAAGCGATGACGACGGATACGGTCGTTACTTATGAAAATCCAATGACACTCGTGGGTGCTGAAATGACGCAGCGTGCAGCAAAGATTGTCTATGAAAAATCCGGATTTGGACCGCAAGATATTGATGTTATCGAATTACATGATTGTTTCACACCAAATGAAGTGATCACTTATGAAGGGCTTGGACTTTGTTGTGAAGGAGAGGCAGAAAAATTTATCAGTGATGGGAACAATACACACGGAGGAAAATACGTCATCAATCCATCAGGTGGATTAATGTCAAAAGGACATCCACTTGGAGCAACCGGATTGGCCCAATGTACAGAACTCGTATGGCAATTGCGTGGACAAGCAGGCAAACGTCAAGTTGAAGGAGCAAAAATTGCACTTCAACATAATTTAGGGCTTGGCGGAGCATGTGTAACGACCATGTATCAATTAGGTTAACATTTGGAATAGGAAGTAATAGGAAAAGCTCAAAAATATGAATACTATTATTTCCTTATTTTTTTATTCTATTTTTGAACGTGTATTCAAAAATAGAACGGATATTGATTTTACATTATAGGCGTATTTCTAGGGATAGTGCAGGATGGATCTATTCTATAAGAAAGAGGGATTCTCATGTCATTACATGCACAAAAAATTGCGAAGAAAAAAGAAGACATTATTAAAGCGGCGACTGCGATCGTCACAGAAAAAGGATATCTAGGAACGACCATGGAAGAAATTGCTGCTACCTTGTTAATGACAAAAGGCTCTGTTTATTATTATTTCGATAATAAACAAGACTTGTTGTATCAATGTTTCATCTTATTGCTAAACGAAAGCATTGCCAATATCGAAAAAGTAGAACAACAAAACGTGCCGTTTAAAGAAAAATTACACCAAGCGATGGTTGTGCATATCGTGTATGTATTACGCGAAAGAGGCGAATTTGAATTAGTAACTAAAAAGGAATCTTTTTTCGATGGGGAACAATTAGCGCATATTCTTGCGCTTCGAAATGATTACGAGCAACTATTTGATCGACTTATTGCTGGAGGTGTCAAACAGCGAGTTTTTCTGCCAGTAGACATAAAAATCGTTCGAAATCTTATACTTGGGGCCATGAACTGGATGATTGAATGGTATTCAGAAGATGGAGAAAAAAATCTTGATGATTTTGCCGAGACAAGCGCTAGTTATTTAATGAGACTTGTCTTACATTCTGAAATAGAAAATGGAGGAATAGAAAATGGATTTAAGTAAACTGGTAGCTGTAGTAACGGGCGGGGCATCTGGATTGGGAGCAGGAACGGTTCGGAATTTAGTTAACAGCGGTGCGAAAGTAGCTATTTTCGATTTGCAAGAAGAGTTGGGAACAGAACTTGCTGGAGAATTAGGTGAAGCAGCTATATTTTGCAAAACTGATGTGACAGATGAAGCAAGTGTAACGGCAGCGTTAGATCAAGCGGTAGAAAGGTTTGGTTACGTAAACACGTTAGTAAATTGTGCAGGTATTGGCGTTGCGGAAAAAACAATGGGGAAAAAAGGTCCACATAGTCTGAAATCATTTTCTAAGGTTTTAGAAGTGAACTTAATCGGTACGTTTAATATGATTCGCCTTACAGCTGAAAGAATGTCGGAAAACACACCAAATGAAAACGAAGAGCGAGGCGTCATCGTTAACACAGCTTCAGTAGCTGCTTATGATGGTCAAATTGGTCAAGCGGCATACAGTGCTTCAAAAGGTGGGATTGTTGGAATGACATTGCCTATTGCTCGTGATTTGTCTTCAGTAGGCGTGCGTGTTGTGACAATCGCTCCAGGCCTTTTTGATACACCCGCTTTCCAGGGGCTACCAGAAAAAGCAGTAGATGCATTAGGGAAAATGACGCCGTTCCCATCTCGTTTAGGGAAAGCTTCAGAATTTGGCTGCTTGGTTAATTCTATTATTATTAATCCCATGTTGAACGGTGAAACGATTCGATTAGACGGTGCGATTCGCATGCAACCTCGTTAAAATAGCTTTTTTGGATGAGCTAGATTTTGTTAACTACGAAGGAGGAATAAATAACATGACGCAGTTATTATCTGTAGAAAAAAATGCTGGAATTGCAACAATATTTATCGACAATCCACCTATGAACGTGTTGAATCAGCAGGTTATTCGAGAATTAAATAAAGTGTTTTCTGCTTTAAAAGAAGATGAAGAAGTGGTTGTGATTATTTTGACGGGACGGGGAGACAAAGCCTTTGTTGCAGGAGCAGACATTAAAGAATTTCCGGAAAGAACATCTACCAAGCCCGAGGAAGGACCTACAGTTCATGAAATTTTTAACATGATTGAAGACCTCCCAAAACCAACAATTGCTGTATTAAACGGCTATACACTTGGCGGTGGACTTGAACTCGCATTAACGTGTGACATCCGGATAGCAGAAGAACATGCTCAAATTGGTTTGCCTGAAGTGAAACTTAGCTTGCTTCCGGGTGCAGGAGGCACACAACGATTACCTCGATTGGTGGGTCCTGCTAAAGCAAAAGAACTATTATTCACGGGTGATTCGCTGTCAGCAACAGAAGCAGAGCGTTTAGGAATTGTGAATTCGGTTGTTCCACAAGGAGAAGGATTAGCAGCAGGAACGAAACTCGCTGAAAAATTTGCAAGACAGTCTCTACAAGCTTTGTCTCGACTCAAGAGGCTTGTAAATGTGATGGATGAGCAATCATGGAGTGAAAGTTTGGCGCTAGAAGAGAAATTATTCGAAGAACTATTTGCGACAGAAGATGCCAAAGAAGGCATAACTGCATTTATTGAAAAACGCAAACCTGTATTCAAGCATCGCTAATAAAATAAGTGGAGAAGTGTGGGAGGAATTTTTATGATGAAGAGATCTTTTCTGACCGAAGACCATGAAATGTATCGGGATGCATTAAAGAAGTTTTTGCAAAAAGAAGCGGTTCCTCATTTTGATCAATGGGAAAAAGATAAAATGGTGCCACGATCTTTTTGGGAGAAGATGGGGAAACAAGGTTTTCTTTGCCCTCAAGTAGATGAAAAATATGGGGGTGCAAATGCTGACTTTGGTTATGCGACCGTGTTTATAGAGGAATTTGAAAAAGTAGGTACCGGGTTAACGGGACCTGGACTCCATAATGACATCGTTATTCCGTATATTGAATCTTATGGGTCTGAAGAGCAAAAGCAACGTTGGCTGCCGAAATCATTAACTGGAGAAATTATTTCGTGTATCGCGATGACTGAGCCAAATACAGGTTCTGATTTAGCGGCTATTAAAACAACGGCGATAAAAGATGGCGATGATTATATCATCAATGGGGAAAAGACGTTTATTACGAATGGCTATAGTGCGGATATCGCAATCGTTGTTTGCAAAACAGATCCAACTGCAGAGCCAGGCCACACAGGAATTAGTTTAATTGTGGTAGAAGCTGGTACAGCTGGATTTACAAAAGGCAAACAGCTAGAAAAAGTAGGACAACATGCAAATGATACAAGTGAGTTAATTTTTAATGACGTCCGTGTACCTAGCAGTCATCTATTAGGTGAAGAAGGAAAAGGCTTCTTGTACTTAATGCAAAAACTACAGCAAGAAAGATTGATTATTTCTATTTCGAGTATAGCGTCGATCGAAAGAATGTTAGACATTACGATGGATTACGTGAAGCAAAGAAAAGCTTTTGGAAAAAGAGTTAGTCAATTTCAAAACACGCAATTTAAGTTGGCTGAACTCAGTTCAGAGCTGCAAATTGGTCGTGCTTTCGTCGATAAATTGATTGAAAATCATATGGCTGGAACAGATATCGTGACAGAAGTATCGATGGCAAAATGGTGGACCACGGATTTAGCGCAAAAAGTTGCCATTGAATGTATGCAATTGCACGGCGGATATGGTTATACAGAAGAATACGAGATTGCAAGACGTTATCGTGATGTGGCAGTGACATCTATTTATGCCGGTACAAACGAAATCATGAAAGTAATTATTGCTAAAAACTTAGGAATAAAATAAACGTCAATTTATTAGCAAAGGAAGAGGTATATGGGACTTTTAAACAATTTAAAAATACTCGATTTTTCAACGTTATTGCCAGGTCCATTTGCGACATTGATGTTAGCAGATTTAGGCGCTGAAGTTTTGCATGTGCAACGACCAACAGAAGAAAAATTAACATCAATGGAAAACTACCTCAATCGTTCTAAAAAATCAATTGCGTTAAACTTAAAAGACGAAACTTCAATCGAAAAACTCAAAGAACTTGTAAAAGAGTACGATATTGTATTAGAACAATTTCGACCTGGTGTAATGGACAGACTAGGTCTAGGTTATGAACAATTAAAAAAAATAAATCCTAGAGTCATTTACTGTTCGTTAACAGGGTTTGGTCAAACAGGTCCATACCGTGATCGTCCTGGTCATGATATTAACTATGTGTCGATCGCTGGACTAGCAAGTTATTCAGGTACGGAACGGGACGGACCGGCAAATGTCGGAACGCAAATTGCAGATATTGCAGGAGGCTCTTTGCATGCGGCGATTGGTATTTTATCTGCTTTTATCTACCGCGAAAGAACCGGTGAAGGGCAATCACTGGATATTAGCATGACAGATTGTAGTATGTCATTAAACGCTATAGCGGCTGCTCCTTATTTGGTGGATGGAGAAAAACCGGCACCCGAAAAAATGCTATTAAACGGCGGTACATTTTATGGATATTTTAAAACTAAAGACGATCGATACGTTTCAGTCGGTAGCCTAGAACCGAAATTCCGTATTCTATTATGTGAAGGGCTAGGTCGAACAGATTTAATTGAACTGTCTATGAGCCAAAAACCAAACGACATCGCTGACTTTAAACAAGCTGTAAAAGAATCATTTTTAAACAAGACATTTAAAGAGTGGAACGAGATTTTCGGTGAAATTGAAGCATGTGTAGAACCCGTACTGACATTAGAAGAAGTAATGCATCACCCGCATTCGATGGAGCGAGAGATGTTCGTAGATGTACCAGATTTACAAAACGGATTTCAAAAACAAATTGCTTGTCCAATCAAATCATCGGTTTTCACTCCAGAATATAAACATATTGGATTAAGGGCAGGCGCAAATAATCGTGAATTCTTTTGAAAGATTATTCCTCCAATCAGATCATTAGTAGGAACAAATAGGGTCTCTATTTGTTCCTACTAATGATTTTTTTATATGTAAAGGTGTTTAAGTTTAAAGAGTTCAGGCTAGAGACCATTTTAAAGCTTTAGGGGATTGTCAAATCTTCTCCATAAGCAGAATATTTTACTTTATATACCCCTGGTGGTATATTGAGTTTATAAAATGATTGAAGGGAATTGATGATATGTTATTAAGATATTTCTACGATGATAATTTAGCGCACGCTTCATATGTAGTAGGCTGCCAGGCAACAGGAGAAGCAGTAGTAGTAGATCCAATGCGCGATATAAGTGCTTACGAAGAGCTTGCTGCAAAAGAAAACTTGAATATTGTCGGTGCTCTTGAAACACATATCCATGCGGACTTTGTTTCAGGTTCACGTGAACTTGAAAATCGTTTTGGTGCAAAATTATATCTGTCTGACGAAGGTGATGCAGATTGGAAATATCAAAATATCAATCATTTACATCACCAATTAGTAAAAGGTGGCGATCAGTTTAAAATCGGGAATTTGATTTTTGAAGTGATGCACACCCCGGGCCATACACCAGAAAGTATTTCATTTTTACTAACAGACCGCGGTGGTTCGGCAGATAAAGCAATGGGTATTTTCACTGGAGACTTTGTGTTTGTAGGAGACGTTGGTCGACCAGATTTACTTGAAAAAGCTGCAGGTGTCGAAGGAACTTCTAAAGCAGGCGCTAAAGATATGTTCGAATCACTTGAGCGCTTTAAAAAACTACCAGATTATCTTCAAGTGTGGCCAGCTCATGGTGCAGGAAGTGCATGTGGTAAAGCGCTTGGCGCCGTACCTTCTACTACTGTAGGTTATGAGAAAATGTTTAACTGGGCATTGCAATACGACGAACTTGAAGCGTTCCAAACAGAATTATTGGATGGTCAACCTGAACCACCTGCTTACTTCGCTGTGATGAAATCAGTGAATAAAACAGGTGTAGAGTTAATGAAAGATTTACCAAAACCGCAAGTGATTGGGTCTGCAGATGAGTTGAAGAAACTAATTGCGGATGGACAGCAAGTTGTTGATTTACGTGCTTCTGCTCTATTCGGCAATGGCTATATTCCTGGAACGATTAACATTCCGTTCAATCAATCATTTGCCAATTGGGCTGGGTGGATCGTGGATTACAACAAGCCGCTTTACCTGCTATTAAATCCGGAGTCATTAGAACAAGTGGTTGGGGTATTGCGCTCTGTCGGTATTGACGGAGAAATTAGCTACGGAGATGTTTCGAAGCTAATTGAAGAAGCGGGAGAACTAGAATCATATAAGAGCGTGTCTCCTGAACAAGCGAAAGAAATGATCAAAGACGGCAAAGCCAATGTGCTGGATGTTCGAAATCAATCTGAGTACGATGAAGGTCATATTGAAGGAGCCAATCACATTATGATCGGTACATTAAAAAAACGATTGGATGAAGTTCCGGCAAGTAAAACCATTATTGTACAATGTCAGTCTGGAGCGCGTTCAGCGATTGCTACAAGTCTTCTTAAAGCGAATGGTTTTGATGATTTGGTTAACCTTTCAGGTGGCTATTCAAAGTGGAAAGAAGAACTATCGGTTTAGCTATGAAGTTTGAGAGAAATTAAAAATCATAAGATTAACTTGTGAAAAAGGAGCGATGAAATGATAACAAGTGCACTGCTGATTGGGTTGCCAGTTTCCATGGTAGCCCACAGTGTCTATAAAAGACACATGCCGGTCCACGGAATAAAACAAGAGCAGCTGGATCAAATTGACGCTGACTCTTGTGCTTTGTTGGATGTCCGCGCCTATAACGTATCCGATAAAGAATTGGTTTCTGGAGCCTTTAATCTTCCTATATCCTATTTCACAAGAGGTTATCGAGAAATACCGAAAAAATCTATCCATTTGATTGCAGAAAACCAACTAGAGAAAAACTTGGCGACTCGTCTGCTTCATCAAAGGGGATTCCACGTAACGAGTTATAGTTTAATAGGAAAAGACAAGATGCAAACGGCATGTTGTTAATTCGAAAACTATGTAAATGTACCTTAATTTACATAGTTTTTTTGTATTTCAAAATAATAATTTTGTTTTAAGAAACTGTATATTCGGTGAATTACTTAAAAGTTGTGCGGACTGTGTACTTTCCTATAAAATAGTTTTTACGTCTAGATATGAAAGAGGGAAATGGATGAAAAAACCTGGATTGACTGTAAAAGTGTTGACTGGACTTATCCTTGGGGCGATCGTTGGTTTGTTGATAAACCTATTCACACCGGGATCATTTGAAGCAATAAATACCTATTTATTTGTGCCACTCGGCCAAATATTTTTAAGTTTGATTAATATGCTCGTTGTACCACTTGTCTTGTTTTCTATTATACTCGGAACGGCTGGTCTTGGAGACCCTGCCAAATTAGGGCGTATTGGGATTAAAACAGTTTCTTATTTCTTGGTGACAACTACCATTGCGATTATTATAGGACTATCATTAGCAGCTGTTATTCAGCCTGGGCTTGCAGGAGACTTTGATCTGTCCTCTGCTGAGTTTGAAGTAACAAAAGCGCCTTCAGTTGGTGAGACTTTATTGGACATGATTCCGACCAATCCGATTGCGGCTTTAGGAGAAGGCAATATGCTGCAGATTATTGTTTTTGCTGTGTTTATCGGACTGGCATTGACGGCTCTTGGCGAAAAGACCAAAGGACTTGTCCATTTGTTTGAACAAGGCAACGATGTCATGATGTACTTAGTTGGCGTCGTGATGAAATTTGCTCCTTACGGTACATTTGGTTTGATCGCTACGGCGGTTGGATCTCAAGGGTTTTCAGCGATGAAAGCGATGGGATCTTATATGTTGGTGATTTTAGCTGCACTTTTCGTGCATGCAATCTTCACTTACGGAGGAACGATTAAGTTTTTAGCAAAGAAAAACCCGATTTGGTTTTTCAAAAACTTCGCCCCAGCAATGAGTGTAGGCTTTAGTACATCGAGTAGTACAGCAACTTTGCCGATTTCGATGGAAGTGGCTCAAGATAAATTAGGTGTGCCCAAGTCTGTTAGTTCGTTTGTTCAACCTCTAGGTGCTACCATCAATATGGATGGAACAGCTATAATGCAAGGGGTTGCAACAATGTTCATCGCACAAGCATACGGAGTTGAACTGTCCACGATGGATCTTGTCACGGTCGTATTAACTGCTGTGTTAGCGAGTATTGGTACGGCAGGGGTTCCAGGTGTCGGCTTGATTATGCTTGCCATGGTGTTGAGCAGTGTTGGACTTCCACCTGCTGGTATTGGTTTAGTAATCGGAATTGACCGTCTATTGGATATGACGCGTACCGCAATTAACATTTCAGGAGACGCTGCCTGTGCAGTTTATGTAGCAGAAACTGAAAAGAATAGAGAGTTACGAACAAAAAACATGAATGCTTAATATAACAAGGACAGAGGCTGTCTCATAAACCTCTAAAATAAAACAGACAGAAAAAAGGAGTTCCTTTTTCTCTGTCTGTTTTTTGAATTTTCATGGAGAATGTAAAATAGGGGCCACTGTTACACTACTGAACTCGGTGTGCACTTTTCAAGGTTCTTAGGTGAAATATCCGGAAAGTTCGATTGTCCTTGATCGGACGGAAGACACTTTCTACGTCAATTTTGTGTCACTTATTCATCTTCAAAAATTGTGTTGGTTTTTGTTACGGAAAGCATCCGTAAATATTCTCCGATTCTGTCGCATACAAAAGAGCTAGACTCACAAGTCATTGTTCATAAGCTTTTGAGACAGCCCGTTTTTCATGAGTAGATAAAAGTATGTAGCATTCAATTGCTCTTGATTGGATAGATGGAAAATGTTCACATTGACAAGAAAATCGCTCCATTATATAGTATGTGTAACCGGTTACACATTGGTACAAGAACGGAGTCGTTTTGCATGACTACTATCAAAGACGTTGCGAAAAAAGCAGGAGTTTCAGTAGCGACAGTTTCACGGTTTTTAAACAACAGCGGTTATGTCAGTACAGAAGCTGCTCAAGCGGTAACTGTTGCAGTAGAAGAGCTGAAATACGAACTGAACCCGATTGCACGCTCATTGAACACGAAAAAATCAAATCTGATTGGTTTGATTTTGCCAGATATCACCAATCCTTTTTTTCCGGAACTTGCACGAGCAGTTGAAGACGTTGCGTTAACCTATGGCTATACAGTCGTGTTATGCAATTCAGACGAAGATCCCGAAAAAGAAAAAAATTACATTGAGACATTAAAGAAAAAATACATTGCTGGATTTATCGTAACTTCTAACCAACTAGATGCTCCGCATTATGCGAACGCCAATGTACCAATTGTGGCATTAGATCGAACAATTAATGAGAAAATACCAACGGTCTCTTCAAATAACAAAGAAGGCGCAATCATGGGAACGAATGCACTGTTAGAAAGGGGATGCAAACACATCCTATTTCTTAGAGGTCCAGAGAAGTTAAATCCGGCGAACGATCGTTATGAAGGATTTATGGAAGCCATTCAACGTTCGAATGTGCGGTATCAAGTTGTTACATGTCCTTTTCATTTTGCAGATTCACAAAAAATTGTTGAACGCATACTCCAAGAAAATCCGCTAATTGATGGAATTTTTGCCAGTAGCGACGTTTCAGCAGCTGGTGCTTTAAAAGCAGCAGGAACTGCTGGAAAGCATGTACCCGACGAATTGCAAATTGTCGGTTTTGATGGAGTTGCAATGGGAGCGATGTTATCACCAGGATTGACTACGGTCGCACAAGACGTTTATAAAATGGGTGCAGTTGCAACGCGTGTTTTGATTAAACGCATTGAAAATAAGAAGATCGAACAAAATTTTTATGAAGTTCCGGTGAAGTTAGTCATTCGAGGAACAACAAGGAGCGTGGTGGAATGATTACTGTAGTTGGCAGTATTAATATGGATTTGGTCGTTCAAACAGACCGCTTTCCAAAGCAAGGTGAAACAACTCTAGGAACTTTGTACACGACAGTACCAGGTGGCAAAGGAGCAAACCAAGCTGTAGCAGCTGCAAGGTTAGGCAATGAGGTCCAGATGATAGGCGCAGTCGGACAAGATGCATTTGGGACCGAACTAGTAGCTGGACTTGAGAGCGAAGGGATTCAGGTTGAATCAATCAAACGAATCGATGGTGCCAGTGGTATCGCCAATATTCTCCTATCCGAAGGAGACAATCGTATTATCGTTGTACCAGGGGCCAATCACAGTGTAACAGCTGAAGAGATAGTCGCTTTTACTGAACAACTAGCGGCTAGTGATTTGGTTATTATGCAATTAGAAACGCCGATTCCTGTTATTCAGCAGACATTAAAAATTTGTCATCAACATGGCGTACCGAGTATTTTAAATCCAGCTCCTGCAAGTGGATTTACAGCTGATTTCCTACCATATTGCACCTACCTAACGCCAAACGAAACAGAAGCAGAAGAAATTTTTGGTGACAATTGGGAAAAGGCGCTGGAAGAATATCCAAACCGTCTTGTCGTCACACTTGGACAAAAAGGCGCACAGTTTTATGACGGACAAAAGCATGTCCTAGTTAAAGGTTTTTCTACTAAAGCAGTTGATACCACTGGAGCGGGTGATACATTCAATGGTGCACTAGGTGCGGCATTAGTAGAAGGCCAGGGGTTTGAAGAAGCGGTCCGTTTTGCTAATGCTGCGGCATCTTTATCGGTAGAAAAATTTGGTGCACAAGGCGGTATGCCGAATCGAGCAGCTGTCGAAGCGCGGATGACAGGTGAGCGTTCATGAAAAAGCACGGCATGATCAATCGTGACATAGCGGGTGCATTGGCTCTTTTTGGGCACACTGATTTGCTGGTGATTGGTGATTGTGGTTTACCCATTCCAAAAGGAGTTTTATGCATCGATTTGTCTTATAAAGTAGGGGAACCGGCATTTTTAACGATATTGGACGCTGTTCTTGCAGACTTTGAGGCAGAAGCTGCATTTATTGCGCGGGAAATAACTAACGCTAATCCCCAAGTAGAGCAAGAAATTATGAAGAAGTTAAAAGCTGATTATATTACGCATGAAGAATTGAAAGTTCTCAGTAACCAGGCAAAATTGATTATCCGCACAGGAGAAGCGACACCGTATGCCAATATTGTCCTTCGCTCTGGCGTTATTTTTTAAAAAGGCAGGTGACTACGATGATTACTATGACGGATATCTCCAAATCGTTTAATGGCAATAAAGTATTGAAGAATGTTCATTTTTCTTTAGAAAAAGGTGAAATTCATGCGCTGATGGGCGAGAACGGCGCAGGCAAGTCAACCTTGATGAAAGTGATGTCTGGAATTTACACGCGGGATTCAGGCACGGTTGAAGTAAAAGGGCAGCAAGTCAATTTCACTTCACCAAAGCAGGCAGAGAATGCAGGCATTGCGGTAATTCATCAAGAGCTGAACATTCTGCCTCATCTGTCGATTTCAGATAATTTATTTCTTGGGCGCGAAGAAACAATCGGCCGGACAGGAATATTAAAAAACAAACAGATGGAAAAGAAGACACACCAAATCCTGCTAGACCTTGGATTGGATATTAATCCAGCTGACCCGGCAAGTACACTATCAGTTGGAAAGCAGCAAATTGTAGAAATTGCGAAAGCGTTATCGGTGGATGCAGAAGTCATTATTATGGATGAACCTACTGCAGCATTAACTGATCGTGAAATCGAGAGTTTGTTTAAGACGATTCGTGAACTTCAAAAACGTGGGGTATCTTTTATTTATATTTCTCATCGTATGGAAGAAATATTCTCACTATGTGACCGAATTACGATTTTGCGCGATGGTGAGTTTGTTGGAGAGCGGAAAATTAGTGAAACTACATTTGATGAAGTTGTCCAAATGATGGTTGGTCGCGAACTTGGAGAACGTTTTCCAGAGCGGAGATCAGAACTTGGAGAAATTAAGCTAGCTGTAAAAGGTTTGTGTCGAAAAGGATGCTTTGAAGATATTTCCTTTGAACTGCGAAAAGGTGAAGTATTATCAATTGCTGGACTTATGGGAGCAGGTCGTACAGAAGTGGCACAGGCGCTGTTCGGTTATAAGAAATTTGAGCGTGGTGACATTGAATTCGACGGCAAAAAAGTGAAGCTTGATACACCTAAAAAAGCAAAGGAAATGGGTATTGGTTATGTAACGGAAGATCGGAAATCAGAAGGACTCGTTGTCGATTTTTCTGTGGAAGAAAACGTGAGCATGACCAATTTTGGAGCCATCTCCAAAAACGGATTAATTTCCAAAGACAAAGAACGTAAACTTTATGATTCTATGGTCAAACGTCTTAGAATCCGAACCTCAGGACCTAACCAAGCCGCAAAATCGTTAAGTGGTGGAAATCAGCAAAAAGTAGTGATTGCAAAATGGCTAGGCATTGAACCGCAACTGCTGATTTTAGATGAGCCAACACGCGGCGTTGATATTGGTGCGAAAAAAGAAATCTATTCGATTATCAATGAGCTAGCTGAACGAGGTGTCGCGATTTTAATGATTTCTTCAGAGTTGCCAGAAGTCATCGGCATGGCTGATCGCGTCTTAGTCATGCATGAAGGCAAAATAACAGCGGATTTATCCAAACATGAAATGACACAAGAACGAATCATGCATTTTGCTACAGGAGGTGGAAAACTTGCAGTTGAAGACTAATCATCAATCCATAATTCAAAAGGTAGCACCATTTATTGGGTTAATTCTTATTATGGTAATTATCACGATTTTAAATCCAGACTTTTTATCTGTATCCAATTTAATGAATGTGCTCCGACAAGTATCCATTAACGCGCTGATTGCTTTCGGAATGACTTTTGTTATTTTGACAGGAGGCATCGATTTATCTGTTGGTTCGACTCTTGCATTAACGGGTGCCGTAACAGCAGGAATGATGGCCAGTGGAATCGATCCGATTTTCGCCATGTTACTCGGACTTTTGCTTGGTGCTGTTCTTGGAGCAATTAACGGAATTATTATTGCGAAAGGAAAAGTTGCACCATTTATCGCTACGTTAGCAACGATGACTATTTATCGTGGACTGACATTGGTATACACGGATGGTCGTCCAATTTCAGGCTTAGGCGATAGCTTAACTTTCCAAATGCTAGGTAAAGGATATTTTCTAGGAATTCCCATTCCAGTAGTAACCATGATTGTTAGTTTCGGGATCTTGTATTTCATCTTGAAAAAGACAACGTTTGGTCGTCGTGTTTATGCAGTAGGTGGCAACGAAGAAGCATCCATTTTATCGGGGATCAATGCAGATCGGATAAAAATTTACGTTTACTCACTGCTTGGGTTACTCGCAGCACTCGCTTCGCTCATTTTAACGTCACGGTTGAATTCGGCTCAGCCGACTGCTGGCGAGATGTTTGAACTTGATGCCATCGCAGCTGTAGTACTTGGTGGAACAAGTCTGACAGGCGGTCGTGGATGGATTGTGGGTACATTAATTGGTGCCTTGATCATCGGGGTACTGAATAATGGCTTAAATCTTATCGGGGTTACTTCCTTCTTCCAACAAGTGGTGAAGGGTGCAGTCATATTATTAGCGGTTCTTCTGGACCGTAAAAAAACAGCATAAGGGGTGTAGGAAAATGAAAAAATTGCAATTGGGGTTCATGTTAATGGTAATGATGATTTTGGCGGCTTGTTCAATGGATGCTCCGGGATCAAGTTCTGATGAGGAAAGCGATGACAGCGGCGAAGCAAACGGTGATTACACAATCGGTTTTTCTATTTCAACGTTGAACAATCCATTCTTTGTTACATTGAATGAAGGTGCAGAAGCAAAAGCGAAAGAATTAGGTGCAACATTAACTGTAGTAGATGCACAAGACAATGCTTCAAAACAAGCAAGTGACGTAGAAGATTTAATCCAGCAAGAGGTAGATTTAATCATGATCAATCCGGTTGATTCTGAAGCGGTTGCAGCTGCAGTTGAATCAGCCAATGCTGCAAACATTCCAGTCGTTACGGTTGACCGTAGTGCTGCGGGTGGAGAAGTCGTTTCTCACATTGCGTCAGATAATATTGCGGGTGGAGAAATGGCGGCAGAACATCTTATTTCAATTGTAGGCGAAGGCGCTAAAGTTGCGGAACTTGAAGGAGTTCCAGGATCTTCAGCTGCACGTGAGCGCGGAGAAGGCTTTAACAACATCGCTGCAGACAAGTTGGATATTGTGGCTAAGCAAACCGCGAACTTTAACCGTGCTGAAGGCTTATCCGTCATGGAAAATCTTCTTCAAGCAAACCCGGACATTACGGGAGTGTTTACTCATAATGATGAAATGGCCTTAGGTGCTCTTCAGGCAATAGAAGCTTCAGGAAAAGATATTGCCGTAGTTGGATTTGATGCTACAGAAGATGCTGTAAAAGCGGTGGAAGAAGGCCGTCTTGCTGGAACAGTTGCACAAAAACCTGGAATGATTGGTGAAATGGCTGTTGAAGCGGCTGTTCAATCACTTGATGGTAAAGAAGTAGAAGCATCCATTCCAGTTGAGTTGGAATTGATCAAATAACCAACCATTACTGGTTGTCACTAAGCTGTAGCTTTCTCGAATCATTTGAGAAAGCTACAGCTTTTTGTATGTAGAAATTACCGTAAAGGGTTACTGCAATATGTTTGGCGACTGACTATTCAGACTTCTGTTATACTAGTGTTAAAAGCAGTATGGGGGGGTCAGTAGATGAAACATGTATGGACAGTGAAGTACAGGGAACATACAATTTGCGTCATCAATACATGGACCAATGAAAAATTGTTTGTCGATGGTGTTTTACAGGATGAGCAGGTCGGCTTGTATTTCACTTCTCGATTAGTTGGAAAAGTGAAAAATGAAGACGGTGAATACGAGGATATTAAAGTATCGCTTAGTACTAGTTTGTGTAGAGTCCAATGCCGCATGTTTGTTGGAGAGCGGTTAATTTATACAACAAAATTGCAAATGGGTGGATGACTGTGGAACAAAAAACGACTAGAAAATATGCATATAAATAGTGGGAATCTGCAAGAGTCAAAGCTCATGCAGGTTTTTTTGCTGATTGTTCAAACGAATGTTGATAAACGAATTTCTAGTATTCTACAGTGAAAGTCTGTATGTTTAATCTATTCAGTTTTTTGAGGGGGTATACATAAATGAAACCAATTATTGGTCTTACCGCGTCTCTTGAACTAGGGCGGGATGAATATGGTATCGAAATTGCTGACACTGAAGCAATTTTAGCGGCGGGAGGTCTGCCATTCATGCTTTGTCACTTAACGGAAAAAGCGGACATTGACGAAATTGCTGAACATATTGATGGCTTGTTTTTGGCAGGAGGCTACGACATTGACCCAACCGTATTTGGTGAAGAGCCACATCCAAACCTAGGTGTCATCATTCCGTCTCGTGATGCATTTGAATTAGCGTTAGCCAAAAAAGTAATGGCGTTAAACAAACCCATATTAGGCGTATGTCGAGGAGCTCAAGTAATAAATATTGCTGTGGGTGGCGATATGTATCAGGACATCTCTACACAAGTAACAGCAGATTTGGTGCAACACCAGCAAAGAGCACCACGGTTTCACGGCTCTCATTTTGTTGAGGTCGGAGAAAGCACACTTCTGCACCGATTAACAGGGATGCGGCGGTTAAAAGTGAATAGCCGCCATCATCAGGCAAATCGACTGGTACCTAAGCCTCTGATCATTAGTGGGGTGTCGAGTGATGGCATTGTAGAAGCGATTGAAAGCACACAGCACCTCTTTGTTTTAGGAGTGCAATGGCATCCTGAAAATATGGCAAGAGTTGCAGACTCAGCATCGCTCGGAATTTTCAACGGGTTTATCGAAGCATGCCGAGAAGAAGGAGATGAATAGATGCAAATTTTCGATACACATTGTGATGCGCTTCTAAAGCTGCAGGTAGCAAAACGAAACGCATTATTTAACGGAGAGTTGTTAGACTACCAACATTCAGATTTACTGGATACCAATTTCAACCGGCTCAAAGCGGGAGGTGTAAAAGTACAGTTTTTTGCTGTTTTTGTTCATCCAGACTTTCCATCTGATGAAAAATGGCAGCATGCACTCGAACAAATCGATCTTTTTTATAGTGAAATCCTTGGAGGAAATCCACTGATGAAGCACATCAAGAATTGGCAAGACATCGAGTGGCTAAAAGATGATGAAATTGGCGCGGTTTTGACGCTTGAGGGAGCGGATGCGTTTGGTAACGACTTGGCAAAACTTCGCCATCTTTACCGGTTAGGTGTGCTGTCAGTAGGGTTGACTTGGAACAACGCCAACCTATGTGCTGATGGAGTTGGCGATCCACGTGGTGCAGGTTTAACAGTGCTAGGAAAAGAAGTAGTTCTTCTTAATAATGAACAGCATGTTTTTACTGATGTTTCTCATTTATCCATAAATGGATTTTGGGACGTGATGGAACTAGCAAAATATCCAATTGCCAGCCACTCGAACGCCCGTGCTCTCTGCGATCATCCGCGCAATTTGAATGACGAGCAAATTCGAGCGATGTTCAAAAATAATGGAATGATCGATGTCGTGTTTTGTCCGCAGTTTATTAACAAAGACAGTGATCAAGCGACAATACCGGATTTGATTCGTCATATCGATCATCTTTGTTCGCTTGGTGGAGTTCGCCAAGTGGGCATTGGATCAGACTTTGACGGAATTTCCTCGTACATTACAGATCTTAATAATGCATCCGAATTTCCTAACCTGATTGACGCGCTACAAAAACACTATACAGTTACAGAAGTAGAAGGCTTTATGTATCGGAATTTTCTTGAACACCGTCCCGGAATTTAAATCTATAAAACGATGGTCACATAAGTAATCCCTTTCACATAAATGCGAAAGGGATTTTTTTAATATTTATTCATAGAGGATTCCGTATTTTCGATAGAAGTCTCACCTTGTGCGACGGCTTCAGGTGAAGCAGCTAGTCGACGTCTATGCAAAATTGCGTTTATTTCAGCGCCAATGACTAAAATTAGACCGGTCAAGAAGAACCACAGCATCAAGACAATGAGTCCTCCAAGGCTGCCATAAGTCGCGGAATAACTGCCGAAGTTTGACACATAGATGGAGAAGCCAAATGACACGACTTGCCATAAAACAGTTGCGATGACAGCTCCGATAATAACTTCTTTAAACGGAAAGTTTTTATCGGGAGCAAATTTGTACATGAATGCCAAAACCATACTCATGACTGCGATCGAAATGACCCAACGTAAAACTTGGAAAATGATTTCAGTTTGTTCAGGAAGATTAAAGAACGATTTAATCATATCGATAATCGTACCACCGAAGATAGGTAAAATAAGTGCAACGATGACCGCAATTAGCATGCCCAGTGTTAACACAATAGCTGTTGCTTTCAATTTGATAAACGAACGCGTTTCTTCAATGCCATAAGCTTGGTTGGTAGCATTAATAAAAGCAGACAGCGCATTCGATGCAGACCAAAGCGTACCCAGTATACCAAATGTCAACAAGCCACCTGATGGCGTAGTGACCACACTCACAATTGTATCTTGGAATGTAGAAGCCACTTCTCCTGGTAGAATGGTACCGATGAAATCTACGGCACGTTGTGGATCAATTTGCAGATAAGGCAAAATTGCCAGCAGCAAAATCAACAAAGGAACAATGGCTAATAAATAATAATAAGCTTGTGCTGCAGCTAGAGTTGTCGCGTTATCTTTTTTGAATTCATTGCCGAGCTCTTTAACAAATCCCATAGCTTTACTCATATGACGCCCTCCATTTAAAAAATTAGTTACTTTGTATATGCCCTATTAAAGAATACATTAACCCTTAAATAGTAATAAAAGAATAATTACAAAGCCACGACAAATCATTTTAGTCCGAAAAAAAGGAACTGTCCCATAAGTCCCTAAAAAAAGAAGAAGAAAAAGAATTTTTTTCTTCTTCTTTTTTTAGAGTGAGTGCCCTGAAAGCAGTTGGCGGATGCCGGCTACTTTCAGGAGATTGAGGATCAATGCCACAATCCCGAAATTTCATCGAGGTCCTGCAGTAGCAATCGTCGGAATGGACATCAGCCTTTTCTCACAAATGCAAAAAAGAGCTGTCCCAAAAGTCATGAAAATGACTTTTGAGACAGCTCCTTAAAGCTTATTTCGGCAATAGATCACAGGCGACTTTTAAGATATGGTGATTCTCCATTTCAACAATAGACCATTGACAACCTTTTTTTACAAAGCGATCACCAGTCTCAGCTTCAATTAGCTGATGTTGTATCCATCCCGCAATCGTATCAATATCTTCGCTGTCTTCAAACTCAAAATCGAAACGTTCTTCCAAATCTTTTAACAGGACGCGTCCGTTTAGAAGATAGCGTGTCTCGCTTTCCTTAATAATTTCCTCATCTTCTTCTTCATCAAACTCATCTCGGATTTCTCCGACAATTTCCTCTAGTATATCTTCCATTGTAATCAAACCAGAAGTTCCACCATATTCATCGATGACAAGAGCGATATGCGTGCGATCTTTTTGCATTCTTACTAAGGCATTTTGAAGCGGTGTTGTTTCATGGAAATAAGGGAGATCGTGAATAAGTTCCAACATTTCAAAATGCCCGTTAACAGCATAATGCGTCAACACTTCTTTCGCATTGATAAATCCAATTAAATCGTCTTTGTCTCCGTCTTTTGCGATAGGATAACGTGTAAAACGATGGTCACGGATTTCAGCTAGAAGTTCCTCAGCTGATAAGTCATCTGAAAAGGCAATCATCTGAGTGCGAGGAATCATCACATCTTTTGCACTGCGTTCATCAAAAGCAAAAATATTTTGCATATAAGACAATTCAGTTTGATTGATTTCCCCACTTTGGAAGCTTTGAGCCATAATAATTTTCAACTCTTCCTCTGAATGAGCTTGATCTTCTTTGGCAGGTTCCACACCAAAAATCCGTAACAGAATACGAGCAGAGCCATTCAGAATGAAAATAAACGGATACATGATTTTACCAAACCAATAGAGAAAAGGTGATAATAATAGCGTCATGCGTTCAGCAAATTGAAGCGCTAGCGATTTTGGAGCCATTTCCCCGATGACAACGTGCAAAAATGTCACAAGCGAGAAAGCGATAAAAAATGAAATGACAGTAGAAGCGGAAGAAGGAACATCGAGCATTTCGAACAAAGGCAGCAAGAGCCGTTCAACAGTAGGTTTCCCTAACCAGCCTAATCCAAGAGCGGTAACAGTGATACCAAGCTGACAAGCTGACAAATAATAATCAAGATCACTGGTTATTTTTTTGACCAGTACGGCTTTTTTGTTTCCTTCATCAATCAATTGGTCGATGCGCGACATCCGGACTTTAACGACGGCAAATTCCGAGCCGACAAAAACAGCCGTTAACGCGATTAGCAAGACGAGTAAAGCTAGATTCAATATAAGTATGGGGTCCAATAAATTCCCTTAAATAAGGGATTCACCTCCGAAAGTAGTTGTTGAAGTTAAATTTACCATAATTTTATCGTTAAATATAGAGTAAAGCTTAATGCTCAGCAATGATCTGACGCGTGAGTTCTTTCACATCAATGGCTGTATCCTCATTAATTACATCATCTAGCATAACATTTTTAAAATAGCCAACACTCGTAGGTAGCGGCAGGCCGAGCAGTTTAGTCAAAGCAATTCGATACATAACAACAAACTCCTTGTCGGTATTCCCGCGTTTTAACTCTGCAAAAGCTTCGTAAAATTGATCGAGTTTATCTGCCATCTCCAGCAAACGTCCTTCAATCGTTGCGTCTTTTCCTTCTTTCATACGGTCGAAAAAGACATCGCGGAATTCTTCTGGAATCTCACGAAGGATAAATTTCTCCATCATGCCTTCCTCCACTTTCGCAATCATTTCTTTTAATTCGGGAGATGCGTATTTGACAGGTGTTTTAATATCACCAATAAACACCTCTGCGAAATCGTGATTGATTGTTTTCTCATACAATGATTTCCAATCAATTTCTTGACCGGAACGTTCTTCGATTGTTGCAAAAAACATAGCATACTGACTGACTTTCCAGGAATGTGCTGCAACATTATGTTCTTCAAACTTAAACATTCCAGGTGCCCGAATAATTCGTTCCAAATCATTCAATGAAGTAAAAAAACGATGAATTCCCATAAAAACGCCTCCTCTAAAAACAACTATATAGGTTGAACTAATGATTGCCACTTGTCGATATTCCGCAAACCAGCCTTCTTGCCAGAGCCATGCCCAAAGCGATGTAGAAAAGTCGCGTTCTTTCATTTAACAGGGATGAATTCCTATACATAGGTAATTTTCCTATCTTCAGCATACACGATTTTTAGTATAATAAAAATGATACTGAAAAAGCACGACAAAGGAGAAAAAAAGCATGACGGGTAAAACACATATTATCGGTGGCATAACAGCAAGTCTTGCTTTTGCACAAATTACGAACTATGAACCAGTTCTTTTAGTAGGAGCAGGTGTGCTTGGGGCAGTGATTCCAGACATTTGTCATGGCGGGAGCAAAATCGGACGAAGCCTGCCTGTTCTTTCAAAAATAATCAATGGTCTTTTTGGTCACCGTACATTTACGCATAGTTTATTGTTTCTGGCACTAATCGCATGGTTACTAAGCAAATTCATGCCGGTTGAAGCTATTTCAGCAGGATTGTTAGTAGGAATGATCAGTCATATTGTATTGGATATGGCAACGAAAAGAGGCGTTAAATTCTTTTTTCCATTCAAGTGGACGGTTCGTTTTCCAATAACCGCTACTACAGGAGGCGCTTCTGAATCTTTGGTTTTCGCTCTTCTGTCTCTTCTGACGGTGTACTTTGGATACGGTGTTCTTTTTGCGCTCTAAGTGTTTCACTTTTAGGCCTTAGGGATATAAAAGCAAAAACTGGTAGCAATATAGGAGTTGAGGGAAGACGATTTTAAATCGTCTTCTCTTTTTTGGAATTTTTTAGCGGAAAATAGAGTTATCTTAGTTTTTAACCTTGTTTCTATTGATAGAAAACTATACAATTACAGGAATAAATATTCAACAAATTCTGAAAAAAATGGAGGGATTGTATGATTGCTGCAACATGGAATTGGATGTGGGAAAAGCATGATCAGGCCAAAGATACATTTCGTCTTTTTACCAACCCAGGAGCAGGTATTCCTGATGATCGTGACCGGGCAGAAGATGCCGGATCTTACGATGAACGTAAGAAAAACCGCAGCTATAATACACCTCAGTTAATTGGCTTGTTTCTCGGTCCGCTGCTATTTCTTTTAACTTTGCTTTTTTTTAATCCTGAAGGACTACCGCCTGAAGCGAGAGCGATACTGGCTAGTACTATTTGGATTGCGACTTGGTGGATTACGGAAGCTATTCCGATTCCCGCAACATCGCTTCTGCCCATTATTCTTTTTCCAATGACCAACGGGCTTGATGTAAGCGCTACAACTTCGGCATATGGCAATGATACAATTTTTCTTTTCATGGGTGGCTTTATGATTGCTTTGACAATGGAAAAATGGGATTTGCATAAGCGAATTGCCTTAACGATTATTTCAGTCATTGGTACAAACACAGAACGCATCATTCTTGGCTTTATGGTGGCTACTGGTTTCTTATCCATGTGGATTTCCAATACAGCGACGGCCATGATGATGGTACCCATCGGTTTGGCCATTATCTATCAAGTATCAGAAGCGCTGAAAGATGACGCTTCAATTGATACCTCAAAAGAAAATTTTGGTTTTGGTAAAGCACTGATGCTTGGAATTGCTTATTCTGCTTCACTTGGCGGGATTGCGACATTAATCGGAACGCCACCAAATACACTTTTAGCAGGGGCAATCAATGAAATTTACGGGATTGAGATTACTTTTGCTCAGTGGATGCTATTTGGTGTACCACTGGCGTGGATTTTTATTTTAGTTGCTTGGGTTTATCTAGTGAAAGTGGCTTATCCGCAAAAGTTGAAGCATTTACCAGGAGGAAGCGAAGTAATCCGCCAACAGAAAAAAGACTTAGGCGTAGCTTCTTATGAAGAAAAAGCAGTCTTTGTGGTTTTCGTAGCAGTAGCGCTTGCTTGGATTAGTCGTTCGTTTGTTCTCGATGCTTTTGCACCCAACCTGGAAATGACAGATGCGATGGTCGGTTTAATCGCCGCAATGATTTTGTTCATTATTCCATCCAAGAATAGAAAAGGTGATAATTTGTTAGACTGGGCGACAGCAGTCAAGTTGCCTTGGGGCATTTTGTTGTTATTTGGTGGAGGGTTAGCTATCGCTGCTGGATTTACCAATTCAGGTCTTTCTGAATGGATTGGAAACCAATTGATTGGACTGCAAGGTGTGAATGTTTTAGTCATTGTGTTGGTCGTAGCGGCTCTTGTGTTATTCCTGACTGAGATCACTTCAAACACGGCGACGGCTTCGATGATGTTCCCAATTATGGCATCACTTTCAGTAGCTCTTAGCATTCATCCGTATGCATTGATGGTCACTGCGGCCGTTGCAGCATCTTGTGCATTTATGTTGCCAGTTGCAACACCACCGAACGCAGTCGTTTTTGGCTCCGGCTATTTGAAGATTTCAGATATGGCTAAAGCTGGACTTGCGCTTAATATCTTTGGCATTTTCTTTGTTGGACTCGCCGTATTCTATTTCTTGCCGCTGGTTTGGGGCATTGACTTACTAACGATTCCAGATGAATTTCTAAAATAGCATTATTCATAGTAAAAGCAGGCTTACCTTCCGGTAGAGCCTGCTTTTTTTCTGTAAAATGCAACAGCTGCTATGTAAAGAAGTGGCAAAATGGCGGTAAAAAGAACAAGACCTGTCCAACCACCAGAGGTCCATAAAGGACTTAATAGGGAACTTCCGGCTGCGACACCCGTGTAGTAAGCTACTAAATACAAACTAGAAGCACTGCCTTTATGGTGAGTTGCTTGTTGACTTACAGAAGCAGCAGTTAAAGAGTGAGAGGTAAAAAATCCAAGGCAAGTTACGCAAAGGCCGACAACAATCATCCAAAGGTATGGACTAAGTGTCATAAAAATTCCAACTGATAAAATAAACACGCCTGCTAAACGAACATTGCGCAAGCCAAACTTTTCAGCAACTCGACCAGCTATTGGTGAACCGATAACACCAATCCCATACGCAAAAAACAAATAGGATATGGCCTGTAGCGACATTGTAAAGGGAGGCGCCTCTAAATAAAAAGGTAAGTACGTCCAAATACCCGTAAAGGAAATTTGCAAAATTGTACCAAGACCGAAGACGATGAGTAGTGCAGGATTTTTTAAGTGAAACAAGAAGCCTTCTATATCTTTTGCAAAGCTTACTTGGCTAGAGTTAAAATTTCGTGATGGCGGCAGTAAATAAAGGACAACAACGAATATGAAAAGTCCCGTCACGGCAAAAGCATAAAAGGAAATTTGCCACGAGAAATGGTCAGTTAGGAAGCCCGTTAAAAACCGTCCCAACATCCCGCCGAGCGCGTTACTAGAAATATAAAGAGCAGTGGCATAGGCAATATTTTTTCTATCGATTTCCTCGCTGATATAAGCAAGTGCTGCAGCAGGAACACCTGCCAGCGCAAAGCCTTGGATAAAACGAAGAATTAGCAGGATAGAAAATGAATCGGTCAAAGGAATGACGAAAAAAGGAATGGCTGAACCGAGTAAAGAATAAATGATATACGATTTTCTACCGTTACGATCAGAAAAAAATCCGAGAATAATGAGTCCAAGTATTAAGCCGATAATGGTTAGTGATAAAGACAAGCTAGCCGTAGAGACCGGAACTTGAAATTCTTCTACAAAAACCGGAAGCAAGGGCTGTACAGCGTACATGTTCGCAAAAATAAATAAAGAAGCAAACAGAAGACTGAGGATGATTTTCCAAAACTGACGGTCTTTAACAGTATAGCGTTGCGAATCCATAGGTCACGTCCAATCGATACTCACTTTTTTGTCTTAAGTAAATCAAAGAAATGACTTAAGAGTGAAGAGGCTTCATTGTTTTCTATTCTACATAAGTTTATCGAAAGATTTTACTTTTTCAGTTAGATAGATGTGAAAGTTGATATTTCACAACGAGAGCGAGGAGGAGAAATAGAGACTTTACGTTAAATTTCAACAAAATAAACAATTACAAAAGTAAACTTTCTCATCATAATGGAACAAAAAACCCGCATGCACAAAGGCAGCGGGAAAATTTTATAGTTTATTGAAGAAAGAAAGAACTTGTTTTTTTGTAGGTTCTTGCAAACGGTAGCGCAATTCTTTGTTCTGGGTATTAACGATATGATAGGCCGGATTTTCAGCAACTGTGAATTTCCAATGGGGTTTGGTATTTTTCTTTTTAATTTGAAGTTCAGGAAGCATCATCTTTTTAGTGAAGCTTTCAAGTTTCGCCATTAAAAAGGTATCCATGTACCGTACGAGCAAAAAGCCTTGTTGACGTTCCGGATCGAACTTCGCCAAATTGAATTCACTGACGTCAAATCCCTTTTCATATCGCTGAACAGACGGGGACAGTACAAAACAATCTTCATTCATAAAGATAGTTGAGTTTCCTTGTTGTTTCAGCCCTAATTCTTCAACCAGAAAATCCTTGTTGACGAGACTCATTTCGCGTGCAGTAGCCATGTGATTCCTCCTAATATAACTCGTTGTTCTTCTATTATAACACTATTTAGCCATTTAAGGGACCTTAACGAATTTTCCGTTGATTTTGAGTCTAAGAGAGTGCAAAGGCTCAGGGCTATCGATTTAAAGGGATAAAGAGCGGTACTAAAAGTCAAGCCAGAGCAGGACGAAAAAACTAGAAAAGTGAATAGTGTTACAATCTTAATATGTCATAAGTTGTCTGAATTTTATCCTCGTAAAAGACAAAAAGGATAAAAGAGTGAATTTTCTGTTATATTTATAGTAAATGATAAACAGAGGAAGGAGCGATTGAGATGTGTGGAAGATACTCGCTGTTCACTGATTACGCAGTATTAATTGAGCGTTTTACTATTGAAACGTCAAAAATTGATCAACATAGCTATTCAAAAAGCTATAATGTAGCACCTTCGCAACAAGTCCTATCAATCATCAATGATGGAGACAAAAATCGCCTTGGTGAACTCCGCTGGGGGCTGATTCCTTCATGGGCAAAAGACGCGAAAATTGGTTATAAGATGATCAATGCCCGGGCAGAAACGGTAGCGGAAAAACCTAGTTTTCGCAATGCTTTTAAAAAAAGACGCTGTTTGGTAGTGGCAGATTCCTTTTATGAATGGCAGCGCGCGGGCGCAGAAAAAATTCCAATGCGAATCAAATTAAAAACTGGAGAACCTTTTGCTTTTGCAGCTATTTGGGAATCGTGGACAGGACCTGATAACAAAACCATCAATAGCTGCTCGATCATAACGACAAGTTCAAATGCTTTAATGGAATCTATTCATGATCGAATGCCTGTTATTTTATCAAAAGAAGACGAAAAAACTTGGTTAGACCCACATGTGGAAGATATTGAGATATTAAAGAACTTGTTGAAACCTTACCGAGCTGAAGATATGGAGGCGTACCGTGTCTCTGAAGAGGTCAATTCTCCGAAGAACAATAAACCCGAATTGATTGAAAAAGTTGGCTGAATCAGGGAACCTTTACTGATCCAACTAGTCAAAGGGGGAATAACAATGAAGAGTGGCTTGGTATTAGAAGGTGGCGGAATGCGCGGCGTTTATACTGGGGGAGTGCTTGAAAAGCTACTAGAAGAAGAAATTTTTGTGGATTACGTCATTGGGGTCTCGGCAGGTGCTTGCCATGCATCTTCTTACGTCTCTAGACAAACCGGTCGTAACCGGGAAGTGACCATTGGCTATGTGAACCACCCCGAATATATTTCAATTAAGAACTTGCTGACTAAACGTGAGCTTTTTGGCATGGATCTGATTTTTGATAAAATTCCAAACAGTTTAGTGCCTTTCGATTACGACGGGTTTTACACTTCAACAGAAGAATTTGTAGTAGGTACCACAGATTGTCAGACAGGAAAAGCGGTATATTTTGAAAAGCAACGTCGACCCGAAGATGTGTTGACAATCGTCAGAGCTTCTAGTTCTTTGCCTTTAATGTCGCAGCCAGTAAAGTTTGACGGTAAACTATTGATGGACGGCGGTATTGCGGACCCACTTCCAATTCGTAAAGCACTATCAGATGGGGTGACCAAACCAATCATTATCTTAACTAGAGAAAAGGGCTATCGAAAAAAAAGAGTCGATTTGCGAGAATTCTACCATCGTTTGTCCGCAAGTATCCTGCTATTGCAAAGACAATGGAAAATCGGCACCTGTATTATAACGAAACGATGGAATTTATTGAGAAGTTGGAAAGTGAAGGTTTGGCTTTAGTCATCAGACCCTTTAACTTGTATAAGATCAAAGGCATCGAACGAGATCCTAAAAAGCTCGAAATTTTGTACAATCAAGGCTATCAAGATGCGACTGACAAATTCAATGAAATACTTTCTTTTCTTCAAAAATAACTTTTGCAATTTTGGAAAACACATCGTGGTAAAATTAGTTGAGGTGATTGATTTATGATTTGCAAACTAAATCATCAAGATGAACAAATTGCTAAAAATATTCAGCAAATCCAACAGCAGGCTTACCGTATAGAAGCTGAAATGATGGGCTTTTATGGAATTCCACAGCTCCATGAACCAATTTTGGAAATCCAACACAGTACGGAAATATTTATCGGATTCAACGAAGAGCAATTACAAGGAGTCATTTCTTATCAGGTCGAAGAAGGACTGATCGATATCCACCGGCTAGTTGTTGCCCCTTGTTATTTCCGAAAGGGTGTTGCTAAACAATTAATCGAATATGTATTGAGAAACTACCGGGGATACGAATTCATCGTTAGTACCGGTACTGCAAACAAACCGGCAATTGCTCTTTATCAAGCGTTTGGTTTTCAAGAAAAACGGCTAATTGAAGTAGCACCCGGTATTTATTGCACACAATTTAGCTTGAGCAATTAAATCCAAAAATACGATAATCAAATTCTAAAATAAAAGCTTGAGGTGTATTTATGAGATTAGATGACATTGATCGAAAGATATTGGCGTTACTGACCGGCAATGGCCGGATGTCATACGTAGATATCGGTAAAGAATTAAATTTATCCCGTGTTGCGATTCGTGAAAGGGTTCACCAGTTAACGGAGGCGGGAGTTATCGAAAGTTTTACAGTGGTAATCAATAGTGAAAAAGTCGGTAAAAAAGTTTCTGGATTTTTTGAAGTAGACTGCGAACCGGCTTCTTTGGTGGAAGTCGCTCAAGCTTTAGCAGACAATCCAAGTGTCGCGAGTTGCTATCAGATGACAGGACCATCCACTCTTCATATGCATGTGCTAGTTGACGATTTTGCTGGCCTTGAAAAATTCATTAACGAAGAACTATATGCGCTCGAAGGAATCACGCGAGTCGAAAGTCATATTCTCCTCCGACGATTTAAAAGTCGTACAGGAATGAAATTATAAAAGCCTGCAGCTTAAAAAGCTGCAGGCTTTTATAATTTCAAATTTCATAACATCTAGTGAATGTGCAAATAGTATGTAAGTTGAATGAAAGAAATCGACTTTTCTACACCGCTTCGGCCGCTTTGGGCATGTCTCTCGTAAGAAGCCGGGCAAAGTTCACCAGTCTTCTTACTTCGCCCAGCCTGTGGACCCGAAACCACAGCTGTTTTGTGGAATACCGAAAAATGGACATGATTAGTTCAACCTATAAAGTTTTTTTTACTTAAAGTAAGGTTAAAACAGATTATATCGAACTTTACGAAAGCATAAATATTAAAAAAACATATTTTCGTAATTTAGATGTAGCTTTTTGAACAGTCTTGCCCTATAATCAAAATTATCAAATTATTTCTTTTGGGAATCAATTTATAATAAATGCTTAACAAATGATTGGAGGGGTAAGATTGATTGCTTTAATAATACGCAGAACTTTGCAATTGCTGTTCCTGTTGCTCGGTATTTCATTTCTTGTATTTTCTTCAATGTATATTGCTCCGGGAGATCCGGCTGCTGTGATTGGGGGGCCAACAGCTACAGAATCAGATATTACAGCAATTCGAGATAACCTCGGATTGAATGATCCTTTTCTTACTCAATATGTAAGATATGTGGGGAACGCAGTTCAAGGAGATTTTGGGTATTCTTATCAAACTACCCAACCAGTAGCAGATGCAATAATGATTAGATTTCCCAACACCTTGAAATTAGCAATTGCCAGCATGATTGTAGCGGTAATCATCGGAGTCTTGACCGGCCTAATTTCTGCATTAAAACAAAATTCTTGGTTGGATATCTCCGCAACAACCTTTGCACTAGCTGGGATTTCGATTCCGAATTTCTGGTTAGGTGCTCTATTGATTTTAGTATTTGCTGTAAATCTTCAGTGGTTACCAGTTGGGGGAATGTCCAATCCCTTCTATACAATCGATGGTATTAAAGAATTAATTTTGCCTGCAATCACTCTCGGAACGGGTTCTGCGGCTATGATTGCACGAATGACTAGATCTTCTATGCTCGAGGTAATTCGTGCTGACTATGTTCGCACGGCACGAGCAAAAGGGGTTAAAGAAAGAAATGTGATATGGATTCATACGTTAAAAAATGCCATGATTCCAATCATCACTGTTATTGGCTTGAATTTTGGTCTCCTTCTGGGTGGAACAATCATTACTGAAAAAGTGTTTGCTATTAATGGTGTTGGACGTTTAATGATTGATGCCATTGCAGCCCGCGATTTTCCAATGGTGCAAGGTTCTGTTTTACTCGTAGCAACTTTGTTTGTAGTAGTAAATTTAATCGTGGATATCGTGTATACGTATATCGATCCACGTATCAAGTACGAGTAGAAGGGAGCGTGGAACCATGACCACAGTTCAAGCAGTGGAATTGAAACCTAAAAAAAGAGAAAAGTATTATGTAACAACGATCAGACGATTGCTTAAGAATAAATTAGCTGTCGTAGGGTTAATCATTGTCATTTTACAAATATTAATAGCGATTTTCGCGCCATTTATTACAATTCACGATCCTATCAAACAAAATCTAGCAACCAGTGAAATGCCTGTTTTCAGTGAAGGACATTGGCTTGGAACAGATAATTACGGACGTGATGTATGGAGTCGAATTGTCTATGGAGCTCGTATTTCTTTAGTAGTGGGAAGTGTGGCTGTCACTTTGGGACTTGTCGGTGGAATTATTTTAGGAATGTTGGCAGGTTATTACCGGAAAATGGATGCTGTCATCATGCGCTTTGTAGATTTACTGTTTTCGTTTCCCGGAATTCTGTTGGCTATGCTAATTATTGCAATTCTTGGTACAAGCCTAGTAAATGTAGCAATTGCGATTAGTATCTGGTCGATACCTACTTGTGCTCGTATTGTCAGAGGTTCAGTACTATCAATAAAAGAAAAAGAATATATCATGGCTATGCGTTCAATGGGAGCATCGGATCTTCGCATTATGACTCGTCATATTTTGCCGAATGCTTCAGCACCAATTATCGTTTTTGCTACTATGCGAATGGCTACAGCGATCTTATCGACAGCTGCTCTTAGTTATTTAGGACTCGGTGCTCAGCCGCCAACACCTGAGTGGGGAGCAATGATTTCGCAAGGACAAGATTTTATGTGGTCATCACCTCATTTAACTATTGTACCTGGAATTGCTATCATGTTGACCGTCTTTGCTTTTAACGTATTGGGCGATGGTCTTCGCGATGCGCTTGATCCAAACATGGATTTACAACAATAAAACATATAGGAGGAATTTATTCAATGAAGAAAAACTGGCTACTTTTATTAACATTAATCGGGTTACTAATTTTGAGTGCTTGTTCAGAAAGTACAATTCCAGAAGATACAGAAGGTAGTGAAGGTTCAACTTCTTCAGAAGCTGTAGAACAAGAAGTAATTTATGCTTCTACTACAGATGCAGTCGGGCTTTCACCAACGTTGACAAATGATTCGGTATCTTCAAGTGTCATGTCTCAGGTTTATGAAAACTTGTTTGAACGCAATCCTGAAACAATGGAACTTGAGCCGAAATTGGCTGAGTCCTATGAAAATACCGATGAATTAACTTGGGTCATTAAGTTAAAAGAGGGCATTAAATTTCAAGACGGTACACCATTTAATGCGGAAGCAGTAAAGTATACATTTGAAAAATTAGTCGATCCAGCTACTGCAGCACCACGGGCTTCTCTACTGGAGCCAATTGATACGGTTACAGCAGTTGACGAGACAACTGTAGAAATTAAGACGAAATATCCATACGGACCTTTGTTAGCTGCCTTATCTCACTCAAATGCAGCGATTATTTCTCCTACTGCTGATGAAGCACAGGATTTGATGCAAAACCCAGTAGGCACAGGTCCTTTCAAATTTGGAAGTTGGAGCCAAGGAGATCAAATCGTGTTGGAAAAGAACGAAGATTATTGGGATGGAGCTCCTGACCTAGATAGAGTGACATATAAAGTTGTACCTGAAATTTCAACAGCTATTTCTATGCTGCAAACTGGTGAAGTAAACTTTATCGATGCTTTGCCATCAGAGCAATTGTCACGTGTTGAATCTTTAGACAATGTGGAAGTTACGAAAAAGGAAGGAACGCCTGTTTATTACTTAACATTTAATCATTCGAAAGAACGCAATAAAAACCCGAATTTCCGTAAAGCGGTAGCAAGTGCAGTAGACCGTGATGCTTTCGTTGAAAAATTGAATGGTCTCGGTGTTAGAAGTGATAGCATTCTTGGACCTCAAGTATTTGGTTATGAAGAATCAGCAGACAGCGGTGGAACAGCCTACGATCCAGAAGCAGCTAAAAAACTGGTGAAGGAAAATGGATTTGGTGATGAACCGATTAAATTACTTGCGGCTAATCGCGACAACTTTATTTTAATGGCTGAAATTGTACAATCTCAATTGACAGAGGCAGGATTCAATGTAGAAATTGAAACAATGGAATGGGCTACTTTTCTTGATACAGCAAGAGCAGGGGAATATGATTTAACATTCCTAAGTTGGTCCAATGTGACAAGTGATGGTTCCGAAATGTTCTACCCGAACTTCCATTCTGATAATGTGGGTGCTTCGAACCGTGCACAGTACAGCAATCCGGAATTTGACAAACTTGTCGAAGCTTCTCGTACAACAGTTGATCAAGAAGAACGTAAAAACTACTTGGCACAAGCAAACCAATTGATGCTTGATGAAGATGCAGCTATTGTGATGTATCACGGCGTAGTGACTGCTGCTACGGATCAATCGATTCAAGGACTTCAACTCGATCCAAATGGCCAATGGTTCTTACAAAAAGTAACAAGAGAGTAGGGTAAGTATGGCAGAGACATTACTTGAAGTGAAGAATTTAGTGACATCATTTCGTACAGCGGAAGGTTCATTACAAGCAGTTAGAGATGTCTCTTTCCATGTAGATAAAGGAGAAACCTTATGTATAGTTGGAGAATCAGGATGCGGTAAAAGTATTACTTCGCTATCTGTGATGCGACTGTTGCCTTCAAACGGCACTATTGAAAGTGGAGAGATTCTACTAGATGGTGAGCCTCTCGAAAAACTTTCACATGAACAGATGCGTAAACTTCGAGGTAATAAGATGTCAATGATTTTCCAAGAACCGATGACCGCATTGAATCCAGTGCTAACAATCGGCTACCAATTACGTGAACCTTTACTTTTGCATCATAAATTATCGAAAAGCGAAGCCAGTAAACAAAGCATCGAATTGCTGAAGCAAGTTGGAATTCCAAGTGCTGAAAAACGGTTGAATCAATATCCTCACGAATTAAGTGGAGGGATGAGACAGCGTGTCATGATTGCGATGGCACTTGCTTGTCATCCGAGTTTACTAATTGCTGATGAGCCGACAACGGCTTTAGACGTAACGATTCAGGCACAAATTTTAGATTTAATCAAAGATTTAAAAGATAAATTAAATATGGGGGTGTTGATGATCACCCACGATATGGGTGTTGTAGCAGAAGTTGCCGATCGAGTTATGGTCATGTATGCAGGGAAAAAGATAGAAGAAGGACCAGTACGTGAAATTTTTGAAAATCCACAGCATCCCTATACAATTGGTTTATTGAATTCAGTGCCAAATGTAGATGATCCAGAATTTGAATTAGAACCGATTCCTGGGAATATGCCAGGGTTAAATGAAAAAATAACGGGCTGCCGCTTTCACCCACGCTGTATGTTTGCTATGGATAAATGTAAAACAGACGTACCTCCAGAGTTCAATGCAGGAAAAGGTCATCATGCAAGCTGTTGGCTGTTAGACAAGGAGGTGGAATTTGTTGACAACAATCAAAGAAAAATCACCCTCGAAGTCTGAAATTTTACTAGAATTAGATGGAGTAAAAAAATACTTTCCGATTAAAGGTGGTATATTGAAAAGAGTCATAGGGAATGTCAAAGCGGTGGAATCAGTTTCCTTAAAACTCTATAAAGGTGAAAGTCTTGGAGTCGTAGGAGAGTCAGGATGCGGCAAGTCGACTCTCGGCAGAACAATTTTGGGACTTGAAGAACTTACTGATGGGAAAATTTTCTTTAATAAGCAGGAGATTCAAGATTTAAAGCGAAAAGAGAAGAAGAAGTTTGTTAAGGAAATGCAGATGATTTTTCAAGACCCTTACGCATCCTTAAATCCTCGTCAGCGAATCGGTCACGCATTGGATGAAGTATTCAAGATGCATACGAATATGCCTTTGCAAGAAAGAAGGGGTGCAGTGGAGGATTTATTGAAGGAAGTGGGACTGAAATCAGAGCATTATGATCGTTATCCGCACGAATTCAGTGGAGGGCAACGACAACGCATTGGAATCGCGAGGGCAATTGCCTTGAATCCCCAGTTTATCATTTGTGATGAAGCTGTTTCAGCGTTGGATGTGTCCGTACAGGCCCAGGTATTAAAGCTTTTGAAAACCTTGCAGGAAAAGTACGATCTTTCTTATTTATTCATTTCACATGATCTAGGAGTAGTTCGTTATTTTTGTGATCGCGTATTGGTCATGTATTTGGGTCATACAGTAGAGATGAGTGATGTTGCTAACATTTTTAAGAATCCACTTCATCCCTATACTCAAGCTTTATTGTCTGCAATTCCAAGGCCGTCAGTAGATGCGAAAAAAGATCGAGTGCGTTTGGTGGGAGATATGCCAAATCCATCAAATCCACCTTCAGGTTGTCCATTCCATACGCGTTGTCCTATCGTACAAGAAAGATGTAAAGTAGAAAAACCAGCCTTTATTGAACATGAAAAAGATCATTTTGCAGCTTGCCATTTTGCCGGATAATCAATAAGCCGAATGCGGAAGCGTTTCCGCATCCGGCTTTTATACTGACAGGAGGAGTTTTTATGGACTATTTACACAACCCATTTACAGCACAAAGACATACCGTATTTTCAAAAAAAGGCATGGTGGTTACGTCGCAGCCATTGGCGTCGCAAGCAGGCATTGAAATTATGCAAAATGGAGGTAATGCCATCGATGCAGCAATTGCCACAGCAGCGGCTTTAACGGTTGTTGAGCCGACCTCAAATGGTATCGGTGGGGATGCCTTTGCGCTTGTCTGGGTCAAAGACAAGTTGCACGGCTTAAACAGTTCGGGTCCCGCACCAAAAAGTATTTCTCCTGAAGCGGTCAAAGCTTTAGGGTATGAGAAAATGCCGACGCACGGTTTAGTGCCTGTGACAGTTCCTGGAGTTCCAGCTGCATGGGCTGAATTATCGAAGAAGTTTGGTAAGTTGTCTCTAGCAGAAGCTTTAAAACCAGCAATCCGTTACGCAGAAGAAGGTTATCCATTAACACCGATTCTGGGTAAATATTGGCAAGCAGCCTACGCTAAATACAAAGATTCGTTTACAAGCGAAGAATACCAAGGATGGTTTGATACGTTTGCACCAAACGGCAGAGCACCTGAAATTGGAGAAATGTGGTCATCTCCTGGGCATGCCAAAACATTAGTAGAAATTGGTCAAACCGATTCACGTTCTTTTTATGAAGGAGCAATTGCAGAAAAAATAGATGCTTTCATGAAAAAACATGATGGGTTCTTATCTAAAGAAGACTTGGTAGCGTTTGAACCCGAGTGGGTAGAGCCCATTTCAACTGAATACCGTGGTTACGAAGTGTGGGAAATCCCACCAAATGGACAAGGCATGGTTGCTCTTATGGCCTTAAACATATTCAAAGAATTAGCACCACCGAAATGGCAGTCTGCTGAAACTTTTCATGAACAAATCGAAGCGATGAAGCTGGCGTTTACAGATGGTAAAGCGTTTATCACAGAGCCAGAAAATATGCCAGTCAGCACGGAGCATCTATTGTCTCAAGAATATGCGGCAGCTCGGGCTAAAACGATTAATGAAACTGCTGCGGATCCTGTACCATACGAATTGCCTAAAGGCGGTACAGTTTATTTATCTACTGCAGATGAAGAAGGCAATATGGTTTCTTATATCCAAAGCAACTACATGGGTTTTGGTTCAGGAATTGTTATTCCAGAAACAGGCATTGGGTTACAAAACCGTGGAGCGGATTTTTCATTAGATGCAGAACATCCGAATGTATTGGCTGGAGGAAAACGAACATTCCATACGATCATTCCAGGATTTCTTACGAAAAACAAAAAAGCAGTCGGTCCTTTCGGAGTGATGGGTGGCTATATGCAACCTCAAGGACATTTCCAAGTGATTACGAACACCATTGATTATTTAATGAACCCACAAGCAGCACTCGATGCACCAAGGTGGCAATGGATTGAAGGCAAGACCGTTCTTGTTGAGCCGGACTTCCCTAACTATTTGGCACAAGGCTTAACACGAAAAGGCCATCATATCCAAGTAGCAACAGACAGTGGCAGTTTTGGAAGAGGACAAATCATTTGGCGCAATCCTGAGACCGGCGTATTATCCGGGGGCACTGAATCGCGTACAGATGGGGCGGTGGCTGTTTGGTAGGCGTCAAGAAAGTGGAGAAGCAGCAAGTCCAGCGTTCCCACTTGAAAATCAATAAGGACCTTTTTTTCGCATTTTTCCGCGTAGGTCTTCTCGGATTTGGTGGTGGACCTGCTGCTATTCCTCTTTTTCATCGTGAAGCTGTTGTCAATTACAACTGGATGACAGAAGACGAGTTCGGAGATACTTTAGCGTTGGGAAATACGATGCCAGGACCTATTGCGACGAAAATGGCAGGCTATATCGGTTATCGTGTTAATGGGATAATGGGTTGTCTTGTCGCACTGGCTGCGTCAGTCATTCCGACAGTTATCTTAATGATTGTTTTGTTGGGCATTTTACAAAAATACAAAGATCTTGAATGGGTCAATAGCATGTCAGCCGCAGTGGTTCCAGTCGTAGGCGTTATGTTGGCGGTAATGACGTGGGATTTCTTTCAGAAGTCAGGAAAAGCTTTAGGGTTAGGACGTGCCATTCTATTCACAGCGATTGCCATTATTTTACTAGAACTAATGGGAATCCATCCGGCGATTGTCATCGTAGGCATTTTGATTGTTTCCTTCACTTCATTTAAGAAGGGAGTCGGACCGAAATGATTTACTGGTCTATCTTTTTAGCATTTTTTATCCCCGGTATTTTAGGCTATGGCGGGGGGCCGGCCTCAATTCCGCTTGTGGAAAAAGAAGTAGTAGATCACTACGGCTGGATGACCACCCAAGAGTTTGGAGAAGTTCTCGCTTTGGGAAATGCTTTGCCAGGTCCCATCGCAACGAAAATGGCGGGATATATTGGTTATATGGAAGGCGGCATCCTTGGCTCTATTGTTGCTTTAGTTGCTTCAGTGGCGCCGTCACTTATTTTAATGGTGCTGTTGATGGTCACTCTTTTAAAGTACAAAGATTCACCAAAAGTCCAAAACATCACCAAATTAGTTCGCCCTGTAATTGCTGTCTTGTTGGGTGCCATGACATTGCAGTTTTTTATGACATCTATTCATACATCAGGAACTGTACAGACTGTTATTCTAGTGGTCGTTAGCTACTGGTTGTTAGAAATGAGAAAAGTTCATCCAGCCTTCGTTATAGTAATGGCACTCGGTTATGGTGCGGTGTCTGGGATCCTTTAGTTTTGTGTTTTCGAAAAAAATAAGCACACGAAGTCATCCGATTAGGGGTGGCTTTTTTTATGTGGTGAAAAAGACAGGCATTATGATTTACTTTTAATTCAAGAACGTATATTGTAGACAACAAGGATAATTATTGTCTACAATTGAAAGAGGGTGATTTGGGTGCACATGAAACCAGGTGTAGAACAATCCGTATATGCCGTTCTTCTATTAAATATGTTGCCTGATAAAGCGGTGCTACCAGGAGAAGCGATTAGTCATCAACTAGGAACTTCGCCAACTTATTTTCAAAAGCTTTTGAGGAAATTGGTCAGTGCGGGCTTAATCACTTCTGTACCAGGAGTTAAAGGCGGCTTTAAATTAAACAAAAATCCTGAAGACATTAGCGTATTTAATATATATGTAGCCATTGAAGGACAACAATCGCTTTATTCACCAAGTGGGGTGTTAGGAGATTTGCTGGAACTTGAAGAGCCTGAGCGGTGCTGCTTGCTGACAGATTTAATGATCCAAGCAGAAAATGCGTGGCGCGACCGGATGGAACAAGAAACAATTGCTTCTCTTTCCGAAAAGATGAAAGAACAACAGTTTCAAGAAAAAACGAAAAAACTGACCGATTGGCTGTCTCAAAAATTAGTCGGTTAAAAGCGAAAAGAGGAATAATGATGATTGATAGTTTACCACGTATTAACCAGTTAGCAAAAAAAGCGCGAGAAGAAGGACTGACCAATGCAGAAAAAGTAGAACAACAAGTATTGCGTGAAGACTATTTGCGTTCAATTCGTGGGCAAGTAGAATCAACTGTCACTAGTATGACGGTTATCGATCCACTTGGTGAAGACGTTACTCCTGAAAAAGTACGAACAAAAAAAGAAAATAATCTAATCATAGAAAGTTTAAACTAGAGAGGAAGAACAAGATGAACGATTATTTAGTGAGAGCATTGGCCTATGATGGACAAGTGCGAGCGTACGCTGCCTGGACGACAGAAACTGTAGCGGAGGCCCAGCGTCGCCATTATACATGGCCGACTGCATCTGCAGCACTTGGAAGATCCATGACGGCAAGCGTAATGCTAGGCGCCATGATGAAAGGCGAAGAAAAGTTGACGATCCGTATTAACGGTGGAGGCCCAATTGGCACTATTTTAGTGGATGCCAATGCGAAAGGCGAAGTTCGAGGCTATGTGAGCAATCCGTTAACTCATTTTGATTTGAACGAACAAGGAAAACTTGATGTCAAAAGAGCAGTCGGTACAGAAGGAACGTTAGCAGTTTCCAGAGATATTGGGTTGCTTCAACCGTTTGTTGGACAAGTTCCGATCGTGTCAGGTGAGTTAGGTGAGGATTTTACGCATTACATTACAACCTCTGAACAAATTCCGTCTTCTGTAGGAGTTGGTGTAATTGTGAATCCTGACAACACGATTCAGGCTTCAGGTGGGTTTATCATTCAATTACTACCTGGTACAGAAGAAAGTATTATTGAAGACATTGAAGCGCGTCTAAAAGTAATTCCGACAATCTCAAATATGGTGCGCCAAGGTCTATCACCGGAAGATATTTTAGATGAAGTGCTGGGGAACGGAAACGTTAAAGTACTAGACGAAATGCCTGTGAAGTTTCAGTGCCAATGTTCAAGAGATCGTATTTCTAACGCGATTCAAGGACTTGGTGTTGCCGAAATTGAAGACATGATTGTGACAGACGGCAAAGCAGAAGCACAATGCCATTTTTGTAATGAAAACTATCTGTTCTCGAAAGAGAATTTGGAAGATATGTTGAAAACAGAAGCATAAGTAGAACGAGAGGTCCACGCACGTTGTTGCGATGGACCTTTTTTATTGGAATGATAAAAAAGGTATGTTATTATTATCTTGAATTCGAGATATATATTGATGCAATAAAAAGTAGAAGCAATTGGAGGTTATTAGAAGATGAAACATATTTTTAAACAAGGCACGAATCTATCAAAATCAACCTTACTTATGCTCCATGGAACGGGTGGAAATGAAACGGATTTATTAGCTATTGCGGCTCATATCGATCCGGAAGCATCTGTGTTGAGCGTTCGTGGAAATGTCTCTGAGAACGGCATGCCACGGTTTTTTAAACGCCTATCAGAAGGTATATTCGATATGGAAGATTTAAAATTCCGTACGGAAGAGCTGTATAACTTTATTGGTCAAGCAGCGGAGGAACATGGCTTTGACCGCACACAAGTTGTTGCAATTGGCTATTCGAACGGAGCCAATATTGCAGCTAATTTACTGTTCACGTATACTGGCGCATTAAAGGGAGCTATTCTTCATCATCCAATGGTTCCAAATCGTCATACAGATTTACCTGATTTGGCGAATACTCCTGTATTTATCGCAGCGGGTACAAACGATCCGATTTGCCCAGCAGAAGAATCAATAGACCTTGAAAAATTATTAAGCAATGCCGGTGCAGAAGTAGAATTGCATTGGGAAAATTTCGGTCATCAATTGACGATGCCAGAAGTAGAAGCTGCGAAAAACTGGTATGATAAGTTATAAAAGGAACCTTCCTCGAGAAATTGAGGAAGGTTTTGTTGGTTTTGATGCCATTCACAAAGCTTCTCGTTACGATAGGGTGCGAGTTTTTGACAAAGGCTGTGGGTTTCCTTCATGATAAGAGAAAAGAAAGCTTAGGAGGAAAGAGATGCAAAATAATCCGCATATTCGAGAACAACTAGAGGCTTGGGTAGAAGAAAATAGAGGCCATGCGATATTAGGAAATACTGCACAATACATCCCGGCACTTGGAAAAGAGGATCCGAGTCAGCTTGGAATTTGTATGGTGGACGACAATGGAAATTATTATTGCGCAGGCGATACGGACAAAGAATTCACTTTACAGAGCATTTCAAAAGCGTTGACATTTATCGCACTCAGCTGCAACTACGGATTGGATTTCGTATTAGAACGAGTGGATGTAGAACCAACAGGAGAAGCGTTTAATTCCATTATTCCGTTTGAAATTCATCGACCAAACAAGCCGTTTAATCCTTTTATCAATGCTGGAGCCATCACTATTTCGGCATTGCTGCCAGGACAAACGAGTCAGAAAAAATATGAATTTCTGCTCCATTTTCTAGAAGAATTAGTCGGACATCCATTGGAGCTTGATAAAGAAGTCTATGATTCGGAATGGGCATCCTCACATCGCAACAGGGCGCTTGCTTATTATTTGAAAGAAGCAAAATTCTTAGAAATTGAAGTAGAAGAAGCACTAGATATTTACATTCGTCAATGCGCAATTAAGGTGAGTACGAAAGATTTGGCGTTAATCGGTTTGATCATCGCCTATGATGGTTTTAATCCCATTACAAAAGTAAAACATTTTTCAGAAGAAATCGCTCAAGTTGCCAAAGTACTCATGGTGACATGTGGCATGTATAATTCCTCTGGAAACTTTGCAGCTCATGTTGGCATTCCAGCTAAAAGCGGTGTGTCAGGTGGCATTATGGCCGCAGTGCCACCGAAACTCCATTCGCAAACTTATGAGTTTCGGGCAGGTGCGGGCATCGGTGTTTATGGTCCCGCCATTGATGTGCAAGGGAACAGTGCAGCAGGCACGATGATGCTGCGTCAAATTTCGAAAGAATGGGATTTGAGTATTTTTTAATAGTACCCCGCAAGCTGTCATAAGCTTGTGGGATTTTTTTTGTAAAAAATTTGTATGAATGTGTTTTAAAAAGCGAGACAGGGTAATAGGAGAATGAATAACAAAAGCAGAAGGAGTGGCAAAATGACAAAACAACCTGAAGTGAACAAAAACAGCAAAGATGAGCAACTTGAGCAGTACCGAGTAGATGATTCTGGCAAAAGCCTAACAACCAATCAAGGGTTGAAAATGGCTGAGGATGAATTTTCGTTAAAGGCTGGTGAACGTGGTCCTACCTTGTTGGAAGATTTTCATTTTCGGGAAAAAATGACTCATTTTGATCACGAACGTATTCCAGAGCGAGTCGTTCATGCCAGAGGATATGCTGCACATGGTGTATTTGAAACATATGATTCTTTAGAGCATTTAACGAAAGCAAAATTTTTATCTGAAAAAGGGAAAAAGACACCCGTATTCGTGCGCTTTTCTACTGTTGCCGGATCAAAAGGGTCTGCTGAGACCGTACGAGATTTGCGCGGTTTTGCTACGAAATTTTATACTGAAGAAGGAAATTACGATCTAGTTGGAAATAATGTACCGGTATTCTTTATTCAAGATGCCATCAAATTTCCAGATTTTGTTCACGCAGTAAAACCAGAGCCACACAATGAGATGCCGCAAGCTGCAAGTGCCCATGATACGTTGTGGGATTTTGTCATTAACAACCAGGAAACTGCACATACGATGATGTGGTTAATGTCAGACCGTGCAATCCCCCGCAGTTTTCGAATGATGGACGGTTTTGGCGTACATGCTTTCCGTTTCATCAATGCAGAGGGCAAATCACATTTCGTTAAGTTTAGCTGGAAGTCTACGCTGGGTACCCATTCACTTGTGTGGGATGAAGCGCAGAAAATTTCTGGAAAAGACCCAGATTTCAATCGCCGCGATTTATACGATTCAATTGAACAAGGAGATTTTCCAGAATGGGAATTGGGCGTTCAAATTGTCGCGGAAGAAGATGAGTATAAATTCGACTTTGATTTACTAGATGCGACTAAACTATGGCCGCAAGAAGAAATTCCAATGCAGATGGTCGGCAAAATGACCTTGAATCGCAACGTGGATAATGTCTTTGCCGAAACAGAACAAGTAGCTTTCCACCCAGGACATGTGGTACCTGGAATCGACTTTTCTAACGATCCCTTGCTTCAAGGGCGTTTATTTTCTTATACCGATACGCAATTACTGCGCTTAAACGGTCCGAATTTCCATGAACTGCCGATTAATCGACCAGTATGTCCGTTTCATAACAATCAGCGAGACGGTTTTGGCCGGCAATCGATCAATAAAGGACGAGTCGCTTATCAAAAAAGTTCATTTACCAATAATACACCAGCTCCTGTAAGTGAGGCTGAAGGCGGCTATTCTCATTACCAAGAGAAAATGGAAGGGCGTAAAGTTCGTGCCCGTAGTGAAAGTTTTAAAGACCATTTTTCACAAGCTACGATGTTTTGGAACAGCATGACAGAACCGGAACGAAAGCATATTATCGAGGCCTTCAGCTTTGAGCTTGGGAAGTGTCAAGAAATTTGGATTCGTGAAGGAGCCATTGAAATGTTTGCAAATGTTAACTTGGAAATGGCACAAGCTATAGCTAAAAATATCGGAGTGACGCCTCCAACAACGGGTGGTTCAGCTGTCACCAAAGTTTCGCCCGCATTAAGTATAGACAATACGATTAAATCGGCTGCTACCCGTAAAGTGGGTGTATTGGTCGATACAGGTTTTAACGATGCCGAAGTGCTGAAGATTCTTGAAAAACTCAAAACTGAAGGCGTACAGTATGAAGTTGTTAGTGAAATGCAAGGCAAGCTAGAAGGTTCAAGTGGCAAAAAACTGGAAGTTGATCATACCTTCACGACGACTGACCCAGTGCTCTATGATGCCATTTATGCGGTTGGTGGACCGGATGTCAGCAAGAAATTCGCTAAAGAAGCGGCACGTTTCATCGGTGAAGCATTCGACCATTACAAACCGATTGGCGCTACGCATGATGGTCAAAAATGGCTTGAAACAGCAGGGATCGAGAGCCAGCCTGGTATAGTAGGAGGCGATCATTCTCGTTTTGCACAAGCATTCATAGAAGCAATTGCAGCCCACCGTCACTGGGATAGACAGGTCGAATAAAGAGTTAAAAACGAATTTTAATTTTTAAAAGGTTTAAGAAAATGAAGGTCGGGTAATTTCTAAACTAAGCAAACATATTCATATTAAAAAATTGGAGGAATAGTAAATGACTAACAATAAATTTATGGGTACGTTCGATAACGAAACAGAGGTATTAAGTAAAATTGAAGAACTAAAAGCACAAGGCTCTAAAGAAGATGATATGTACGTAATGGCTCGAGACGAAGGCCAGATTTCGATGGTACGTGGACGGACGGATGTAGATTACAAATCATCTGAAGGAAACTGGATGGATAAATTCATGGGCTTCTTATCAGGAGACGACTCAACACGTGAAGCATTTTCTGGTATGGGAGTAGATAAAGACGAAGCTGACCGCTACTATAACGAAGTACAAAACGGCAAGATTCTATTATTTGTAGACCGTGAGTATGGTGCAAACTACGAAGGACAAGCACCTTATGACAATACTTCAACAAGCACTGCAGCAGGAACAATGGGTGCAGCAGGACTAGGTAGCAACAGAAATCATCTAGATAACGAAGCTGTAGGCAGAGATGGTCTAACAGTAGACACAAATGAAGAAAACGATGTTTATTACAATAAGAAAAACGATACATTTAGTCGAGACACAACTGACACAGCAGGTGTTGGAAAAGATGCAGGAACAGGCTTTGGTCTTGGATCTGACCGTACAACGGAAGATTTAAATCGTACAGATCGTCTTGATGGGACGGATAAAAACTTTAACCATGGAGACACAGAAGAAGAGAAACTTCGTTTACACGAAGAACGTTTAAGTGTTGACAAAGAACGTGTGCAAACGGGTGAAGTCAATGTTGGAAAACACGTTGTCGAAGAAAACCAAACAATTGAAGTACCAGTAGAACGTGAAGAAGTCTATATAGAGCGTCGCCCAGTAAATGAAGAAACAACAGGGAATTCCTTTGATAACAATTCTGGATTAACAGGAGATGCATATCAAGAAGGCGAAAACATCCATATTCCCGTGACAGAAGAACGCGTTGAGGTGACAAAAAAAGATGTAGTAGCTGAAGAAATTATAGTTGGAAAACGTAAAGTACAAGACACAGAAACTGTGAATGAAACGGTTCGTCACGAAGAAGCGGATATCGACGAAGATACCATTTCAACAAAAGACAAGTTAAATCATGATGATCACAAAGATCGTGATCGTTTCTAAAGAAAATCTAGTTGAAGGCGGGGATTAATCCCCGTCTTTTTGTTCGTCCAACAGGAATAGCGTATAGTAGAAAGAGGCAAGGAGGGATAGCAATGGACGGTAAAAAAAGAAGTGACGTTAAGCCAGGTATTGAAGTACATGTGATTTTAAAGCAAGATCAGCGTTCAGGCAAGAAAACACACGGTGTTGTAAAAGATTTGCTAACAAATTCTGCGACACATCCACATGGCATTAAAGTTCGCTTACAAGATGGACAAGTAGGACGGGTCTGTGAGATTTTATCAGGAAAATAGAGCTTCTTTCACTTTTATGTAAGAAAGCACTGTGCACCAAGCCTCTTTAATAACAAGGACTATTATAAGTTAAACAAAAACGGATCCATTAAAATGGGTCTGTTTTTGTGTTAATATAGGGATATTGAAAAATGAAGGAGTCTCTCAAAATGAGCCAATTCTTTGAACGTAAAAAACAGGAACTTGGAGTTCAATTAAATAAAATACAGCGAAAAGCAGTAGAGCGTACAGAAGGTCCTTTGCTGTTGTTAGCGTGTCCGGGGTCTGGAAAAACGACTACGATGATTATGCGTATCGGTTACCTAATCGAAGAAAAAGGGATATCTCCGCAACGTATCAAAGCGATTACATTTAGTAAGGCATCTGCTAATGATATGCTCGAGCGGTATAAACGATTTTTCCCAACGCTACAGCCAATTGATTTTTCGACTATCCATAGCTTAGCCTTTCAAATTACGCGTGATTATTTTTCAGGATCTCGTTACGTCATGATAGAAGGCAGTGAGACAAATGGCCTTCATAAGAAGAAACTCCTCCGTGAAATGTACCGAACGGAAAATGATGAGCCAATTACAGATGACCAATTAGAAGAGTTGATTTCTTTTATTAGTTACGTGAAAAATAAAATGCTGCCTAGGAAACAATGGGCAAAATTGAAAGAACCTTTTCCTGGAGCAATCGAAATCCTGAAAACTTACGAAGCGTTTAAAGAGAACTATGACGTAAGGTTAGTTGATTTTGACGATATGTTGTCGTTAGCCTACGAAGCACTGGAGAAAGACAAAAGTTTGCTTGCGAAGTACCAAGGACGCTGGGATTATGTCATGACAGACGAAAGTCAGGATACTTCATTGATTCAACATGCCATTGTAGAAAAAATAGTAGCTCGCCATCAAAACCTATGTGTTGTAGCTGACGATGACCAGTCAATTTATACATGGAGAGCTGCCGAACCGACTTATTTACTGAAGTTTAGAACAGTTTACCCAGACGCTTATATTATGAAAATGGAGCGTAATTATCGCTCCTCCCAAAATATTGTGCATACAGCTAACGAATTTATCAAAACCAATAAAAAGCGGCATGACAAAAACATGTTTACTAAGCAACCTGAAGGAGACCCCATCGTTTTAAGGCGCTTAGGTTCAGAAGAAGCACAATTTAAGTACGTTATGAAAGAGCTCAAGGAATTGACAGATTATGGAGATGTGGCGATTTTATACCGCAACAACTCGTCTTCAACTTTACTGATGAGTGAACTTGAACGTTTAGGCATTCCTTTCTATATGAAGGATTCTGATAATCGTTTTTTCTCTCATTGGATTGTAGAAGATATGTTAAATTTTATGCGTTTTAGCCTGAAGCCAGAACGCATTGATATTTATTCGAAAGTTGCTTCTAAAACGAATGCCTATTGGTCAGGGAGCCAATTGAAAATGCTAAGTCGCATGAATCCGACAGAGGAACATGCTTTTGATCAAATCAATTTAACAATTACCTTAAAAGACTATCAAATTAAAATTTTAGCTGAACAGAAAAAATGGTTTGCTGCGTTGAATGGCATGAAGCCGTTGAAAGTGATTCGAACAATTCGTGGGGAAATGGGCTATGATCAAATGCTCGCGAGTCGTGCCGAGAAGTTTGGGATGAAAATGACATACCTGGCTCAGATTTTGACGACATTGGAGCAAATTGCAGAGCCGCTTGAATCCATGACAGCTTTTGCAAAACGCCTAAAGCAGTTAGAACAAGTAACACAACAAGCGAAAAAAGAGAAAACTGACGATATGCTAACCTTATCAACATTTCACAGCTCTAAAGGTTTGGAATTTGAACGAGTTTACATGATTGACTTAGTAGAAGGAGTCATCCCAACTGAAGAAGATGGGGAAACGCCTGACAGTTTAGAAGAAGCGCGCCGCCTATTTTACGTTGGCATGACAAGAGCTAAAAGCCATTTAGAATTGATTAGTTACGGAAGTGAGTCTCGGTTTGCGGATGAAGTACGCAACTTAATCGTTCCTGAAAAAAGAATGGCAACGCCACAACGAACTGCAACGAAAACACCTATCAAAGTAAAAGTACCCGACAATCCGAATGCCATCCATTCAGAAGATGTATTGCGTGAAGGGGTTCAGGTTAGGCATCGCGTCTTCGGAGCCGGGGAGATTGTCGAACGAGATCAAGAACGAATCTCCATCCAATTCGCAAAAGAACGCAAAGAATTAATGATTGATATCTGCCTAAGTTATCGGTTATTAGAGATGATTAACTAGCGCCTCTGTGAACCTACAGATGTGACATACAGAAGAACGCGGGGAAATGGCAATGAAAATAAGGGATTGGGATCGAAGTTTAAAAGTGCGTCTAATCGGCGAGTTTTTTATGAATACAAGTTATTGGATGGTATTCCCATTTTTAGCGATTTACTTTGCGGAAGAATTTGGTAAGGGGACCGCAGGATTACTACTAGTTATTTCGCAAATGTTTTCTGTGGCATCAAACTTAGTCGGTGGCTATTGTGCAGATCGGTTTGGACGTCGCCGCATGCTAGTAGTGGCCTCTACTGCTCAAGGCTTATCGTTTTTGCTATTTGCCTTTGCCAATTCTCCGTGGCTGCAGTCTCCTGAACTTGGCTTTGTCGCGTTTACACTTGCTGGCATGTGCGGTGCTCTTTATTGGCCAGCAAGTCAGGCGATGATTGCAGACGTTGTACCGGAAAAATACCGTAGCGATGTTTTTGCCATTTTTTATACGACCTTAAATATCGCAGTTGTAGTAGGTCCATTATTCGGAGCGATTCTGTTCTTTTCTTATCGCTTTGAATTATTGCTAGCGGTTACAGTGATTTCGATGCTTCTGAGTGTAGTTTTACGATTGCTTACAAAAGAAACCCTCTCACAAGCTATGGTGGAAAAATGGCAGTCGCAAACAGCAACTGGGTGGGTCGGAGCGATTTCGAAGCAATTTAAAGAGTACGGCTTAATTTTTAAGGATCGTCTGTTTCTCCTTTTTATTATTGCTGGCGTGTTAGGTGCACAGACATTCATGCAACTAGATTTGCTTATCCCGGTCTATTTGAGAGAAACCATTGATAGTCAAACAGTGGCTTCTTTGTTTAACCGAGAATGGTCTGTTACTGGAGAAACCTCTTTTGGTTTGTTGCTAGCTGAAAATGGATTGTTTGTGGCATTACTAACAGTAGTTGTAACTCGGTGGATGACGAAGTTTCCGGAAAAATGGGTTTTCTTCACTTCCGCTGCTTTCTACGGTTTAGCTATGTGGCTCTTTCCACTAACTGATTGGTTTTGGATGTTTGTAATTGCGATGGCCGTCTTCACCTTTGCTGAACTGATGGTGGTCGGTCTGCAGCAAAACTTTATCTCCAAACTTGCACCAGAAGACATGCGTGGCCAATATTTTGCAGCTGCTAGTTTACGTTATACCATTGGGCGCATGATTGCACCGATCTCCATCCCCATGACCGCCTGGTTTGGTTTTCCATTGACGTTCGGTGTATTGGGGTTACTGGCACTTGCTAGTGGTTTTGTCTACTTGCTTATGTTTCGATTATACGAAAAAAGGCCTTCCTATTGAGGAAGGCCTTTTGTTTTGCTTTACTTTTGGTCTTTAGCTAATTTAACTAGCATGTGTGCAAGCATGTGTTGCTCTTCTTTATCGCCAACCTGCCATAAGCGGTGCAATAAATATTCTTCACTATTTTTAGGATCTTCTTTTTTCGCAAGATAAGATGCAACTTTTTCAGCTAGTTGTGCGATGCGCTCTTCGCTCAAGCCCAATTTCTCGCCCATCTCAACTTTGTCACTTAAGTAATTCATGAATACAGAAAAATCTGCTAAAATTTTGTCTTTTTTCTGTTGGTCTGTATTTTCTAGTTTATCTTCAACTTTTTTATTGATGTTTTCCATTTGTTCGCCCAACTCCCTTATGATTTTTCAATACATTGATTATTTACCACGATTTTAAAAAATTAAACATCCAATTTGAAAAACGTTCAGAAGATTCGTTTAAATAGAATCGATAAGGGTAATGAGATAACAAGGATGGAATATAAGAAGGAGGATGATTGAATGACCTTATATGACAAAATCCAGGAATTGAAAAGTTTTGAATGTCCAGACCGCTGCGTGTTAAGTGTATATTTAAATACCAATCCAGCTGATTCAAATGCTCAAAACGGAGCATGGAAGATCCATCTGAAAAATGGCTTGAAGCGATTAGATGAATATTTAACAGCTTCGAACAATGAAAAAGAAATAAAAGCATATAAAAATTTGCGCAAAAAAGTTGAAAAAGAGATTTTAGACAATCAAAACGATCTTCAAAAAGGTGTTGTCATTTTCGCTTCAGAACACGAAGATCTTTGGTCAGTGCATTATGTACAAATTCCTGTGAAGACAAGTTTCCATTGGGAAAACAAACCTGTCCTAGAAGAGCTTCGTTATATGTACAAAGCTTATCCATACGCAGGTATCGTGTTGCCAGGATTTAAAGGGATTCGTGTCATTGATACGTCTATGGGAATTATCAATGAAGAATTTTTTTATGAGTTTGATTCAGGACTTGAAGTCTGGACAGAACAAAAGGGCGCACGAAGTTCAGGTCGAGTAGGAGCTGGAGGCGGGAGCACAGTCACTGGTGGTGGCGGTGGAAGTCCAGCCGATGAATTAGATCATCGGTTAAGAGAAAACTTAGAACGTTTCTACAAAGACATGGGCGGAAAAATGGAGAAGCTGAGAAAAGAACGCAAATGGGAAGAAATTCATGTAGTCGGCGAAGCCGAACATGCTAAGTCATTTGCTAAAACACTTCAACAAAAACCGAAAAGCTGTGTCTATAAAAACTTGATGAATAATGATTCTGGGAAAATTCTACACGAAGTATTCGAAGTATAAATAAACCACCTCAGCAAAGTTGCTGAGGTGGTTTATTTAGGTTTAGGGCAAAATGTGCACGTATTAAAAGATGGCATTTCTTTGTACAAGCAACAGGTTTTTCTAAGCGGTTTTGAAACAGCTTGTTGCAAGGAAGTGTCACCGAGTAATTTCGCAAGATAAGAAGTTTTGATTGGCTTCCAATTTTCTTCATTCATAAGCCATTCTAAGTCTGCGGCGACTTTTCGTGGATTTCGGGTTTCTAGATTAGCGTAAAACCACAAGACAGAACCGAGCACGTTTTCCCAGCAAGTGATAGGAGAGATTTTTATGTGTTTTTTAAATTCATCGAGCAACTCGTTTACTTGTCTATGAAGAATGTCATGAAACGCTTGGAACCTCCTGTGTGCGTCAATCGGTTGAAATGTCGACGACTTCGCATGGACCTGTAAAAGAGGAAGCCCATAATTATGAACACGGTCAAATTCTAATTCACGCCAATCGACAGAAAAATACCCGTTATATTGATCGATTAGGCTAAACTGAGCAGTTACGTAAAGAGCATATTGTCGGAAAAAATAAGATACTGCAACGCCGGCGTTGTCAGTTCCACACCAGTGCTTTAATTCTTCGATCATTGTGGGGACATCTTGACTAAGTGGCTGTTGTGGAATGCGGTCTGTTGCAACAGATTGCGTGCTTAGCAAGTATTTGGCTTGTTGCGGGAAAGTCACCATGATTCACCTCTTCAGTTATTATGCTACGTTAAAAGGGAAGAGTTTGCAAAGTCATCAAACAATCTAACAAGAGCTATTCGCCTATTATTTTATTGAGAAGTCGATTAAACTGAGGAAAAGGAGTGAGGAAATGGAATTTTCTATTATAACAATCGACCACGTTCAGGTTGCAGCACCTGCAGGGGAAGAACAAGTTGCAAGAAACTTTTATGCGGAGATTTTGGGAATGCAAGAGATTGAAAAACCAGAAGCGCTAAAAGGTAGAGGAGGTGCCTGGTTCGAGTTTGGTAGTCAGCAATTGCATGTAGGCGTAGAAGAGCCATTTTCACCAGCAAAAAAAGCACATCCAGCATTTCAGGTAGCTGGTTATGAGGAGTTAAAGGAACATTTGTCAGTAAACAAAATTGAATTGAAAGAAAACAATAGCATTCCAGGTGTCGAACGATTTTTTGTTTTTGATCCGTTCGGCAATCGGCTAGAATTTCTGAAATAAAAATGCCAATGCCCGACGTCAGGGCATTGGCATTTTATAAATGGTTTTAGTAGCAGGTAAAATGGTGATTGGAGCCACTGCTATACATAATGATAAATAAGTGCATATCAAAAGCTGCCCGGTAAATAGGCAGCTTTTAGAAAAAATTATACGGTTTGAAGAGCGATTGCTGGACCGAAGAATTCAAAGTGAATTTGTTCTTCTTTCATGCCGAGTGCTTGCAGTTCTTGAATCATGGCTTCCATGAATGGAACAGGTCCACATACATAAACATCACCTGTGATGTCGACGTATTCTTCTAAAACCGTACGTGTAATATAGCCTTGTGGCTGGTCAGAGTAAAACGTTTTATAGCGTGCATCAGTCATAGTCGCAACGTATTTCTGAATATCCTTATCGAAAGCATGCATAGATTCATTGCGTGCAGCGTGAAGGAATGCAGTTGGACGTTCTGGAGTTAACGTAGCCACAGTTTCAAACATGCTCATCATCGGTGTAATGCCGACACCACCACTTACAAATGCGACGGGTGTAGTTTTTTCAGTATCGAGAACGAATTCACCTGCAGGAGCACTAACTTCAAAGCGATCGCCTACATTCATTTCGTCATGAAGATAAACGGAAACGCGGCCGTTTGGATCATTGTCTGCATCGCGTTTAACGGAAATACGGAATTCGTCTGCTTGAGCTGCTTGAGAAAGACTATATTGACGGTTGAACAAATACTGCTCTCCTGGAATTGACATGCGTAAAGAAATATATTGGCCGGGCTGATAAGCAGGAACATCTTTTCCGTCAGCTGGTTTCAAGTAGAAAGAAGTGATACTTTCGCTTTCTTTTTCTTTGCGGACAATTGAAAAGTCTTTAAAGAAACTCCAGCCGTTTTCTTGAGATTCCATTTTTGCATACATTTCTTTTTCAACGCCGATAAAGGCATCTGCAATTACGCCATATGCTTCTGCCCAAGCATTGATGATGTCATCGGTTGCTGCATCGCCCAAAACTTCTTTGATCCCCTTTAATAAGTATTCTCCAACAATCGGATAATGTTCCGGTTTAATTCCCAAACTTACGTGTTTATTAGCAATTTGGACAACTGCTGGAAGAATAGCTTCTAGATTATCGATATGGACGGCTGCAGCATAAACCGTGTTTGCCAATGCAGCCTGCTGACGACCTTTTTTCTGGTTCGCGTGATTAAAAATATTTAAAAGTTCAGGATGCGCTTCGAGCATGTTCTTGTAGAATACAGTCGTGATCGCTGTTCCGTGTTCTTCCAATACCGGTACTGTGGATTTGATGATCGCTCTTGTTTCTTGTGATAACATAATCAATCTCTCCTTTTGTTTTCTATATCTTGACTATACTCCTCTAATTCCTTTAAAGATATATTTAAAATACATCTTTAAAATTTGGACACAACTAATTTCACAGAAAAGTCACAACAAAGAAAAGCGGAAGCGACCATGTAGCTCCGACAGGCATAAGGCAGATCAGCAGTGTGGCGTTCTGTGCCACGCAGTTGAGTTGACTTATGACCCGAGGAGTGGGTCGCTGGAGTCTGGACAAAAAGAAAAGCGGAAGCGACCGTGTAGCTCCGACAGGCACGGGGTGGATTCGACAAACGGCATTTTTTTGGTCGTTAAACTAAAAAAACCCATTAAATGGATATACAGTCGCTATTCATTCAAATACTGTCCGTTTGGCGATGAATACTGTCCAAACCAGGAAAATACTGTCCAAATCCATCAAAATACTTCATATTTCACCTAAACACTTCTCTACGCATAAAAAAAGTCCAGCATAAGCTGGACTGGAATGCATTTATTCACTATTCGTATTTAAATCCATAGCAGGCCCAAAAAATTCGTAGTGAATCTGTTCTTCTGGAATGCCCATGCGATGTAATTCACGAATCATAATCTCCATAAATAGCGCGGGTCCACAAACATAGACATCACTTGCGGGATCGACATATTCCTCAAGCATTTCCCGGGTAATAAAGCCGTTGGGTTCATCTGAATAAACAGCTTTATAGCGAGCATCGGCCATCATCTTAGCGTATACTTGAATGTCATTATCAAATGCTTGCTGCAGTGGATTACGAGCGCCATGTAAGAAGGTGGTCGGACGCTCTGGTGTAGATTTTGCAACTGTTTCAAACATACTCATCATCGGCGTGATGCCAACACCGCCACTGATAAATGCGACCGGAGATACCTTCGTCATGTCGAGGACAAAGACTCCGGCTGGAGCACTAATTTCAACGTGATCACCTTCATTGACACCGCTGTGCAAGTAGTTAGAAACGACGCCATTTGGATCGTTGTCATTTTCACTCTTTACCGAGATACGGAATTCATCTGATTTCGGTGCTTGAGAAAGGCTATATTGTCGAATAACTAAAAACTCTTCACCAGGCATAGAAAGCCGTATCGAAATATACTGACCGGGTGTATAAGGCGGTACGTCAGATCCATCTGCAGGTTTCATGTAAAAGGAAGTGATGACTTCACTTTCTTTTACTTTACGTGTCACAATAAAATCTTTAAAGAAAATCCAGCTATTTTCCTGCTCTGCCGTTTGTTTATACATGTCTTTTTCAACGCCGATAAAGGCGTCCGCAATAACGTCATAAGCCTCAGCCCAAGCTTCAAGTATGTCATCAGTTGCAGCATCCCCGAGTACTTCCTTCATAGCTTTTAATAAGTATTCGCCAACAATTGGGTAATGTTCAGGCAAGACACCGACACTCACGTGTTTATGAGCAATTTGAACAACTGCCGGAAGAATTTCCTCGAGGTTATCGATATTAACGGCTGCTGCGTGAACCGCATTAGCTAGTGCTGCTTGTTGACGACCTTGCGCTTGGTTTGCTTGATTGAAAATATTCAATAATTCAGGATGTGCCACAAAAAGGTTTTCATAAAATCGAGTAGTAATTGCCATACCATATTCCTCTAAAACGGGTACAGTCGACTTAACAATTGACCGAGTTTGTTCTGATAACATAGTAAACACTCCTTTTCGTATTTTGAGGTTCATTTGCTTTCGAAAGAACCAAAAAGTCTCTATAATAAACAATCAGAAGAGGTGAGTAAAATGAGATTGACCATGTATACTGATTTCTCATTACGTGTTTTGATTTATTTAGGCACAAAAGATCCAGAAAAGTTAACGACCATCCAAGAAATTTCTGATGCTTACAATATATCCAAAAATCATTTAACAAAAGTTACATTTGAGCTTGGAAAAGCTGGATTTATTCATACAGTAAGAGGAAGAGGCGGTGGTATTCGTCTGGCAGATCTCCCACAACATATTAATATTGGTACGGTAATTAGGAAAATGGAAGACGACTTCCATTTGGTTGAATGTTTTAATTCAGCTACAAATCGTTGTCCCATTTCATCAATTTGCGGGCTACGCGGTGCTTTAGGCAAAGCACTCAACGCATATTTATCAGTACTGGATGAATATACGCTTGAAGACCTCATGTTTAATCGAGAAGGGCTCCGCGAAATTCTGAAGACATAAAAAAACGGCTCAATCTCTTGAGCCGTTTTTTTATTTATAGTTCTAGAGTTTGCGGCTCTTGCCCTTTTTTATTCATTAACCGTACGCGATCAGGTTTAATGGCTAAAATAACAAGATTCGGATCATCAGGTCCTTCAAACCAACCTTCCAAATGCTCATTCCAAACTTTGTCGATCATTTCACGTTCGTCATGTATCGACATGGTTCCTTCAATTTCTAAGAACGAATCGCCAACTCCTTCGCCTTCATATCCCAAAAGAATATGAGCATGTGGATTAGCTTCTAGCTCGTCGACTTTTTGCGTCTTTTTACTGGTAGCGGTGTAAAGTGTAAAATCATCGTTAAAAAAAGTCATATAACGCGAATGAGGCTTATTGCCTTTAATTGTTGCGAGAGTTCCCACGTAACTTTCCTCTAAAATTTTTAACGCTGCTTTTTTAACATCTTCCTGATTCATCCATACCACTCCTTTTGTCTTTGTACTTAATCTATTCCTTTTTAAACTTTAACTAAACATAAAAGACCCGCTAGAAGGAGCGGGTCTTTTATGTTTGTTCTATTCTATTATTTTAGGTGTTCGATTAAATGCACTTGGCAGCACCATACCAATTAGAATAATGAAGATTCCTCCGATTTGAAGAGGTGTCAACACTTCGCCCAGAATAATAACCGATGCGAGAACAGCTACTGGCAATTCCATCGCGCTTAAAATGGAGGCAAGTCCTGAACCAACACGCGGAACTGCGATGGAGAAAAAGTAAATAGGCATAATAATACCGAAAAACCCGAGTAACAAGCCGTAAACCCACAAACCTTCAGCGAATAATTGTCCATTCCAAACAATTTCGGGTGTTTGAAAAAAGCCAACAATAATCGCTGCGAAAAGTGATACGTAAAACAGACGAGCTGAAGTGTCCATACCGTCGATTTGCTTGCCGTTAACAAACATGAAAGCCGAAAAACAAAAAGCAGCTCCAATTCCCCAAGCCCATCCTTGCCAAGGAATCGCGCTTAGATCTGTTCCGATGATTCCAGCGGCAAACAGTGTTCCTGTAAATAATAAGATTAAAGAAAAGACTTCTGTTCGTTTCAGCCATCGCCGATTGACGATACAATCAAGGAACATACCGATCCATGTAAATTGGAACAATAAAACAACTGCTAGTGAGGCGGGAAGATAGTTAAGAGAGTGTGCGTAAACCATACCGGTAGCAGCTGTGAAACTGCCGGACAGCAGTAAGATTTTCCAACCTTTAATTCTTGGCATTTTGCGCTGTGTTATAAAAAATAAAAGGGCTGCTAATACGAACCCTATAAAATATTGACTAGTCACGGCTTCAGCGGCTGTGAAACCATTTTTCATTGCGACTTTTATAATAGTTGAGAGAATTCCATAACAGCTTGCTGCTACGACAACCATAAGTGGATAAATCCAGTTTTTCATTTTCTTTCACTCCTGTTCAAACGAGAATCATAGCATAAAAAAACCATAGAGAATAGTCTCTATGGTTTTTTTAAAAAAGTATTTACTTTTATGAGCGTTCATATTTATTATTCTGGGAATTTTTCTTCGCTTGAAGAATTACTTTTCGTTCCACGTTTATCGCTTTCTTCACGCTTTTCTTGTTTCAAATCTTCCATCGGGATGGTGTCGACAGTCATTTCTTCTTTGTGCATTTCCGTAAGTGTTTTTTTATCCGTTTTGTACTGTTCAGGATTATCCATGGGACCGCCATCGCTTATGTTACGATCTTCATCCTTAAATGGTTTTTTGTCTGACATGTAAAGCACCTCTTTCTTTTTTGTAGTAGTCTTTATATTCCTTAAATGAAACTTTTGAAACATGAAGTAGACCCACATTTTCTAAATAACTAACCCTTGATATAGCTTTGATCTGTCAGTAAAAATGAGCATGTCCACCACAAAGACAGGCATCGACTTATCAAAGTTCCACTGCTTCCAACTTCTTCAATATGGCATTCACTGTGCACGCGCACAAAACGCCAGAAGTGTTATCTAAAAAAACAGGTGTATTGGACTGGGTCCAATACACCTGTTTTATTTAACGGACTTTACAATTTCGATAATGACTTGTGTTGCTTTCTCCATATTTTCCACAGAAATGAATTCGTATTTTCCGTGATAATTTTCGCCACCTGTGAAGATGTTTGGTGTTGGAAGCCCCATGTACGACAATTGAGAACCATCTGTACCGCCACGAACAGGCACAATGTTCGGCTTGATTTCTAATGCAGTCATAGCGTGCTCTGCGCGATCGACAATTTCCATAACGGGTTCGATTTTTTCCCGCATATTGTAATATTGATCTTCAATTTCTAGCAGAATGGCTTGTTTGCCATATTGCTGTTGAAGCTTTTCCGCAACTTCTTCCATATGCCGTTTTTTATCTTCGAATTTATTTTTATCGAAATCACGGATAATATAGCTCAATTCCGCTGTTTCAATATCGCCAACAAAATTATTCAAATGAATAAATCCTTCATAGCCTTCTGTTAACTCAGGAACTTCATGTTTCGGCATTTCTTGTTGGAATTGAATAGCGACTGTTTGCGCATTGACCATTTTATCCTTTGCTGATCCCGGATGAACGCTTTTCCCTTGAATGGTCAGTTTCCCGCTCGCTGCGTTAAAACTTTCGTACTGCAACTCGCCAAGAGGGCCGCCGTCCATGGTGTATGCATATTGTGCACCAAAGCGTTCAACGTCGAATTTATGTGGACCGCGACCAATTTCTTCGTCTGGTGTAAAGGCGACGCGGATTTTTCCATGCTCAATTTCAGGATGAGCATTTAAATATTCCATTGCAGTCATAATTTCAGCAATACCGGCTTTGTTGTCTGCGCCAAGTAATGTCGTGCCATCTGTTGTGATTAGCGTATGGCCCACGTAGTCTTTTAAAGAAGGAAAATCCGACACAGTCATCGTAATGCTGTTATTTAGTGAGATGTCCTGTCCATTATAATTATCAATACGTTTCGGATTAACGTTTTTTCCAGTAAAGTCTGTCGCAGTGTCAACATGTGCCAAAAAACCAATTACAGGAACTTCTTTGTCGGTATTGGCCGGAAGCGTGCCGAAAAGGTAACCGGATTTATCCATATCGACATCAGTCAAGCCAATGGTTTTCATTTCCTGTTCCAATTCACGGAGCAAGTCCCACTGCCCAGTTGTAGAAGGGGTGGTGGTACTAGTGAAGTCGGATTGTGTATCGATTTTGGCGTAACGAACGAGTCGTTCAATTAAAGTCTCTAACATGTATAAATCCTCCTAGAATAAGTTCTGTACAAGTTGAATGGTGTTGCCGACTTTTTTAGCGTTATGGAACAGCAACTTCAACCCATATAGTAGTAGTTTAGCACGAAGTGGGAAAATGGTGAAAATTCTGGTCACAAAAAAACGACGCCCGGCAAGGGACATCGTTCAATTAGTTTTGCTTTTTCAGTTTTAATGCTTCTGTATGCGCAGCTTGTACTTCCTCTAGTAGAGTTGTCTTTGTCAGCAATAGATACCCAGTAGTAGCTAATGCTTTAGCGCCTTTGATCAACGCATTATTGCCTTGCTCTGATTTAGCAGCTTCACGAAACTCAGCAGTATGGGCAATTAGGCTTTCAGGACCAATTTTAATATAGCCATGTGCAGTAGGGACTACGTAACTAATGTTGCCAGCATCGGTAGAACCAAGGCCAGAAATCCGGGAATCTGCCACCGCCTCACCTAGTGCTTCAAGCTCGCTACGAACAATCACATCCAAAGCGGGTGTAATGACCAAGTCACGCACTTCATTTTGGAAACGTTCGATTTTTACTGTAGCACCAGTTGCCAATGCCGCGCCTTCAGCAATCGCTCGAATTTTACGAGCAGTGTCAGCTGTTTTCTTCCAAGAATCACCCCGAATATAAAAGCGTGCCGCCGCATATTCAGGAATGATGTTCGGTGCATCACCTCCATGAGTGATAATCCCGTGGATACGCGCATCTGAAGGTAATTGCTGACGCAAAGCATTGATGCTATTAAATAGCTGCAAGACCGCATCAAGTGCATTAATGCCTTGTTCAGGAGAGCCTGCTGCATGCGCGGGCTTACCGTAAAAGTGGAATTCCAATGGATCAACAGCAAGGGAAGGACCAGTGACAGCTGAATTTCCAGAAGGATGTAGCATCAAAGCCGCATCAATACCTTCGAGCAGGCCGTGTTTAACGAAACTGCCCTTGGCGCTACCATTTGGACCGCCTTCTTCTGCAGGTGTTCCAAGAACGACAACTCGGCCACCAATAAGGTCTAAGGTTTCTGATAATGCAATGGCGGCAGCGACGCTAGTGGTTCCAATAATGTTGTGGCCACAGGCATGACCGATTCCAGGCAGTGCATCATATTCAGCAAGGTAAGCGATTGTTGGCCCAGAAAGTGAGCTTTCTTTACTGGCAAAAAAAGCAGTGTCGTGACCGGCGACGCCTTTGTCAACGGTAATCCTGCGTCTTCAAGCAAATCAATTAATAAAGAACTCGCATAAAATTCTTCATTACCAAGTTCAGGTTTGGCGTGAATTGCCTGGCTTGTTTCAATATATATCGTACGTTGCGAGTCGATGGATTGAGAGATGATCTGTCTTGCTTCCTTGATAAGGGTCATTGGAATTCCTCCTATATAGATAACTTCTTATTGGTAATCGACAAGCTCATCTACTGTAACAACAGTTGGAATTTGAGCACCTTTCGTATGCTCAATAATAAATTCAGCGGTATCTTCCTGTTGATAAATCTCGACGATTTTCTGGTAAGCTTCATTATCAGCGTCTTCAGCGTTTGCAGCAATCAAGTTAATATACGGTTTAGCCGTATCACTTTCGCGAGCGATTGGATCTTTAGTTGGGTTTAATCCCGCATCAACGGCAACACCATTGTTGATGATTGAAGCAGCCACATCAGGCATTGCACGTGGTGTATGACCAGACACCATAGGGACAATTTCAATGTTTTTTGGGTTTTCGATAATGTCTTCTGCCGTTCCAGTAAGTCCAGCATCGTCAGAAAGTGTGATCAATCCTGCTTCGTCGAGAAGTAATAGTGCGCGGCCCATGTTGGTCGCTTCATTGGGAGTTGCGATTTGTGAACCTTCAGGAATATCATCGATAGATTCGTATTTATCAGAATACAAGCCCATCGGTGCAATGACGGTCGAACCAATCGGTACGATATCAATATTATGCTCAGCAACAAATTCATCAAAATAAGAAATCGTCTGGAACGCATTCAAATCCAGTTCCCCTTCAGCTAGCGCTAGGTTCGGAGCTACATAATCAGAAAAAGTTTGGATTTCCAACTCAATTCCTTCCTTCTCCGCTTTGTCCGCAATATAATCCCAAATCGTCGTATCCGAACCGCTAATACCAAGTGTTACGGTCGTTTTGCCTTGTGCATTGCTATCGTCTCCGCAAGCAGCCAAAATGAATACCAGTAGTAAAAGTAATGTTGCTGTTAAAATTTTTTTCATGAGTAATTCCTCCATTTTTAAGGTGTATTTTACTAATTACGTCTGACTTGCCTCGATAATACATTTCCAAAAGATTGAACGCCTTGTACCAGTATGACCAAAATAGCTACTGTGATGAACATTACGACCGTGTCGAATCGTTGATATCCGTATGTAATGGCTAAGTCCCCAAGACCACCGCCGCCAATAGCGCCAGCCATTGCAGAAGCACCAATAAGTCCAACTACAGCGATTGTCAAAGCAAGAACAAGTGAACTTAACGCTTCGGGAATCAAGAAGCGAAAAATAATTTGCAACGGAGAGGCACCCATTGCTTGTGCGGCCTCGATCACACCTTTATCGACTTCAAGCAAAGAGTTTTCAATTAACCGAGCAATGTATGGCCCCGCATAGAAAACTAGTGGAACGATGGCTGCAGCTGTACCAATCGATGTACCGACAATGAGCCGAGTTAATGGAATAATGGCAACCATTAAAATAATAAAAGGAATAGAGCGAAAAATATTGATGACGACATTCAATACTTTAGACACGATTTCATTTTCCAACAAATGTCCATGACGTGTAACGACTAACAAGATACCGAGAGGAAAGCCAATCAATAACGAAAATCCAAACGCAACACCTGTCATATAGACGGTTTCCCATAAAGCTTCCAAAATTTGTTCGTAATCAACGGACATAATCAATGACCTCCTCTATTTGAATAGTGCTGTCCCTAATAGAAGATAAGGCACGTTCCACTTCGCTTGACTCTCCAGAGAATTCGACAATTAAGTTGCCGTATGGAACACCTTGCAATTCGGTAATATTGCCGAATAGTACATTCAAATCAACGTTAAAGTCACGTGACACTCGGGACATGAAGGGTTGACCGACTGATGTGCCAGTAAACTGCAACCGGTATATGGCCTGATTATTTTGTTTATCTTGAATTTGTGCTAGCAGCGATTCAGGCAACTCGTCGTTCATAACAGAGCGAACAAATCGTTTGGTGGTAGCTTGCTGTGGATTAGAGAAAACGTTAAAGACGCTTCCTTGCTCAATAACTTTCCCTGCTTCAAGCACGGCCACTTTGTCACAGATTTCTCGAATGACGCCCATTTCGTGTGTGATGAGCAGGATGGTAATATTGTATTCTTTATTGATTTTGCGAAGTAGGTCCAAAATCGATTTCGTCGTTTGTGGATCAAGTGCTGATGTTGCTTCGTCGCATAACAGAACGGAAGGATTCGTTGCAAGAGCACGAGCAATGCCGATGCGTTGCTTTTGTCCACCTGACAGCTGGTCTGGATATTTTTGCGCCTGATCTGCAAGTCCGACGAAATCGAGCAACTCTTTTACTTGTTTTTCGATATCATTTTTCGGTGTGTTAGCTAACAGGAGCGGCATAGCGACGTTATGATAAACCGTTTTTGAATGGAGTAAATTAAAATGTTGGAAAATCATACCGATATCTTTTCTGATAGTACGAATTTCTTTGCTAGATAGCGTCGAAATATCCTTTCCGTGAATTAATACACGTCCTTTAGAAGGACGTTCGAGCAAGTTTACAGTGCGGATTAGCGAGCTTTTACCGGCTCCACTAAAGCCAATAACTCCGTAGATTTCGCCAGTTTGGACAGTTAAATCGATGCCGTTCAATGCATAGATTTCCTGTTTACCTGATTGGTAGGTTTTGGCGACGCCTTCGAATTGAATCATAGTAAGTAGACCTCCTCATGCTGTATTGTTATTCAAATCGTTAATGCTCACAATCCGTCGAGAAACTAGACAAAAAGAGCCCCCTTTTTTCTTAACCATAAGAAAAAAGAGGGCTCCTGTTGAAACCATCTAATTCTCATCTTCCAAATGCATGGATGCATTTGCAGGAGTTGGCACAGTTTTTGCGGTTAAACAAATCTGCTGCCGAAACGTCATAGGGCCTGTCCCTCGGTTTCTCTGGATAAGAAAGTGATGTATGCTATTCGATTCGTGATTCCTACTTTATGGCGGAATAACAAAAAAGTCAAGATGAATATTGAAATTTATTTTTTAATCTTCAAAATTCATTGTATTCCTTTCTAAATGGACGGAGTAGGTTTCTTTCGAAAAACTGATGATACTGTAGGTTCACTGCCATTCTTTATTCGGATAATATTTTCTCGATGTTTCCATAAAGCCATCGTGAACAGGACTAGCGCTATTAGTAACGGCCATAGACCGACTGCAGGGATAAAGGCAATTACAAAATACACGGCGTACAAAACGAATACGCCAATGACAAGATAATTTGTTACCAGTGAAACAACGATCAATAACAATAATCCGAGCAACCCGAGCTTCCAGTCAAGCGCTATCATTACACCTATTACAGATGCTGTACCTTTTCCGCCGTCAAAGTTCATATAGAACGGAAAATTATGACCAACTATTACGGCAGCTCCTGCAACGAACAATAGGGTCCAGATTGTTGCAGTTGAAAAGCTACCTAAGTCCACTAACAAACGTAACCCCGCAACAACAGCAAAGCCTTTGGAAACGTCAATAAAGGCAACGAGCAAACCATATTTCCAACCCAGCACGATGGCTGCATTAGAAGCACCGGAATTTTTTACGCCCGAATTTTTGATGTTCACGCCTGATACGGCTTGTGCAACAAGTGAACCATGACAACAACCGATAAAATAACCTGTAATCAGTAAGAGCAAAATCCAAATGACCATCATTAATTCCTCCTCTACACTAAAAGATAACGTTTGAAAGAAGACAAGGTTTCAAAATTTTTTGACTAATAAGCTTGACAAACGCCAATAAAGTTTTTATACTTCACAACAAGATCAAAAATCAAATCAAATACTCTTATCAAGAGTGGCGGAGGGATAGGCCCTGTGATGCCCGGCAACCGACAGACATTTTGTTTGTAAAGGTGCTAATTCCTACAGAATCGATTTACAGGTTCTGAGAGATAAGAGGAGGAAACTCCGTAATTTACGGCCCTCTTCTTAGCGAAGGGGGCTTTTTTCGTCCCCTTTAGCATGTGTTACTACTAAAAAAACAGGGGGAATAGAAAATGACAAACTTTAAACCAGAAACATTATTATTACACGGAGGACAACAACCAGATCCAACGACAGGCTCTAGAGGTGTTCCTGTTTATAAAACCACTTCGTATGTTTTTAAAAATACACAGCATGCACAAGACCTCTTTGGACTGAAAGATACAGGCAATATTTACTCACGCATTATGAATCCGACGGTCGATGTCTTTGAACAACGAGTAGCGTTACTAGAAGGTGGCACTGCAGCAGTTGCTCTTTCTTCAGGAATGGCCGCTATTGCTTTTTCCATTTTGAACATTGCAGAAGCGGGTGATGAAATCGTAGCAGATAGCAGTCTTTACGGTGGCACCTACAATTTGTTTGCTAACACGCTACCACGCTATGGCATCACAACAAAATTCGTCGATGCGACCGATCCAGAAAATTTTAAAGCAGCAATTACAGATAAAACAAAAGCGATATTTGGTGAAATTATTGGCAATCCAAGCTTGAATGTTTTTGATGTCGAAAAAGTAGCAGAAATTGCCCATGCTAACGGATTGCCGTTATTGATTGATAATACATTTGCCTCTCCTTACGGCAGCAACCCGATTGAGTTTGGTGCAGACGTCGTCATTCATTCTGCGACAAAGTGGATTGGCGGACACGGAACGACAATTGGTGGCGTTGCGGTGGATGCTGGGAAATTCAATTGGGACAATCCACGTTTCCCAAATTATACACAGCCTGACGAAACCTATCATGGACTGCGGTACGGCATTGATGTACCAGGTGCAGCTTTTGCGACAAAACTTCGCGTTCAATTATTACGTGATTTTGGCCCTTCACTAAGCCCGGATAGTGCTCATGCTTTACTGCAAGGATTAGAAACTTTACATTTACGGATTCCAAAACACAATAGCAACGCTCAAATTATTGCAGATTACTTAAAACAGCATCCACAAATCGAGTGGGTAAACTTCCTTGGATTTGAAGAACATCCTTCTCATCAATTGGCGAAGAAATACTTGAAAAATGAAGGTTATGGATCGATTGTCAATTTTGGTATCAAAGGTGGAAGAGAAGCAGGACGTAACGTAATTGATCACATAAATCTCTGGTCTCATGTAGCCAATGTAGGAGACGCCAAGTCGCTAATTATTCACCCGGCTTCCACGACACATCAGCAATTGAACGATGAAGAGTTAACTGCATCTGGCGTAACGGAAGAGTTGATTCGTTTGTCTGTTGGATTGGAGAATGCAGAAGATTTAATCGCTGATTTGGAACAGGCCATACAGGCAGCAGTTTTGGAAAAGGTATAAGGAGGGATCGTCATGAAAACAGTATCCATTGGCTCATTAATCCTGGACTCTACTAAGACGATAGATGATGTGGAACTTGCATACGAACGTCTCGGAGATGAAACAGCTCCTGCGATCCTGATTTGCCATGCATTGACAGGTAACCAATACGCATTCGGTACTGAAAAAAATCCAGGGTGGTGGGCAGGATTAATCGGACCAGGAAAACCCGTGGATACAACTGTTTTTCAAGTGATTACCTTTAACGTACTCGGAGGCTGTCACGGATCGACGGGTCCTTTATCGAAAAATCCGAAAACAGGAATTCCTTACCGAGCTGACTTTCCAACATTGACGATACGTGATATGGTTCGAGCGGAATATCGTGCATTAAAAGAATTGGGAATTGACCACCTTGCAGGAGTCATTGGCGGTTCCCTTGGTGGAATGAAAACCTTAGAATGGGGAAACCTCTATCCAGATTTTACGGATGCGATTTTTCCGCTAGCTGTCACTCCCTATTACAGTGACTATGGAGTGGCGTTTAATCACATTGGCATATTGGCGATTGAAAGTGATGGGGATTTTAATAATGGAGACTATGCAGATGCGTCTCTTTTGAAGGGGTTTCATGTTGCTAGAATGGCAGGAATGGTTACTTATCGAAGCGGTCATATGTTCAATCGGCGCTTTGGTCGTAGTGGCGATGGCGAAGAATTTGATGTGCAGTCATATTTGAATTATCAAGGCAAGAAATTAGCCGGTCGTTTTGATGCCAATAGCTATGTATTACTGCTGAGAGCTATGAATACACATGATATCCAAGATGCTGTACTAGATGTTCCCGTCTATTCCTTATCTTTTACGCGCGATTTGTTGTATCCAAGTGAGCTAATGGCTCCGTGGCTTGAAAAACAAAAGACGGCAAGTTGGAAAATCGTTGAAACAGAATTTGGCCATGATGGATTTCTTGTTGAATTTGATAAATGGAGCGGATTTATCGAGAATAAGCTAAAAAGCCTAGTAGTGCCTGAGCTCACCAGATAATTAGTGAATTTCTGCTCGCACTGTTTCGCAAGCAAGACGTTGAAAATTATCTTCGATAACAAAAAGGCACCTAAAGGATACGCGTCCATTAGGTGCTTTTCTATGTGTACTAAAGTTAGTCTTCGTCTTTAATATCCACATCTTCTGGTATGGGCATAGTGCGCCATTCTTCTAGCGCTAGCTTGGCCTGTTCCAATTGTTGAAAATGCGCTTCAAATTGAGAGGTATTGATGATGTATTGTTCCCCGTCATGAACTGCGCGGATACGACCTTCTAATACGTAACGATTTACTTGTTCTTCGGGCATGGATAAAAAAGTGGCAGTTTCCTGGACTGTCATGTACATGGGATCTCCTCCTCTTTTCTTTTATTATAATAGAAGAAGACGGCTACCTCAAACCATTGGTGTCATCGTGTGTTCGTTAAAAAAGAATGTTAGTAGACGATGTTAATCATCAATTACCTTGTTTTCTTTAGAACTTTAACATCTAGACTTCGAACTGTTCGTTAATAAGAGTTTTTTTATGCGACTAAGGTTTTAATATATTAAGCGTTTAGCGATAGGAAAGTACGGGGATAGTACTAGTGAATACTATACAAAAAAAGGAGGACGACTGTATGAATGATATTGGTAATTCTTTTAGAGGCGTCGGATATACAATTATTGACTACATTCCAAATGTTTTAGGCGCGTTACTATTACTGCTTATCGCCTGGATTGTCGCAACAATTGTACGAGCCATTTTCACCAAAGGGTTAAAAAAAGCAGGTGCAGACCGGGCCATGGTCAAAGGACATATGGCGAAAACAAAAGAAAGTGCAGACAGCATGTTGGATTCCATAGGGAAAATTCTTTATTACCTCATTTTCATTTTGTTTATTCCGAGCGTTTTGCAAGCTTTGGATATGAACAACGTAGCACAGCCAATTTCAAATATGATGAACAAGTTATTGGCATTCCTGCCTAATCTGTTCATGGCCATCATCATTTTAGTCATTGGTTATTTTGTTGCCAAATTTGTGAAGAACCTTGTGTTCAGTCTTTTAACAGCGATAAATATTGATAAATGGTTCAATAAATTTACTAACAAAACAAGTGGTGCTTCGACAAGTACGACAAGAATGGACGCTGGAGACAAAGCAACTCTAGCTAATGTATTGGCTAATGTAGTGTTTGTTATCGTCTTGATTCCGATTTTGACCATTGCGTTAGAAACATTAAACATCCGTTCGATTTCTGAACCAATTGTCAATATGCTCAACCAAGTTCTAAACATGATCCCGAATATTTTCGTAGCGATCATCTTGATCTTGGTAGGTGTATTAATCGGTAAATTTGTAGGAGACTTGTTGATTAGCCTGTTGAACGGAACAGGTATCAATCGCTTCTCAACGTATTTGAACACAGACAAAACCAAAACACCGAGCATTGATATTGCGAACATCATTGGCAAAGTAGTACAGGCGATCATCATCATTTTCTTTACTGTAGAAGCTATGAATGTTTTACAGCTTGATGTATTAAACGGGATTGGTGAAGCCGTAATCGCATACTTACCACTTCTGATTAGTTCGCTAATTATTCTGGGTCTTGGATTAATCGGGGGAAGTGTGCTTGGGAACTACGTGAAGCAGTCTTCAGGTAACCGTTTCCTTGGTACAATTGTCAAATATGCGATTATTATTATCGCTGTATTTATGACACTTGACCAGTTGAACTTTGCAACAAATATCGTTAACCTTGCCTTCCTGTTCATTATTGCGGGACTTGCAGTAGCCTTTGCTATTTCCTTCGGTATGGGTGGACGTGAGTTTGCTAAACGTCAGCTTGAAAATCTTGAGAAGAAAATGGAAAAAGAGAACGACAAACCAAATCTATAAGATTATTTAAAAACTCCCAAAGCTACTTGTAGCTTTGGGAGTTTTTTATTGATTGGTGTGTATTTATGAGCATCCAATTATAAGACGATTAAATGAGTTCCCCATTCCCATTTTTGAGGGGTTTATTTAAGTGGAGAGATGAGTTTATGCTGGAATGCATAAATAACTGCTTGAGTCCGGTCATGAACTTCAAGTTTTGCCAAGATATTACTGACATGTGTTTTCACTGTTTTCAAGGCAATAAACAATTGATCGGCAATTTCTTGGTTGGTCAGACCATCAGCTAGCAACAACAAGATTTCCATCTCACGTTCAGTTAACTCGTCGTGTAGAACCCGTTCATGACGCATTTGCTTCATCATTTTTGTCATCACTTCTGGCTCAAGTACGGGAGTGCCATTCATCGTTTCACGAATCGAATCAGCAATCCGTGAAGCTTTTGAAGTTTTTAATATATAGCTAACGGCTCCGGCTTGAAGTGCAGGATAGACTTTGTCGTCGTCGAGAAAGCTTGTGACAATCATAATTTTGGCTTCTGGCCATTGATCAATGATGGCTTTTGTCGCTTCTGCACCATTCATAATGGGCATCACCATGTCCATTAGGATCAAATCAGGTCGCAAGTCCAATGCCAATTGCACGGCTTCTTGCCCGTTTGTGGCTTCGCCAGCAACTTCCATATCTTTTTGAGACTGCAAGTAAGCAGAGACACCTATACGGACCATTTCATGATCATCTACTAACAAGATTCGAATCATTAGGCTTCTTCCTTTCAATTGGAACTTTTACTTCCACAATGGTCCCTTCAGAAGGAACAGAAACAATTTTGCTCGTAGCACCAATTTCGATGGCGCGTTCTTCAATATGTTTAAGACCGTAAGAAGTCGATTTGGATTGTTCACTTTCAAATCCGACACCATTGTCTTGAATACGCAAAATCGCAAAATTATCGCGTTCAACAAACAAAATATGAACTTCGGTTGCTTTGGAATGGCGCAATGTATTGGATAAAGTTTCTTGCGCAATACGGAACAGATGATCTTCGGCTCCTTTTTGCAGGGGCACTTCTTCTAATTTATGATCAATCGTAAAATAGACTTTTTCTTTAAGTTCACTAACCAATTCAAACAATCCTTGACGCAAGCTTTTGTCGTGAAGAGCGGCGGGACGTAAATGCAAAAGCAGTGCGCGCATTTCCAACTGAGCTTGCTGAATCATTTTTTCTGTCTGCAACAGTCCAGGCTGCACCTCTTCGCTTTCAGTCATCGATGACAGCAGCATGGAAGCAGCAAAAAGCTGTTGAGAAACGGAGTCGTGAAGCTCTCTAGCAAGCCGTTGACGTTCCATAATTAAGCGCTCCTGGATAATCTGATCCTGCGTTTCTGCACGTTCATTGGCAATGCGAGTCAAGCTTTTACGCTGTGATTCTAATAACTTTTGCAATTTTAGAATGGAACTCGACAAATTGCGCGGCAAGGTTTTCATTTGGGCAGCTTGAACGACTGTTTTGTCTTCATTGCGCAAAAGGGCTTGGAAAATCTGTTCGATTTCCTGCACTTTTGATCGCGACAAAGATTCGGTCCACCATGATATGCCGACGGACAGAGCGAGCATCAGAACGAGCAACCAAATACCCAAAGGAAGGCCGGCGATAAAATCTTCCCACAGAACGGACCAGCTATTGAATGACGGCAAACCAAGCAAAGCAAATAGAATGCTGAAGATAATCAAGGCAAAGAGAGAGGTGAAAAACAGGCTGCGTGGCACAATCTGTCTCATCTACGAATCACCTCGACGTCCCCCATCCAAGTAGTCACGGATACAATCAACTCAGCTCTGTTGCCTTCGTCCGCAGGATAGCCGTCTTCCGCGTGAATGGTGGTATTGAGAATGCGTTGGCTATCCCCATTGAAAAAACGAGCTTCTCCCAAAAGTGTAGAATAAAAGACGCGTACCGGAACTTCATACGGCACGATAACTTGGACTTTTCCAAAACCTTGTCGTATGGAAATCAATGAAGGTTTTTTAGGTAAAACAGTATGTGTAGTATCTACAAGGATATCCCCGATAAAACCTTGCACATGAATGTCTTTCCACTCGTAAGATTCGATTGGCGTACTTTGAGCGGCCATTACTTTATTCTGGATTAGACCTGTATCTGCGGAACCTTGTAAAGGGGTGGTCTGAAGCCATGCTTGCCCTTTCCATAGACGAAGCAACAGGTAAATGGCAAGCCCGAAAATCATCAGTCTCAGACTCCACATAGACAAAATAGAAACGCCGATAAGAAAAGCACCTATCCAAAAATAGGATCTTCGGTATTTACTGGTGTTTCTCAGCGCATAGTAAAGAGTTCCGATACCAAGAAGAATCAAAAACACACTGCCATTTCCAAAAAAGGCAGCTTCGACGAATATTAATAATAAAGCACTTAGCAAAAAAAATGCTTGTCTGTTTGTTGGAAAATGTTGCATGGCTTTTGCCTCCTTCTTTGTATCAGAAAAAATGAGAAGAAGAAAAAACTTCTTCTCACTCTATTTTAGACAAGTTCTTTTGGAGTTGTGCTATTTTTTTCTAAAGAATCCAAACGACGTTCCATTGTTGAACGCTCATGCCGCTCTTCAACTTTAGCACCGAGTGTTGTGATGTATAGAGCCATGTCGTCAAAAGAGCCAATACGTTCAGCGACAAGTTCAGGACTTAGCACTTTGTCCATCTGGTGATGAGCACGCGTGGCATTTTCTTTGCCCATCAATTGCAGTTGCTTTACTTTCATGTCTTTTACTTTGTGTTTCATTTCTTCGTAGCGGTATTCTAAGCCAGTCAGTTCAGCTATGTTTTCACTTAAGTTGCTTTGCAATACTGAAACGCGAGTAGCGTAAGATTGAACTTCCATTTTTGCAAAATCAGCGAGATCAGACTCGCCTGAGGTTTGTGCTAATTCCAATTGTTCGTGGCGCTTAGTGAGCATGGCGGATGCTTCTGCCAATTCTTTCTCTAGTTTACCATTTAGCTGAGCTTGACGTTCAACCCATTTTCCAGTGGTGGTTGTCTGGTTTTCAGCTTCTGTAACGTAGCGATTCAATAGAACAAGTGGATTTTTCTCCTCTTTTTTTACGACGACGGCATCCAAGTCGGTTGCGACAGCAAATTTAAAACGTTCCCATAACGTTATCATATTCATTCTCTCCTTATTTAGTTAGTTTGTTCCATTGTTGTTCAAAGTTCATAAATGGATCGCTTTCTTTTACAGCTGTGACAGAAACGCTTTGGCCATTCCATTTGCGGTAAATCATCCACAATGCGACAAGGGCGGCGACGCCGATCAAAGCAGGTACATTCGAAATGGCTGCAATTCCTCCGATAATCCCTACAGCTACCCACCATACTTTCGCTAATGTCGAAGTGCTTTTTAAATAGTAATGCACCCCGGCGTAGACGATTAGTAAAGATACGGCCAATCCAATCATGTGTCCCAAATTGCTGAGTACGACGATTCCAGCAATGATGCCGAGCGTAATTAACCAAAATTTGTTCATCTTTTTTTGCCTCCTCGTTGATTTCTAAGTTAATTATACGAAGAGAATGAGTTTTTCAATACGGTCTCTGACTGCATCTTTGACTAGGTCTTGGGATGTAGAGTGAGCTAGTCCCGGGAGATGTATTTAATCGCACTTGGCCGGAGCTCCCGCTAGAAGCCAAGCAAAAACGCTACTTCGAGCTCTGCTTCGTCCTTGTGCGCGGTGGTGCTAGGGGCGAGGGAGAGTTGTTTTGTGAAGGATATGAGTTGGAATGCTATACTGTTTTTTATCACATTGAAAAAATGTATCTTTCGTACAGAGATTTATTTTAAAAGAAGAAAGAGGCGTTTTTATGAAAATAGTTGCGGGCATCGGTAGTTTCTTGTTGATTTATACAACGCTTGTTGCCTATTTGGGCTGGGCGGTTTATGTTTGGCTAATGAGTTTTTTAGAGGGTGTAAATCTGTGGATTTTTGCGGCTTTGTGGTTGGTGGTTGCCTATAGTTATGCAATTGGAAGAATCGGTCACAGATGGCTTGGATTTACGGTGCTAGGTTCTTATTGGTTCGCTTTTTTGCAGTATGCGATTTTGTTGATTCCTGTGGCAAATCTCATTGTGCTAGTGGTGGATTTAAAAAATGATGTGTTTGTTGTAGGTTCATTAACTGCCATTATGTTATTGCTGCTATTTAGTGTCGGCACTTACTTGGCTTACAGTCCGGTTGTTCGAAATCTTGAAATTACCGTAGAAGGTAAAGAGGCGGAACCTCTTCATATGGTCGTAGGTTCCGATTTTCACTTAGGGTTTTTATCGGGCAAGCGACATTTGCAACGTTTTGTTACTAAAACAAATGCGCTTGATCCGGATGTTGTCTTTTTAGCAGGTGATTTAGTGGATGACGATCCGGTCTGGTATGCGCGTTATGGCATGTCGGAAGTCATGGAACAGTTGAAACCAGCTCTGGGTGTTTACGGTGTGTTAGGAAATCATGAGTATTACGGCAAGAAAATTCCATTGCTCGTAAGACTAATGGATAAATCAGGTGTGAAAATGTTAAGAGATGAAACTATTTTAGTTGCGAATCGTTTTTATTTAACGGGACGTGAAGATCATACGAATGGCAATCGGTTGTCGTTGCTTGAGTTGAAACCTGAAAAAGACACGGTGCCTTGGATCGTAATGGACCATACGCCGGCCGATTTGAAAACGCCCAGAGAATTAGGCGCAGATTTGCACATGTCAGGCCACACACATAAAGGGCAGATGTGGCCGAATCATTTATTGACTAAACGAATTTTTGAACTGGATTACGGCTACCGTTTAATCGAAAAGACACATTTTCTTGTGTCTTCCGGATTTGGATTTTGGGGTCCGCCGTTGCGTATCGGAAGCCGTTCAGAGTTATGGTCGATAACGATGAATTTCCGTTCATCTTCTTAAGAGGAGTGTTGTTATGGAAGAATGGATTACCTCAGTCATGTCGGATTATGGCTATTTGGGTATATTTTTTCTAATTATGCTAGAAAACGTCTTTCCACCGATTCCGTCAGAAGTGATTTTAACGGTCGGCGGATTTATGACAACGACGACCACAATGACAATACCGGGAGTGATTTTAGCTTCAACTGCGGGCTCTGTCCTTGGAGCGGTAGTGTTGTACGGTGTCGGTTTATTACTAGACGTTGAGCGGCTGGAGAAAATCATAGATAAATACGGCAGTTGGTTGCGCGTAAAAAAGCAAGACATTCATAAGGCCGATAGCTGGTTTGATCGTTTTGGGGTTTGGACTGTATTTTTTGGCCGGTTAGTTCCTTTAGTGCGTAGTCTAATTTCAATTCCTGCGGGTATGTCGAATATGAAATTTGGACTGTTCGTTGGCTTTACGACGCTCGGCACCTTGTTGTGGAATACTGTTTTGGTGTTTATCGGAAGAGCAGTGGGAGACAACCGGGAACAAATTATGCATCAGTTTGGTCTTTATTCCAATGTTGTGTACGTCTTATTAGCGTTGAGTGTTGTCGTAGCTATTGGGTATTACATCAAAAAAATAAAAACAACAAACGAATAGGAAACTGCTGGCAATTGCCGGCAGTTTTTTAAATTGTTATAATTGTTTAATAATAGAGGATGGAGGATGGGTATGAAGCCAATCGTATTTATTACACAAAAGCTGCCGGATCAAGCAGTAGCTGAATTAGCAGAGCAGTATGAAGTTCGCATGTGGCCGGAAGAAGACACTCATGCACCGCGTGAGAGATTGCTTGAAGAAGCAAAAGAGGCGCATGCACTTTGGACGATGCTATCTGACCAAATAGACAACGAAGTGTTTAGTTCAGCACCGAACTTGAAAATCGTTAGCAACTTAGCAGTTGGCTATAATAACATCGACTTAGAAGCAGCACGGAAGCATGGTGTTACGGTAACCAATACGCCTGATGTTTTAACTGAGGCGACCGCAGATTTAACATTTGCTTTGTTACTTGCGACGGCCCGCAACATAATGGAAGCAGAAAAAACTGTTCGTTCGGGACAATGGAAATCTTGGACACCGATGGGAATGACCGGACAAAATGTTGGCGGTGCTACGCTCGGAATTATTGGTATGGGGCGAATTGGTGAAGCTGTAGCTCGTCGTGCTCAAGGTTTCGGTATGAATATCCTTTACCATAATCGTACGCGTAAAAGTCTTGAAGATGTTCGTTATGCTGAATTTGAAGAATTGCTGAAGGTTTCAGATTACGTGGTGATTTTAACGCCGCTGACACCTGAAACTAAAGGGATGATCGGAGCAGCCGAACTGGCATTGATGAAAGATACGGCTTGTTTGATTAATGTAGCTAGAGGCGGGATTGTTGATGAAACGGCCTTGTATGAAGCTTTGAAAGAACAGAAAATATGGGGTGCCGGACTGGACGTGTTTGAACAAGAGCCTGTACCACTAGACCATCCCTTACTGACATTGCCAAATCTTACGGTGTTGCCGCATATTGGCAGTGCCACGATTCAAACTCGTTTAGAGATGATGGCATTGAATGCTGAAGCCATTAAAGCATGTCTAGAAAACAAATCAGTAAAAAATAGAATCTGCTAACTAGTAGAAAAAGTGCAGCTGCTGTAATAGCTGCCTTTTTTGATTGGGTTATTTTAGCTGCCATTTATAAACTTAGGAAATTCGCGGATTATTCCAAAGCATCGCTAATTTAGACCAGCCTGAGCATTACTACTTAATAACTATATAAGCTGAATGAAAGAAACCAAATCTTCTACATCGCTGGCTGCTTTGGGCGAAGTAACTTGTTAAGTAAGAAGGTAGTGTCTATTTTTCCGTTAGTAACGGAAAGATATGGCACAAGCCTTTGGCAACTGGCACCGTGCCGTCCGATCGCGCCAGTTACATGATCCTCAACCTATGGATCCGAAAACACAGTTGGTTTGTGGAATAGTAACAAGTAGAAATCATGAGTTCAATCAATATAAAGTTGAAGTTTTTCGTTATTTGTTATAAAATGGTTGAGGTTTTTGTTGCTTTTTTGCTACAGAAGCAAATTGAAGAAATAGGAGGTATGATTCATGCAAAATCATACACACAATGTCTTACTGTATTATAAATACGTCGAGGTAGAAGATCCAGAAACCTTTGCTACCGAGCATTTGGCTGCTTGTAAGGAGCTAGAGCTAAAAGGTCGAATTCTTGTTTCTAACGAAGGAATTAACGGAACGTGTTCAGGAACAATTGAGCAAACGGAAGCATATATGAAAATGTTGAAAAGTGATCCACGCTTCTCGGATACAGCTTTTAAAATCGATGCTGCTGAAGGCCACGCGTTTAAAAAAATGCACGTGCGTGCAAAAAATGAAATCGTTCATCTTGGATTAGAAGAAGACATCAACCCGAACGAACTGACCGGCACTTATTTAGAACCCGTGGAATTTTATAAACAAATGCAAGAACAAGACACCATCGTTTTGGACGCGCGAAATGATTACGAATACGACCTTGGGCATTTCCGTAACGCGATTCGTCCAGATATTGAAAACTTCCGCGATCTGCCAGAATGGATGCGTGACAATAAAGAACAATTTGAAGGTAAAAAAATTCTGACGTATTGCACAGGCGGAATCCGCTGTGAAAAATTTTCTGGCTGGCTGAAAAAAGAAGGATACGAGGATGTTTCTCAACTTCACGGAGGCATCGTTAATTACGGCAAAGATCCTGAAGTAAAAGGTGAATTATGGGATGGACAATTATATGTATTCGACGAGCGTATTGTTGTACCTGTCAATCAAGTTGAACACGTCATTGTCGGCAAAGACCATTTCACAGGAGAACCTTGCGAACGTTATGTGAACTGTGCAAATCCTGATTGCAACGCGAAAATGTTGACTTCTGAAGAAAACGAACACAAATACATGCGTTCGTGTTCAGACGAGTGTCGCGAACATCCACGTAACCGTTATGCTTTCGAGCACGGGTTGACTGGAGAGCAAGTACAAGAACGTTTAAATGCATTAAAGGAAGTAACAACAATCTAATACAAAAAGCCTCCATAATTTTTGGAGGCTTTTTTGTATTAGAAATCTATATCAATCTTCTTCGTTTAACACAATAGTGCGACCTTTCAATTTCAATAGCAAAGGGATTAATAACCAAGCGGCAGCTACCATCAGTAGAATTAAAGACAGTGGCTTGGTAAAGAAAATCATGAAATCGCCATTTGAAATCGTCAATGCTCTGCGGAGATTATTTTCAATCATGGGCCCTAAAACCAAAGCTAAGACGAGTGGTGCCACAGGGAAATCGTTTTTGACGAGTACATATCCCAGTATTCCACAAGCAAGTAACAAGAAGAGGTCGAATGTGGTGTATTGGACAGCATATACACCAAAGAAAGAAATCGCTATGATGATGGGCAATAAATATTTTTTGGGGGTTTCAATGATTTTGGCAAATACTTTAACCAAGGGCATGTTCAAAATTAATAACATCAAGTTACCGACAAACATACTGGCGATAAGTCCCCATGCCACTTCAGGATGATCATCAAATAATAATGGACCGGGTTGAATGTTATACATGATGAGTGCTCCCATTAAGATAGCTGTGGTTCCAGACCCGGGTATGCCCAATGTTAAAAGTGGAATCATAGCACCACCAGATGCAGCATTATTGGCTGATTCAGGACCTGCAACACCCGCAATGGCCCCGGTGCCAAATTTTTCAGGAGTTTTGCTGAATTTTTTCTCGGCAATATAAGAGAAAAACGAAGCGAGCGTTGCGCCGGCACCAGGAAGTACACCGATAAAAAATCCTAAAAGAGATCCTCGCATAATTGGTTTTGCACTATCTTTTAAATCTTGTTTAGTAGGAAGGATTCTACCAATTTTAGCAATCGTACCATCTTCATGCTCGCGTTCTAAAATCGTTTTAAATACCTCACCTAGCGCAAACAAACCAACTGCGATTGTTAAAAACTCAAGACCCGAGTAAAGAACGGGTAAATCGTAAGTAAAGCGAGCAATTCCTGATACCGCGTCAATGCCGATTGTGCCAAGAATCAAACCGAAAACGGTCATCATTAAGGCTTTCGTCATCGATTTTCCAGCCAATCCGCTTACTGCGGCGAGTCCGAGTAACATGAGTGAAAAATATTCAGCGGGTCCGAATTGGAGAGCCACATTGGATAAAGGCTCTGCCAATAATACTAGACCAATCAAAGAAACAATTCCTGCCACAAATGAACCGATTGCTGCAATCGATAAAGCGGCTCCTGCTCTACCTTGGCGCGCCATTTGATAACCGTCAAGCGTTGTGACAACAGAAGAAGATTCTCCTGGTGTGTTCAAAAGAATAGAAGTAGTAGAGCCGCCGTACATCGCACCGTAATAAACTCCAGCCAATAGGATGATGGAACTTGCTGCAGCTGCTTCTGTCGGCATGCCGGAAGTGATTGTTGCAGTTACTGGAATAAGAAGAGCTACACCACTCATGGGTCCAATACCTGGCAATACACCAACAGCTGTTCCAATAAGGACCCCTACAAACGCAAAGAGAATGTTCTGCCACTGGAATGCGATGCTGAAGCCATCCATTAAAAATTGTAAAGTAGTCATTGCCATCCGCCTTTCGTTTTAAAATTCAGGGAATCCCGGTAATGAGCCGCCGAGAAATTCGGCGAAAAGATAGTAGACACCAAACGAAAATGCGGTGGCAATAATCAATGTGTGAAGCCATTTTCCACTTTCCATCGTTTGAAAGGCTATGACTAAAAATAAGAAAGTCGTAATGACGTAACCAAGTGTCTCTAAGAGAGCAGCATATAGAACAGCACTAAAGAAAATGATAAAAAACTTTTTGTATTTAATCGGTTCATCGTTTTTTGCAACGGCCTCGTAACGAAAAGTTTCATATAGCAAGCGAGCACTTAAGAGGATCAAAATAGTGCCTAAGCCGATTGGAAAGATATCGGGTCCGACTGCTGAACCGTAAGAACTCTCGGATATTCGCTGGCTTTCCATGACAAATAAAAGGCCGATTAGTAAGAAAATAATGCCAGCAAACCGATCGAAGGTTTTACTCATTGTCTTTCACTCCTTTTAAATTAGAAAACGGCCGAAGCCGCTGTTCTAATTACTTTTGCATATCAAGTGCAGTCAACAACTCAACAATCAATTCTTCTTGAGTTTGTAAATATTTTTCGAAATCCTCGCCGTTTTTGTATTCACTTTGCCAACCATTTTGCTCAAGTTCTTGTTTCCATTCCTCGCTGCCAGACATTTCTTCTAGTTTTTCTGACCAGTACTTGTATGCGGTATCTGACATGTCCTTAGGACCGAAAATACCGCGCCAAATCGTAAATTCAGTATCAATACCTTCTTCTTTGAATGTCGGGATTTCGCTTAAGTCACCTTCTAAACGTTCCGGAGAACTTACGGCCAATACTCGAACATCACCAGATTTCATGTATTCTCCAATTGTAGATGCATCTGTTGCGATGACATCTGCGTTATCGCCAAGCAATGCAGCTACGGCTTCGCCACCACCATCATAAGAAACGTATTTCACTGATTTTGGATCAATGCCATATTCAAATGCTGGTAAAATCCCTACCAAATGATCCATTGAGCCCGGAGCAGAACCACCAGCAAATGTAACCGCTTTTGGATCAGTCTTTACCGCGTCGAGAACATCGGTTAATGTTTGGAATTCAGAATCTGCACGAACAACAATCGCTCCATAATCACGTGTCAGTTGAGCCAGTGGTGTTGTATCCTTATAACCGTATGGACTGTTTCCTTCAGCTTTACTATTGTTGATTAGAATCGGTGGAGATTTAACCATAAGCATGTAGTCATTGTCGACTTCTTTCGTAGCGTATTCTGCCATATAAACGGCTCCACCACCTCCAGGTTTATTTTCGACCATAATTGATTCTTCAATGATGCCTGTTGTATTCATTGTTTTTGCAATAGAGCGCGCAGTCAAATCCCAGCCACCGCCCGCTCCAGAAGGGGCCACAATTGTTAGTCCACGTTCGGGATAATCGGGCGAACCAGCATCACTAGCTTGAGAATTTTCTTCAGATGAGCAGGCAGCAAGACCAACCGCTAACATACCAGCAAGAGAAACAGCAATCATTTTTTTGAACATATCATTCATCCCCTTTTATAATAGTAAAAAGACAACGCTTTCAGCGATGTCTTCAACTTATCAGAATATAGGGTGAATTCGATGTTTATTGTCATAAGATGGATACTGTGCATATTGTTAATACTGTTCATAAAGTTCACGGAGTGAAAAAATAGCGTCTTTCAGGTCTTCCAATTGTTCCATAAAGTAATTCTGCTCGGGCTTTCTGGTCTGCTGTTAAGTGTTCAAGATAACGGCGTGCAGTTGAACGGCTCATGCCACAGGCAGTTCCCATTTCTTCAGCTGTTATGCCAGTTGAAGAGATCGCCAGTTGTTCTTTTATTTTAATCATTGTACTTGGGTCTATGCCCTTGGGAGTAATCACTTGTTCCATATAAGCTTCGTGGTTTTTGTTCCATAACTGTTCGATCGATTGCTCATTCAAGGAATCGGATTTCTCAAGTGACATGCTTTTCGACTGATAGGCAAGAAGGCTTTTTTGAAAGCGATCAAAAGTCAGTGGTTTGAGCATATAATCAGAAACGCCGGCTCTAAAAGCTTTTTTGACAATGGCTGTTTCAGAAGCAGCTGTGATAAAAATAATATCGGACTCAGGGCTTTCAGATTTGATAAAAGGCAACAAGTCAGTACCTTTCATATCTGGTAAGAATACATCAAGCAAAATTAGTTGTGGCTTTAATACTTGTATCCAATCTTTTGCTTCAGCACCATTATGTGCAGCACCTATTACTTGAAATCCTTGGATTTTCTCAATAAAGCGCCTGTGTATGTCTGCAATCCGCTTGTCATCTTCAATAATGAGAATCTCAATCATCTTCATTTCCTCCGATCGGTATGGAAATAATAAACAAAGCACCACCAAAATCGCCATTCTCCATCGTTATTTCTCCTTGTAAATCGTGAACATTGCCATAAACTTTTACTAGGCCATAGCCGCGATCGTTGCCATTTTTTGTGGAAATCCGTTCTTTAAAAAGAGTGGAAAGAATGAGTGGATCCACCCCTTTTCCGCTATCTTCAACTTCAATCAAAATTTCATGGCCATTATCAACAAAGAGAAGCCTAACCAAACGTTCATTTTCAGGGAGATAGTCAACGGCTTCAAAGGCATTAGTTACAAGATTACCGAGAATCGAGACAAATAGGCTTTTTTCAAGATAGGAAGGAAGTTTTTCTAAATAACTGTCTTCATCCAGAAGAAATTTGACTTTTAACTCTCTGGCTTTGTTGAAAAGACCGATAACAATGCCACCAAGTAGAGGGTCTTGCAATCGATTCGTAACAAACTGAACGAGTGATTGCTGCTCTTTTGCTTCGCTATGGATGAGATCCATCGCTTCATCTAGTGAGTTTAATTGAATCAGTCCCGAAATCGTATAAAGGAAGTTGTGGTTTTCATGAGTTTGTGAACGGAGCAAGTCGGCATATTGCCTAATCTGAGTCAGTTCATTGCGAAGACCATCTAGGTCTGACTGCAACCGAAAACTAGAAACTGCTCCCGCGATTTCATCATTAATAACAATGGGGATACGATTAACAATCGTTTTCTTACCACGTATGGTCATGGGGCGATCTAATTGCTGCTCGCCTGTGAGCAGTACTTGAGGAAGTAAGGTATTGGGAAGTACTTCATCAATAAGTTGTCCAATAAGCTTTTTTTCTTTCGGCAACGATAAAACTTCATAGGCTGATGCATTAGCCATTGTGATTTCACCGCTTTTGTTGACCATAATGATGCCTTCTCTGACTGATTCGATTAATGTATTTCTTTCGATAAACAAACTAGCGATTTCGGCAGGCTCCAACCCAAATAATATCTTTTTAATATTTTTAGAGAGAATCATTGAAGCGACTCCTCCAATCGCAATCGCGATTAGCACAATAACAAGAATAGAATCCGCATATTGCATGAAAATAGAAGTCATGTCTGCTTTTAAAAAGCCTACAGAAATAACACCGATGATATTATTCTGCCCATCAACTATCGGTGCCTTTCCTCGAAGAGAAGGACCCAGTGATCCAACTGCTTCTGAGACATACGATTCGCCTTGAGAAATAGCGCGCTCGTTATCATCGCCAACCATTTTCTGACCAATCCGGTCTGGGAGAGGATGCGTATAACGGATTCCTTCTGCATTACCAATGACGACATATTCAGCACCAGTTTGTAGTTGAACTTCATCAGCTATTGGCTGAAGTGAGACATGAGGGCTGTCAGTAGCAAAGCCTTGCACTATATCTGGTCGATCGGCAGTGGTAACAGCAATATTCAAAGCACGTTTTCCCATTTGTTCTTCAATCGCTTCTGAAATCGTAAAATAAAACGATAATCCAGCAAAAATCATTATAAATGCTACAAATAAAGCTCCATATAAGAAGATCCTTCGCTGCAAGGGCATCTAAATATCACTCGTTTCCAATATGCTGTCATAGTTAATGGGCTAATTATATAGTCAATAATAGGAAAATTCCATGTTTTTTAAAAAAGAAAAAACGCAAAAGATTTTACTTTTGCGTCAGTTCTTCTTGCTGTTCTTCACATTCAAAGCAAATCAGTTCTCCGTCTACATAAACTCCATCCAAAAAACCATCCCGACAATAGATATCTTTGCCACAATTGCTGCACGGTCCGATGAGTTCACACATCTTGTAAGTCTTCTGCATAAATGTACATGGCGTCTTTGAGGTATTTAGCTAAGCCTTGGCCATGTTGATCAATGTTGCTTGCAAAGCGACTGTCTGACGCGTACAAATCGCCTAATCCACGGAACATTTTCGGCGAACAGTCATAAAAACGATTTAACAGCGTATAGTAAGCTTTCATTTCTTTTTGTACCGCTGGTGTTTGTGGAGGCAAGTGCATTAAGCTTGCGACCGTGTTGTAGATACGGTCTCCTTCACGATTGATTTCGTCCAAATCTTCCTCTTCTTTAGCAACTTGGACGGACTCACTAGAAGTTGAAGGCGATTCTTCGTGCAGTGCTGTTTCAAAAGGAGCAACGACAACAGCTGAATCTGATTCGTAAGCAGAAGCGATTTGAGAAGTTTCTACTTGCGCCACATCTGGGGAACCGATATCAGGCTTTTGGTATTGTTGAATCAGATTTTCAGCTTTACTGCTAGCAAATGCTGAAAAACGTTCTTGATCAGTCAAATTCTCTGAACCTTGTAACTCCCGCTGAGTCAATTGTGCAGTCTGAATCAGCTTTTCGATGCGCTGTTTTTTCTGTTGAAGTAATTCGATATGCTGAGCTAGTGCATATTCTCGGTCAAAACCTTCAGCGACAAGTTCTTGAATTTTTTTAAGTGAAAAATCCAGCTCTTTTAGGAATAAAATCTGTTGAAGCAATTTTAAATCTTGCCCATTGTAATAACGATAGCGGTTAGTTCCGATGTTAGACGGTTTTAGTAAGCCAATACTATCGTAGTGATGAAGCGTCCGCACACTAACACCGGCTATTTTTGCTACTTCTTGTACTTTGTACATTCTAATCACCTCTCTCTTTAAAATACACTATAACGCACCGTTAGTGTCAAGTATTTATAAGAAATGATGAGGAAATGTGTTGTTTCTTTTCTTACGGGGGTGAAGATCTAAGTTTGGGAGGAAGTTAAAACACATGTCTTATGACATGACTTTCACATCAATAAAATAAAAAATCAGATATTTCAGATATCTCCTATTATTTTCTAGATAACTGTGAAATAATGAAAGTGGAAGCGCTATCAAAGATAGGTAGTCGAGAGGGGTAATGGCGATGAAATTGACTAATTTTGTGGATGGTAAGTGGCAGCAGGCAGAACATGCGGAATTTAGGCCTGTTTTGAATCCCGCAAATGGGGAAGAGCTGGCGCAAGTTCGAATGTCTACAGCACAGGATGTTGACTTAGCAGTAAAAGCAGCACAAGTAGCACAAAAAAAATGGGCAAAAGTACCAGCACCTAGACGTGCGGATTATTTATATGAAATTGGTCGACTGATGAAAGAGCGAAAAGAACACCTCGCTCAAGTGTTAACGAAAGAAATGGGGAAAGTGATTGAAGAAGGTCGTGGTGAAGTACAAGAAGGAATTGACATGGCTTATTATATGGCGGGAGAAGGAAGACGCATGTTCGGCGAAACAACTCCGTCAGAACTGGCCGACAAATTCGCAATGAGCATCCGGTCACCAATTGGTGTCGTAGGATTGATCACTCCGTGGAACTTCCCTGTAGCAATTGCCACGTGGAAATCATTTCCTGCAATTGTTGGAGGCAATGCATTTATTTGGAAACCTGCAACGGAAACGCCAATGATGGCCTATGAGATGGCAAAGATTTTTGAAGAAGTGGGTCTTCCAGAAGGTGTCGCTAATATTGTTTTTGGAGCCGGCTCAGAAGTAGGCACAGCACTTATCGAACATGAAGGCGTAAGGGTTATCTCGTTTACAGGATCAACAGAAACCGGTCGCAAAGTAGCAGAAGCAGGAGGGCGCAACTTGAAAAAAGTATCTCTCGAAATGGGCGGGAAAAATGCCGTCATCGTTATGGAAGATGCTGATTTAGATTTAGCCGTAGAAGGTATTCTTTGGAGTGCATTTGGTACAGCTGGTCAGCGTTGCACAGCTTGTAGCCGTGTAATTGTTCATGCCGATGTAAAGCAAGAACTGCAGAAACGGCTGCTTTCGAAAATGGAAACTTTGACAATTGGAGATGGTACAGACGAAACCATCAAAATCGGACCGGTTATCAATCGAAAAGCAGTCGAAAAAATTCATTCCTATATTGAAATCGGCCAGCAAGAAGGAGCTACCTTACTGGTTGGTGGAGAGATTTTGACCGGCGGTATTTACGATAGAGGGAACTATTACGCTCCGACATTGTTCACGGATGTTAAACCCGAAATGCGCATTGCGCAAGAAGAAATTTTTGGTCCTGTTGTATCAATTATCGAAGTGGCAACTTTCGAAGAAGCAATTGATGTGAACAATGGTGTGATTTACGGGTTGTCGAGTTCAATTTATACAGCTGATGTAAATCGTGCATTTAAAGCGCAACGTGATTTAGATACCGGGATTGTCTACATTAATGCGGGAACGACCGGAGCGGAAATTCACTTGCCGTTTGGTGGAACTAAAGGGACTGGGAATGGTCACCGTGATTCAGGCGTTGCGGCATTGGACGTTTTTACAGAATGGAAGAGTGTCTATGTTGATTACAGTGGGAAGTTGCAACGTGCGCAAATCGATAACGAAGCTTGATTGAGAGGGGATGGGGAGATGAAAATCGTCGTATTAGGCGCAGGATTAATGGGCAAACAAGCAGCTAGGGATTTGGTTGCTGACGAGGCTGTGGAACACGTCTTTTTAGCAGATCGAAATACAGCTCAAGCTGAAGCATTCAAGGTGCAACTCGGCAATAACAAGCTAGAAGTATTCGAATTGGATGCTAGTGATGACGAGGCATTATCGGCAGCTATTTCAAAAGGGGATATCGTTATTAATGCGCTGTTTTATACTTTTAACGAAAAAGTAGCAGCCACTGCGCTCAAATGTGGTGTTCACTCCGTAGACTTAGGCGGCCATATCGGAGGTGCTACAGATGCAGTGTTAGAGATGCATGATGAAGCTCAGCGAAAAGGGGTTACGCTAATTCCCGATTTGGGCGTAGCACCTGGCATGATTAATATTTTAGCAGGGTATGGCGCCAGTAAACTCGACCAGGTTTCCGATATCCGGTTATTTGTTGGTGGAATTCCAGTTCATCCAGAACCACCATTAGAATACAACCACGTTTTTTCACTAGAAGGCGTGTTCGATCATTACACAGACAAATCGCACGTCATTCGTGAAGGGAAATTATTGGAGGTTGAATCTTTATCTGAAATTGAGCATGTGAAGTTTGAGGATTTTGGTGAACTAGAAGCTTTTCATACTTCTGGAGGAACTTCGACTTTGACGGATACTTTCAGTGATATCAATTCGTTGGAATACAAAACTTTACGTTATAAGGGGCATGCCGAGAAGGTTAAATTATTAGTTGATTTAGGTCTCACTAATCGAACGAAAACAGTGACTGTGGACGGAAGTGAAATAAAGCTTCGGTCTGTTTTAAAAGCCGTGCTTGAACCGATAACAGAGCTTGGAGACAAACAGGACGCGGTCGTCTTACGGGTAATGGTGTCGGGTATCAAAGCGGGAGAAGAAATCCGCTACGAATACAATATGGTAACGATTAAAGATCCTGAAACCGGTGTCACCGCAATGGCACGAGCTACGGCTTTTACTATTTCAGTCGTAGCGCAGATGATTGGCAAAGGCATAATAGACAAGCGAGGCGCTTATCCACCAGAAATGATCGTCCCTGGAGAAGAATATATAGCAGAGATGGCGAAACGTGGAGTGGCTATTAAAGAAACTGTTCATCGCTCAGCCCTTCAACAATAAAAAACTAGCGATGTCAGTCTAATTCAGCAGAAAGACTGACAACTATAAAAAAAGAGAGGATTCCTATCGGGTCCTCTCTTTTGACGTTCAAATAAGCAGTTCCCCCTTTTTTGGCACTAACATTTTCAAACTACTTGGAAGTATTTCGATGTCGAGTGGCGTTTTTAAATAAATTTCGCCGTCCGTATCGACATCCAATTCTGTATCGGTCGTGATGGAAATAGAGCGCCCCTGGTAATGAGCGACATGCTCCAATTCTTCTGTTGCAACTTCAGGCTGAGCTAATGAAAACCATTCCCGCAGTGCAGCCAAGGATGAGGTTTGGATAATAAATAAATCCAATAAACCATCAGCTGGGTCAATCGTTGCCAGCGGAAAGTTATGAGTGCCAATCGATTTGCCGTTCATAACCAGTACGAGAACACCTTCTTCAGCATAGCTAATCCCATCGATTTTTAAATGCATGGAAAATGGAGTGGCTTGCCGCATGGATTGCAGAGCGCTCATGAAATAACTAATTCTACCGTAACGTTCTTTTAAGAAAGGATCGATGTTAGAAGACGCATCGGTAATCAAACCGATTCCCGCGAAATTCAGAAAAGATCCTCCATTAATTCTCCCAGTATCTAACTCTTTGATTTCGCCGTTGATCAATTCCGATGCTGCTAAATCTAAGTCTAGCGGAATATTCAACGTACGCGCAAAGTCATTGCACGTACCGCTCGGCAAAATGGCAAGTGGCGCAGGTGACTCAATTGTCGATAAAGCCCGAACTGCAGAATGGACAGTACCGTCACCCCCCGCAATGAACAGAACATCTGCACGCTTCGCAGCAAGCTTGCAAGCTGTTTCAAATTCCTCTGGAGAGTGCGTCTGAATTATTTCGAGTGACTGAGATGCTTGAGACAAATGAGGTACAGCGAGTCTTAAAACAGCGTCTACCGTAGACGGTCCTGCATTGCCGTTATACAATAATACGGAACGATTGAATTTAGGCATGTCTCTTGCCCTCCTGTAAGTCTGTTTATCTTTATAATTCCACTAACACAAATTATATAAACTACAAAAGCGAGTAAAGCTGTATCTACTAAAGAAGAGGTGTCTACATGACCACGAAATTGTATTACCAGGATTCTGAAATTTCAACTGCAGACGTACGAGTAATGAATAGCGGCAAAGACGAAACCGGTTACTATGTCATTTTAAATCAAAGTTGCTTTTATCCAGAAGGTGGGGGGCAACCGGCAGATACGGGAGAGATTGGACCAGCCAAAGTAGTCGATGTACAGTCCGTGAAAGGTGAGATTCGTCATTACGTAGATATCCAGCTACCGGAAGAAAGTTTTTCTATCCAAATAGATTGGCAAAGAAGATGGGATCATATGCAACAACATGCGGGACAACATTTGTTGAGTGCGCTATTTGAAGATAGTTTAGGCTTAAAGACACAAAGCTTTCATCTAGGAAAAGAACGAGTTTCCATTGATTTGGATTTGGATACAGCAACAAACGCACAGCTTCAAGAAATTGAAAAAAAAGCAAATAACCTCATCGGACAAGGCCTGCCGATCTCTACGACATGGGTAAATGCTGAACAAGCTAAAGAACTAGCATTGAGAAAGCCACCAGTCGTGGAAGGGGATATTCGATTAGTTGAAATCGCTGGAATTGATTTGAACGCTTGTGGCGGAACGCATCCGAAAAATACAGCAAGTATTGGTCAGTTGAAAATTATTTCGACTGAGAAAGCAAAAGGCGGTATGCGTATTTATTTTTTATGCGGCAATCGTGCATTGCACTATTTTAATTTCCTAGTAGCAACGACTGATCAGTTAGTTGCACAGCTAAATGCTCCAACGGCAGAACTACCGAATGCAGCAGAAGCCCTACTCACAGACAAGGCAGTAGCTGACAAAGTGATAAAAAGTCTTCAAGAACAAGTGTTAAACTTAGAAGCAAATGCGATTTTACCAGATAATGGTGCCGTATCGAGAGTTTTCGAAAATCGTCCACTTAAAGAATTACAACAACTTGCTCGACTAGTGATCAGTCAGCATCCATTTTCAACGGTGCTGTTGATGAGCATGGCAGAAAATGACGTACGTTTCGTTTGTGCAAAAGGACAACAAGCACAAGGAGATATGCGGGAAGTGCTAAAGTCACTCTTAGCCTTGACGGAAGGCAAAGGCGGCGGAAATGCTCAATTTGCTCAAGGAGGCGGCAAGACTACTGAATTGCCAGAAACATTCATATCTATTTTTCGGAAGAATTAAAAAACGTTGAGTGAAATGTGTAACTTTTCCAGTGATTCCCTGTCTAATGAGAAAAGGGATGTCTGAAAGGGTGTGAAGTGTCATGAAGAAGAAAAAGATTTGGATCGTTGCTGTCATTGCCGCTGTAGCAATTGGTTTAGTAGTTATTTTTCTCAATGATAAAGTCTCTGTAAGTGCTTCCCCTGTTGTTTTAACAGAACAAGGGTGGAAGGCTAGCTTTTCTTCGCCGCTCCAACTAAAAGCCGTTGATAAGGGGGATGTCTACATTACGGATGCACAAGGCAAACGTGTGGAAGTTGAAATGCGCATTCAGAACAACGGCAAGACATTGGAAATACCAGAAATTACTACCGGCGAATATCAATTACATGTTAAAAAAGCTGCATTGAAAAACAGCTTCATGAAAAATTTAGTAGACACAGAAATCTTATTTGTTGTACAAGAGCAATTGGAGAAGTTGTCGGGTGAGAAAGAATTAACAGCTTATTTTGTGCGTTTATTGGAGATGCAACAAAATAACCAACAAAATGGCGGCGTTGTTTTAGAAAGTGGAGGAGAAGAGTCAGCAGAATCCACAGACACGGCGTCTGGTACTGGTATGGATGCAGAAAGAAGTTATTCGACTACTAACAATCAAGTGGAAGGGGTAGACGAAGCGGACTCGGTGAAAACGGATGGTTCGTATATCTATTCTATTAGTGAATCACGTGTCATTGTGACAGATGTTCAGAATCCAGAAAAAATGACTGTTGCAGCGGAGCTGTCGTTTAATGATGATATGTATCCCCAGCAACTATTCTTATCAGGAGACACATTAGTAGTCATGGGCAGTTGGTACTCAGCTCAACCAATCGATAATTTCCGTCTACCACATAACTACCGACCGCAGATGGGTGTTACTTCTGTCCATTTATACAACATCAGCAACCCAAAATCTCCTCAACTGCTTCGTGAGTTTGGAACGGAAGGGAATATGAGCGGCGCTAGGTTGACGAATAACATTCTTTACTTTGTTACAAACGTTTATCCCGATTATTGGATGCTAGAAGAACAAGAGAAGCCTGAACTTCGTCCTCATCAATATGATTCGAAGCATGGAGGCGAATTTGAACCTGTAGATTACGACAGCATTGCCATTTTGCCTGGAACGGCAGAAGGTAGCTATAGCGTCATCACAGCCATTGATTTGACGGCACCTGACACGAACGATATTTCAACAGAAGGATTTTTGGGTGGCAGTGACCAGCTTTATATGAACCAAGACCATCTTTATTTGACGGCACCTGTGTATGTTCCGTTAACGAATGAAAAACTACGTGATAGTCCGAGAATGGATGTTTGGCTCCCTCAGCAAGCGAATACAGAAGTCTTTAAATTCAATTTGAGTGGTGTAGATGTTGAGTTTTTAGCTTCTGCAGAAATAACCGGTTCCTTGCTCAATCAGTTTTCCATGGATGAATACGAGGGTCATTTCCGAGCAGCTACAACGGAAGGCGTTGCGTGGGACTTAACCAGCCCTTCAAAAAATCATTTATTCGTACTGGATGAGCAGATGAAGCAAGTGGGATCGGTGGAAGATTTGGCTCCCGGTGAGCGAATTTATTCAGCACGCTTTATTAAGGATAAGGCCTACATGGTGACATTTAAAGAAACAGATCCGCTTTTCGTCATTGATGTTTCGACTCCTGCTTCTCCAAAAGTACTTGGAGAATTGAAGATACCAGGCTTCTCTAATTATTTACACCCACTGGATGAAGATCACTTGATTGGTTTTGGCTATGACACAAAGCTAATACCTGTTAAGAACGGAGAACCGCGAGTAGTCGCAGGAGGAATGAAAATTTCCTTATTCGACGTCAGTGATTTTGCGAATCCACTAGAAAAAGACACTGAAATTATTGGAGGACCTGGAACATACTCTGCACTTCAATACGATCACAAAGCTTTATTTACTCATCAAGAGAAAAATCTATTTGGCTTTCCAATTAGTTTATATGATGAAACTACTGGTGAGTATGTAGAATTTGAAGGTGAAGGAGCATTGATTTACACAATTACTCCAGATGGTATTTCACAAACGGCAAGTTTAGTTGAACAAACGAATAATGAGTACGAAGATTGGCATTCAGCTATTCAGCGAATTCTCTATATTGATGAGGCGCTCTACACGATAGCTACTAGCGAAATCCATAGCTATGGATTGGAGACATTCGAACCAATCAGCGATTTGGTATTCGATTAATACGTAAAGAAGCGAGTGTTATTCGCTTCTTTTTTTATGTTTTAATCAAGATAAAAAGGGAACAGGAACAGTATTCTAAAACTACAATTGGAGGGATAATGATGAAAGCAGTAACGTTTCAAGGAACGAAAGATATGCAAGTGAAAAATGTTAAAGATCCTGAAATTCAGAAAAAAGATGATATTATTGTAAAAATAACGGCAACAGCTATTTGCGGAACAGATTTGCATATCTATCAAGGTGCATTACCGACAACCAAAAACACGGTCATTGGACACGAACCGATGGGAATTGTAGAAGAAGTGGGACCGGACGTTACTAAAGTGAAAAAAGGCGATCGCATTGTCCTACCGTTCAATATCAGTTGTGGTAAATGTTTTTACTGTAGCAACGAAATGGAAAGCCAGTGTGATAACTCAAACGGCAATCCCCATTTTGATACCGGTGCCTATTTTGGTCTGACAGAACGTTATGGTGATTATTCAGGTGGTCAAGCGGAGTATTTGCGCGTGCCTTATGGAAATTTTACACCCCTGTTGATTCCTGAATCCTCGGAGTTAGAAGATGAATCGTTGCTGTTTTTATCAGACGTCTTACCGACTGCCTGGTGGAGTGTAGAACATGCAGGCGTAAAAAAAGGCGATACCGTAGTTGTTCTAGGTTGTGGTCCTATTGGGCTCATGACTCAGAAATTTGCTTGGATGCAAGGCGCCAGTCGCGTTATTGCAGTAGATGAAATTCCTTACCGAATGGAACTCGCTAAAAAAATAAACAATGTGGAGATTGTCGATTTCAGTAAGCACGACAACACGGGTGCGTTGATTCATGAAATCACGCAAGGTGGAGCACGTGTTGTGATTGACTGTGTTGGAATGGATGGCAAAAAATCGCCAGCAGAAGCCGCACAGCAAAAATTGATGCTGCAGGGCGGAACACTTAGTGCCATTGACATCGCAAAAGATGCAGTAAGCAAATTTGGAACGATTCAATTGACAGGGGTTTACGGATTGACTTATAATCAGTTCCCGCTTGGAAATATGTTTGAGCGCAATGTCACATTGAAAATGGGACAGGCTCCAGTAATTCACTTAATGCCAATGCTTTATCAAAAAATTGAAAACGGAGAATTTGATCCCCGTGAAATTATTTCACATATATTGCCTTTAGAAAGTGCTAGCGATGCTTATCAAATTTTTAATGACCATCAGGACAATTGTACAAAAGTCGTGTTGAAACCATAGTTGATAATGTGCATACGAAAGTATTGACTAAATGCCTCGATTCTTCGGGGCGTTTAGTTTTTTGTCTATCTGCGTTATGATGAATACAGAAATCAACTGCGAGAGGAGCAAACTATGTGACGCAAGTAGGAGAAACCAGACGTGAGCTCGCCTTGGATTGTTTTCTGCTAGCAGGCAGAATTATGATGGAAAGTGGAGCAGAAACCTATCGAGTTGAAGATACGATGATCCGAATGGCTGGTTCACAAAACATGGTAAATTCTCACTGTTTCGTGACGCCAGCAGGTATCATGTTTTCTCCAAGTGAAGAATTGGCTACGCGATTTGTGCGTATTAACAACCGCAGTACAGATTTAGAGAGAGTTGCCCTTGTCAACTCTGTTTCGCGAAAGTTAGTAGCTGGAGAATTTACATTGCAACAAGCTTATGACGAACTGATGACCATTGACCAAACCAATTATCGATTTCATATATGGGTGCAAACTTTGGCAGCTTCTATAACAAGTGCTTGTTTTTTAATTTTATTGGGAGGTAGTTGGATTGATCTTCCTTTTGCGTTTGTGTTTGGAGGCACCGGTTTTATTATTGTAGAAACCATTCTTGAAGAAACTCGTGTGAAGATATTCGCGGAATTTATCGGAGCTTTCATCGTCGGAATTTTAGCCTCTATCGCGGTATATAGCGGATTTGCGACCGATTTGGACACATTGATTATTGGCTCACTTATGCCGCTTGTTCCTGGATTGCTCATCACCAATGCGGTTCGGGATTTGATGGCAGGACATTTCGTATCGGGATTGTCTAAAGGAGCAGAGGCGTTTTTAACAGCGTTTGCCATTGGCGCAGGAATCGCGGTAGTTTTATCATTTTAAGGAGGAGATCGCATGAACTGGCCATTAGAAGCATTTCTCAGTTTTTTGGCTGCCGGCGCGTTCGGCGTCATCTTCAATACGCCACGTAGAACGCTGGTCAGCTGTGGACTGGTCGGCATGAGTGGCTGGCTCATTTACCGCACATTTTTCCTGGCCTTTGGAGACTCGGTGCAGGCATCTTTTGCCGGTGCATTTGTTGTCTCTATTGTAGCGCATTTGCTGGCTAAAAAATTCCGTATGCCGATGATTATTTTTAGTATCGCCGGAATTATTCCATTAGTACCGGGGAGCAAGGCGTATAATGCGATGCGGAATATTGTTGAACATAATTATCTAGAAGCCATCTCATTTGCTTCTGAAGCATTGATGGTTTCGGGTGCTGTTGCAATGGGCCTGGTCTTTGCAGAAGTAATGATGCAACTGTTTTTCAAGCGGCAGGCAAAAAGAATACAAAGAAAAATGGGCCTGACACAAGAATAATTCTTGTTTGTCAGACCCATTTTTAAGTTGTTAAAACGCCTGTTTTTATATTTCGAGCAGTCTTTACGACTTTTGTTTCGAGCGCGTGCGCTTTTCTTTATTGTCTAGCGCAAGCGCCCAGATTCTAGGGTCATAAGTCAATGCGGCAGTGCGGCTGAAAACATGCCGCTTCGCCACATCGCCTTATGCCCGTCGAATCTACATGGGCGCGTGCGCTTTTCTTTTCACCCCAGCCATTTTTCTAGTTCGGTAGCGTTCATTGGGTGCCCGATGATGTAACCTTGTAGGCTGTCGCAGCCCATCGCGCGCAGGAGTTCGAATTGTTCGTTGGTTTCAACGCCTTCAGCAGTTACTTGGAAATCAAGTGATTTGCCGAACTGAATCATACCGTTGATTAATTTTTGGATTTTTTCTTGTTTGGTGATGGACTGAATAATCATTTGGTCTATCTTTATTGAAGATATTGGCAACATGAGCATATAGCGGAACGAAGCATAGCCAGTTCCAAAGTCATCTAATGCAAAGCTTATGCCTTCTTGATGGAGGCTCTTCATCTGTGTCATGATTGACCGTTCTGCTTCTGCTTCTAGCGCAAATTTTTCAGTGATTTCAATCATCAACGAACTTGCTTGACAATCATTAATCTTTAATTGCTCAAGCAGCATCTTCGCCATATCTTTGTCTCTGAATTCGTGAATTGAGGAGTTAATGCTAATTTGCAAATCGATGCCTTTTGATTTCCAGTCTTTTAATTGTCGGCATACCGTTTCAACGACGAAACTTCCAATTTCATTGATTAACCCATTTTCTTCGGCAATCGGTATTAGCTCATCGGGAGTAATCACGCCGATTTCTGAATCGGTCCAACGTACCAATGCCTCTACTCTTTCGACTTTGCCGTTTTCCAAATTGACTTGTGGCTGATACAAAAGCTGCAAATCTTTACGATCTAATGCGTATATTAATCGTTTTTCAATATGTGCTTTTCGGCTCAAGCGCTCATGATCGTCGGATGTCAATGCAGAAATTGCGCTGCCTCCACGATCTTTCACTTTCTTGATGGTCGCATAAGAAGCTTTGATTAGATGCATAAAATTTTGCTGATCTTCCGGATATTTTGTAATGGCTCCACTGACTGTGAGTGGCATGGCTGTTCCACCTAAGTAGATGGGGTGCTGTTGCAAATAATGGAGAAATCCTTCAATAAACCAATTGCTTAATGGCGTTACTAAAGCAAATTCATGTAAACCAGCGCGTGTAATAATAGAATCGGAAAAATACATGCGTAGACGTTTAGTGAATTCAATAAGTAACTCATTTTCAGTAGCTGTGTCCGACACATCACGTAAGGTATAAAAACGGTCAATATCAAGAAAAATAAAGGAGAAATGGCGTCCTTCTTCTATGTATTCATTGACTATCTGCTCAAGACGATGACGATTTTCCAAGCCTGTGACCGGATCGATAAAAGCAATTTCCTCAAGATGCTGTTGAGCTTGTTTAGTGGCTGTAATGTCTTTTTCTAGAAAAATATAATAAGTATCTTCATTAGAAAGTTGCATAGGAATAGCTGTTAGATCTACCCAGTAAAGTTCGCCATCTTTTTTTACTTTTTTTGCTTCGCCGTTCCAAATTTTACCTTCTCGTAAAGTGGTAATAACTGAGTCGACAAAACGGACATCTGTTTCGCTCTCTCCAAACATATGCCATACAGGCTTGCTTAAAATGCGTTTAGGTGTCCATTTACTTAGCTTTAAAAATAATGGATTTGCATAGGTAATTAAAAATTCTTGATCGAAATACAGCATCATGAAAGAATCATCTAAACCATTTCTCAAATGATTTAATTCTTTCGAGGAAGAGTCATCTTTATCTGCTTCATCCATTTCATAGATGGTCATCACAAACTGTTGGTCTTCGAATGTGTAGGATTTAGCTACGACAGTCGTATATGCCTTAATTCCTTCACCTAATTCGATTTCAATATCTTCAAATCTCACCGGTTCCTCGGCATGTAATAACTTATCCCACGAATGCTTGCTTAGAGCTGCCTTCTCAGGATTCATATAAGGAGAGATTTTTCCTGTAACCGCTTCAGATTGTATTTGGAAAACGCGCTCTGCATGCTGGTTACACCACGTAATCAAGCCGTTTTTGTCATTAATGATGATAGGGAAGGGAATATGGTTGAAGACAAGGGTGTCAGTTAGTTTTTTTTGCAGTTCATTCATTCGTTGACGCTCCTTAACCGTAGTTTACTTTCATTATAGAGAAGAAAAGGTCTATCGTCATCCTTTTCCAAATATTCTCTAGTGAGATTTGTAGAATTTTTGCTGTCCTTTCCGCGAAAATCGTGAGAGAATAGGCATAAATCATATGAAAATTGAGGTAAAAAAATGTATAAGAAGTTTTTTGTATTTGTATTCCTACTCTTACTTGTTCCTGTTTCAGTTCAAGCACACACAACTTTATTGTCTTCGACACCTGCTGAAGGCGAGAATATTATGGAAGCTTTAAAAGAAGTACAATTAGTTTTTGGTACAAAAATTGAAGAAGGCAGCACCATGACCATCGAGGGAGAAAGCGGTTCTTTTGAATTTGACCGTATTGTCGTTGGAGATGATTCGTTAGTTGGAACCCTTAATGAAGCATTGCCTAACGGATCTTACCGTATCCTTTGGAATATCATCGGAGAAGATGGTCATCCGATTGAAGGAGAGATTACTTTTGGGGTCTCTATCGAAATTGAAGAAGAAGTGACGCCTGCAGTGGTATCTGAAAAGACAGAAGAGCCAGAAGCAAAAACTACAGCAGCTTCAGAAACAGTAGCGGAAACTCAAACTGAAAGTGACAGCAATCTACTCGTAACAATCTTACTGGTTCTTGCTGCAATTTTAGTGGTTTACGGCATTTATAAATTGCTGTTGAAGAAAAAATGATTTTTTTTACTGGATTTGCTGATGTCTTGTTGTATATTGCTTTTTCCTATCTTGCAGGTTTTGTTGTGTTGCAATTCATACCAGAAGACCGAAAACCGTCGCTGTCTACCTCTAAAGTTTTGTTGCTAATTAGTATTGCAGGAATAGCTTTGCTGTCATTTGTCCCTGTGTTTGAATTGACTGTATTTTTGCAGAGCAGTCAGGGGCTAGTAGAAGCTTATCAAAATGCTATTACTGAGTTTCGAATAGGACAAGGATGGTTAATTACCTTATTGCTTAGTATCATTTTGGCAATAGTAATTTATTTAAATGGCAGCCGTTATATTCAAGCCTTGTATTTGCTTCTACTTATATTAACTGTCGGGTTTTACAGCCACATTTCAACGATTGATCTATGGGTTGGGTTTGCTCTTCATTCAAGTCATATTCTTTTAATGTCGATTTGGACAGGAGTTTTGCTTCACGTAGCGTGGTTTGCAAAAGATGGAGCGAACTGGCGCAAGTTTCTTGTGTGGTTCACGCCACTTGCCTTATTTTGTGTAGCAGGAGTAATTGCCAGCGGAATTATCATTATGTTTTTTTTCGTAGCACCTGCGGATTACACAAATTCTTGGGCCCTGCCGTATGGTCAGTTGCTGTTGCTCAAGCATGTAAGCATCGTACCCGTTTTGCTAGCCGCTCTCATAAATGGTTTTCTTAACAAGAAAAAAGATTTTCAGCCAACCTGGCTAAAGGTCGAGAGCTTACTGTTACTGGTAGTCTTTGTGTTTACAGCTTTTATGAGCAAACAAGCGCCGCCTCATGATGTTAATGATACATTGCGGATTGAAGGAAGCGGCTGGTTTATCGACAAGCTCACAGGTCCGTTTTATATTCCCATTGCTGCCGAGCTCGATGTGACTTTGAACGGCTCTCTACTAATGGGTCTCAGTTTGTTATTACTAGCATTAATGGTTGTCGGCTTTTACCGACAATTAAATACTTGGTTGTCGCTGTTTTTTAGTGTAGGATTTATCAGTTGCTTTTATATAGGATTGATGTTGAATCTGTCGTTTTGAGTAATTACGGGCCAATCTTTCGGGATTGGTTTTTCTATGTGGAGGGATGCGGAGATGGATCGTTTAAAAGGAATTTCAATGATATTGATTGGTGCGATGATGTGGGGAGCAACAGGCCCTTTGATGGAGTGGATAATGAATAATTATGCTATCACGGTGCCGTTTCTTATTACGATACGGCTGTCGGTTGCGGGCTTATTATTGCTATTATTTCTAAAGTTAAAAGGAGTTCATATCACAGCCGTTTTTCGCAATAAATACTGGATCCGACCTTTGCTGATTTTTTCTATTCTTGGAATGCTCGGTGTTCAATATAGTTTTGTTGCGGCCATTGAAGCAAGTAACGCAGTAGTTGCAACGTTAATGCAGTTTCTTGCTCCCGTTTACATTATTGTTTTTGTTTCCATTACTCATAAAAAAATGCCACCTGTTTATCAAATTATCGGGATGCTAGGCACGTTAGCTGGGTTGTTTTTACTGTTAACTAATGGCAAGCCTGACCAACTGATTATTAGCGGAGAAGCTGTTTTTTGGGGGATCTTAGTAGGTCTAGCGTTTACTTTTTATACACTTTATCCTGCGCGTCTTATGCAGGAATGGGGAGTATTAGTTGTTGTCGGTTGGTCAATGCTGTTTGCTGGGATTTTCTTAGGGTTAGTAAATCCAATCTTTTTATCAGATGAATGGCCAATTTTAGCTGAGCCAGCAGTTGCTGTGTCCATACTTGCTATTATTGTTATCGGAACAGCTGCTTTTGTGCTATTCCTCAGCAGCATGCGCTATATTACTGCAGTTGAAACGAGTATTCTTTCGTCACTTGAACCATTGACGGCAATGGTTATTTCAATGTTCTGGTTTGGCCAAGTATTGACGAAGATTCAGTTATTTGGTGCACTGGCAATGCTAGTATTTGTGGCTTGGCTATCGCTTGCTGGAAATCCAAAAAAGGAAAAAAAGCAGGTTGATTTGCCACAAACTATGGAGTAATTCTCCACTATATAGGTTGAACGTATCATTTCCACTCGCTGATATTACGCAAAATAGTTGTATTTTAACTTATTAATAGGATAATTCTTGTCTGGTTTTCTAGTCTGTATTGATTTGAAGAGAACGATGCCTTTTTATAGGCATCGTTTTTCTGGTTTAAAATAGAAATTCCTATTCGATATCAGAAAATTATGGCATACTATTGAGTATAAAGGTTCGAGTTTCGAAACGTTTAGGAGGCATTCACATGAAAACCGTTTTCTCATACGCTAAACCATATAAATTTTACATTGTTATTGCGTTGATTTTAATGCTTCTGGAATTAATAGTTGAATTGATACAGCCACTTGTCATCGCTCGTATCATTGATGAAGGAATTGTTGCGAAAGATCAAGGTGTCATCATTCAATTAGGAATTGTACTGATGGCTTTATCCGTCATCGCTTTTATTTCGGGTATTGTTAACTCGTATTTTGCCGCGCATGCATCACACAGCTTTTCGTTTGATCTCCGACAGGCTCTCTATGGGCGCATTCAATCTTTTTCATTGGCCATGTTCAATAAATTTCCAGCTTCTGGTTTAATCACACGGTTGACCAGTGACATAACGATGGTTCAGCAAGTTCTCTACATGGGATTACGGATTATGCTACGAGCCCCTTTGCTAGTAGTGGGCAGTATGATTATGGCATTTGTCGTTAATCCAAAACTAGCTCTTTATTTAGTCATTGTTTTTCCTATTCTACTAATTTTTCTGTACGTCATGGTTAAAAAAGGCGTTAGCTATTTTGGCTTTGTTCAAAAACGCTTAGACCGTGTTAACCGTATTGTTCAAGAAAACCTGCAAGCAGTGCGGTTGATCAAAGCATATCTACGAGGGAAATATGAATCTAACCGTTTTTCTGAAGTGGCGGGAGCATTAAAAGTTGATACGGTAAAAGCATTCAGGGTTATGGAAATTATTTTGCCGATTTTATTATTTGGCATGAACCTTTCTTTATTGGCGGTTCTATGGTTTGGTGCTTTTGAGATTCGTAGTGGTGGAGCGCAAATTGGTGAATTGGTAGCTATCGTCAACTATGCCATGCGAATGACGGGTGCGTTCTCGATGTTTTCTTTTATCATTATGATTTTTGCACGAGCAAAAGCTTCTTCTGAGCGAATTGAAGAAGTGTTGCTAGCAGAAGATGTTCATGAACAAGATGAAATTGGCGAGGTCAAAGCTATTCGTCGCGGAGAAGTCCGATTTGAGCATGTATCGTTCGCTTATCCTGAAACTGCGCAACCAGTTCTAAAAGACGTTTCTTTCCATTTAAGAGCCAATGAAAAACTGGCAATTATGGGGGCGACAGGATCTGGGAAATCTTCTTTACTGCAACTGCTTCCGCGTTTTTATGACGCGACTGAAGGAACTGTGTCGGTGCACGGCCGGGATGTCACAGAGTGGTCGCTGCGCGCACTGCGCAAAACGATTGGCATTGTGCCACAGCAATCACTGTTATTTACAGGAACAATTTCTAACAATCTCTCATGGGGGAAAGATGAAGTGGCGCAGGATGAACTGGCTGATGCCGCGATTAAAGCTCAGATTCATGAAACCGTCGAGCGTTTCCCCAAAGGATATTTTACACGGGTTGGCCAAAAAGGGGTCAATTTGTCTGGTGGTCAAAAGCAGCGTTTGTCTATAGCGCGTGCTTTGGTACGCAAGCCTTCTATTTTGATTTTAGACGACAGCACGAGTGCACTGGATGTAAAAACCGAAGCTGCATTATGGGCAGAACTGGACCGTGAAAATGCAACGATGCTCATAGTCACTCAAAAAATTCGGACGGCAATGAGAGCAGATTGGATTTTACTACTAGAGGATGGCATCGTGTCAGGTTATGGAACCCATGAACAGCTCATGAGGAGTTCGGAGTTGTATCGTCAAATTACGATGTCCCAACAAGAGGAGGAGGTGGATGAATATGTTTGATGCTATTCGTCGTCCTTTCGGTCATGAACCGATTCTGACAAAAGAAGACTTGAGTAAAAACAAAGAAAAGAAAAATGAACGTGCTGAAAATTGGAAATCGACACTGCTGCGAATTTGGAAGTTAGTGGACGAACAACGAACCTTACTCATTGTAGTGTTGGCGCTCGTTTTTGTCAGCTCATCTCTAGCGTTACTAGGTCCTTATTTAATCGGCTTTATTATTGATCAGTATATTGTCCCGCAAACTTTTGCGGGTATGGGCATTGTGGTGCTATGGTTAATTGTTGTGTATATGGGCCATTCCGCATCTTTGTATTTGCAAAATTTTTGGATGGTGGGAATTGCCCAACAAGTTATTTACCGATTACGAACAAGACTCTTCTCACATCTTCAACGGCTGCCTGTAACTTTTTTTGACAAGCGACAACACGGTGAATTGATGAGTCGGATGACTAATGATATTGAAAATGTTTCTTCGACATTAAATACTTCATTTATCCAAGTGTTTTCAAGTATTTTAACTTTAACGGGTACAGCGATCGTCATGCTAACACTTAGTCCTTTGTTGACGTTATTCACGTTGATTATTATTCCGCTCATGTACATTTCCATTCAATGGATTACGAAACGAACTAGCCGTCTTTATAAAGAGCAACAAAAAGCAATTGGTGAATTAAATGGCATGATTGAGGAAACGATTTCTGGACAAAAAATCATAAAGGCGTTTTCACAAGAACCGCGTGTTATGGAGGATTTCAGAGAAAAAAGTGAACGGCTTCGACACGCTGGATTTTGGGCTTGGACTTATGCTGGATTTATTCCAAAAGTGATGAACTTTCTTAATAACGGAAGCTTTGCTGTAGTAGCTGGTGTAGGAGGAATTCTTGCTTTTAATGGATCCATCTCAATAGGTGTCATCGTTATTTTCACCGAGTATTCACGGCAATTTACGCGGCCGTTAAACGATCTGGCCAACCAGTTTAATACGGTGTTGTCAGCAATAGCAGGGGCTGAGCGTGTTTTCTCGATTATGGATGAGGTAGAAGAAAAAGACGATCAAGTTTTGAATGTGGAGAAAAAATTAGAAGGGCAAGTCGTCTTTGACCAAGTTTCTTTTAAATACGAAGGTTCAGAAGAAGCGTGGACTATTCGCGATGTCAGTTTTACCGTTGGCATTGGTCAAACAGTAGCGCTCGTTGGTGCAACGGGAGCAGGGAAAACGACCGTCATGCAATTGTTAGCACGCTTTTATGATGCCAATAAAGGTGAAATCCGTCTAGATGGCACGCCGATTTCTTTTATGCCTCGCGAAACCTTACGTAAACAAATCGCTTTTGTGTTGCAGGATCCTTTCTTGTTTGAGGCGACGGTCAGCGACAATATCCGCTATGGAAAATTGGACGCGACCGACGAAGAAGTAATAGCCGCCGCAAAAGGTGCCAATGCACACGACTTTATCGCGAACCTGCCGAATGGCTACGATACCATTTTAACTGGAGACGGGTCGATGATTAGTCAAGGACAGAAACAATTGCTGTCAATTGCACGAGCATTGATTGCTGATCCGGTTATTCTATTGCTCGATGAGGCGACGAGCAGTATTGATACCGTTACTGAGCTGAAAATACAAGAAGCACTTGAGCATCTTATGTCGGGCCGAACGAGCTTCGTCATTGCGCACAGATTGAATACCGTTCGAAAAGCTGATTTGGTGCTGGTTATGGAGATGGGAAAACTGGTTGAATCGGGAACACAACAGCAGTTGTTAAATAAAAACGGTATTTATGCCACTATGCTGGCAGATGCGAAGTCATAAAAATGAGTTTCTCCAAGTCAGATTCGCTCTAGTACAGATAGTCTAATTGGAGAAAAAGGTCTGTTCCGGTTAATACGGAACAGGCCTTTTGGTTTAACCGTCTTTATTTGTCCTTTTGAGGCGAATACCGGATTCCGCTACTGTATGATAGGATAAAATACAGGGAGATAGTAAAATTTTTTCTGCAAACCGCTTTAGTGGAATTTAAATTTTTAGGAGGTCGTAAGATGGAATTGTCGTTATCAATCCTTTCATTTCCAGTAGACGAACAAACAGCCAGGGATATGGAGCAGTTGTTGAGCGACTTGCCGACTGAGCATCAAACGGTTCTTCATCCCAACTTGTGGAGAGCTGCTGATTCAAGAGGGTTTGCCGTGATTGCCTACACAGATCAAGAAGAGTTGATTGGCATTGCCGCAGCAGCAGATATGGTCGGGTTGCATCATTATGAATGGTCACTATTTGTTCATCCGGATTACCGAAGACATTCACTTGGAACCGCTCTAGCAGATGGTGTTTCTCATGCCCTGGAACAGCGCCAAGCGGAAAGTAAGCTAGCGGCTTTCGCCGGAGATATGGAAATTTCTGCGTTTATGGAAAGTATCAACTATCACCCAGACTTTAATGAAATAGTGCTTTCTGCTAAGCCATTACGAGATGATAAAGAAACTGAAGGCGTCGAGTTTGTTCCTTATGCAGGTGCAGCGAAAGAATTAATGGAGTTGTTGACCGCGTCATTTGACGATACAATGACACCAATTATGGAGCACAATATGGTAGATCCAGAAAGAGAGATTTGGCTGCTGCAAAAAGACCAGCAGTTAATCGCGACTGCAACGCTTGTGATCGAAGAGAACGCCTTATGGGTAACTGCATTTGCCGTTCATCCGGATCAGCAAGGCCGTGGGTATGGTCAACAGTTTTTAACGTGGTGTCGGCAGTTGGCGTTTCAGCGGGGACTTACGGAAGTGCTGCTAGACGTCGAAACGGATAATGACGCACTATATGTTTACGAAAAATCCGGATTTCAAAGAATACAGACCATTTCTTACTGGAAACACGAAACTGTATAATCAAAAAATCATCCGCATCAGCGAACGATTTTCTGGAGTACGTTGCAACTGACAGTCTACTCAACAAATCAGTTGCTGATTTGTTTGTATTCTTTTTTTATGCCGTCCGGATACGTAACTTCGACTTCAATTTCATCGTCCATCCCTAGATAGTCGACGTTGACATCAAACTCAATAAAGCCGAATGTGTTACCTCCAATATGATTTTGGTCCAAACCACTGTCCGAATGGGGAGGTTGTACGTGATTGTCATTGGTTACAGGGTCAGTTACCTGTTTATCATCTCCACACAGCAAGCAGCCAAACAGAAGATAGCAGTAGAGGCAATGTATTCTTGTTATTAAAAATCATCTGACTTCACCCTTACATTTAGCTTATACTGTGTATATTCCCGGATTTTTAGGGGTTACTCAATTGTTTACAGAAGACCTTACAACTGAGACTAGCAGAGCCTAAGCTGAGAACAAACGGAGTGATTTGAATGAACAATTACGAAAACGGACAAAATATCGCAGCTGCAACCGAAAAGAATATTCGTACAGATTTTAAAGAAAGTATGACCTATGGGGACTACTTGCATTTAGATAAGCTGTTAACAGCACAAGATGGCGTTAGCGGACATCATGATGAAACTTTGTTTATCATCATTCACCAAGTATCAGAACTATGGATGAAGCTAATTTTGCATGAGTTGCAATCAGCTATCGATAACATTACGAAAGACGATTTGCAGCCAGCATTCAAGCAATTGGCAAGGGTATCGCGGATTCAAGCGCAGATTATCCAAGGATGGGACGTCTTGTCTACATTGACCCCTGCTGAATATATGGAGTTTCGTGATGATCTTGGTAACGCCAGTGGATTTCAATCTTATCAATACCGTATGATTGAATTTGCTCTGGGTTATAAAACGAAACACGTATTGAAAATTTATGAAAAAGACGCACCGCTTCACGCACAGCTTGAAAAAGCGTTCAATGCTCCCGGTCTTTACGATGCGGCGATTCAGAAACTGGCAAGAAGTGGATTTGTGATCGATGAAGAAGTATTGCAACGCGATGTCAGTATGGTTTATGAATCTAATGATAGCGTCCGTGAAGCTTGGAAAACGGTTTATCGTGACGTGGATACTTACTGGGAGTTGTATCAATTAGCGGAGAAATTAGTCGATATTGAAGATTGGCTACAGCAATGGCGTTTCCGCCACATGAAGACAGTAGAACGGATTATTGGATTCAAGCAAGGAACTGGAGGTTCATCTGGAGTTAATTACTTGAAAAAAGTATTAGATCAATACTTTTTCCCTGAACTGTGGGAAATACGAACAGATATCTAGGAGGGTTTTTGTGAAAATTTATGCACATAGAGGGTGCTCGGGTAGTTATCCAGAAAATACAGCAGTAGCTTTTCGTGCAGCGGCTGAATTGCCAATCACAGGCGTAGAAATTGATGTTCATTTGACCAAAGATGGTCAAATTGTCGTCATCCACGATGAAAAAGTTAACCGCACGACCAACGGCAAAGGCTACGTAAAAGACTTAACGTTAAAAGAATTAAAAGAGCTTGATTGTGGCTCTTGGTATTCTGAAGAGTGGAGCGATGAAAAAATTCTTACGTTGGACGAAGTGTTCGACATTTTTCAAGAGACCAACCACCGACTGAATATCGAGTTAAAATCGGATGTCTTTCCATATGACGGCTTAGTCGATGGAGTAATTGATTTGGCTGCTAAGCGAGGATTTACGAATCGTGTATTGATTTCTTCTTTTAATCACGAAGACATTCAAACAGTTGTGCAAGGAAAACAAGTGGAAAGTGCTATCCTAACATTTGAAGTAATGGTAGACGTCTATGATTACGCGCGCGTCATTGGGACAAAGCGGATCAATGTTTCCTTGCCATCAGCTTTTAGAAGAATGACTACCGACGCATTGAGAAAAGGCGCGATTGTTTATGTTTATACAGTCAATGACATTAGCTATGCAGAGGAATTACAAAGAATTGGAGTTCATGGCATCTTTACGGATTATCCAGAAAAAATGCTCGCCCATTTTGGGTGAACAACTAAAACTAGCAAGCTGAATAAAATGATATTTATCACAAAAGTGAACGGCAAAAAAGCCGAATTGGATTTTTCCAATTCGGCTTTTTTGAATTACCATTTAGCATAATTCTCCTCGATAGAGCCGAGAAGTTGCGTAATTTTTAGTTTTTTGCCATCAGCATAGCGTACGTAGCCATTGTAATAGCCAAAAAGTTGATGAATTTCCGACTTAACGAGCCGCGCATCATTTGCGGACACACGTTCAAAAAACGGAGAAAAGGTCAATCTGACATCATCAGAAAACCTACTATGAATCAACCAAGGTCTTTTGTAGTCTTGGCGGTCATAGTGAAACAAGACATCTTCATGGATTTTCGTCATCTTACCGTTAACGAAAAAAGCATTTTCTGTCATTCCTGTGCCATCTGTCCACTTGCCGCCTAAATTCAAGCCGATCACTTTTCCGAGCGATCGTTGGGAAGTCATCGCCCAATTCCGAAGAGATTCTCGGGGCCAAACACCTCGTCCGAAGTCCAATACGGCAAAGCTGTCTAGAGGATCAAACTTAAAATTCTGACTGCCAATTTTAACCATGCCAGTTACGGGTAAAGACATATGCTTACCGGTGAACTGGAAAGTATGACGATTCCAGGGGACAACGACATTCAACGAGTCATAATCTTTAGGGTGCCTAATAACCAAAATCGCTTCTAAATCTTCTCCGTCAAATTCTTTCGCGTTGACAGTAAGATGGGTTGCGTTCTGGCTATGTATAGATTCAATCGTCATAGAATCGCTACGGAAATAGCAAGGAGCCAATGCGTTTTCGGGTAATTTCACATGGCGCGTGAATGGCATGATGACTGTTTTTTCATAAAATCGTTGTGTTTCATAATTAAGGAAATAAACAACACAAACAGTCGCGTAATCGAGATGAGAAATAGTTGCTGAAAACAAAATTTCATCACCGAATATGCACCATGAATTCCATTTTTTTTTACGCATAAAATTACCACGTAAATTACTTTCTACCAAAGGTTGCTTTGCATATCCAATCGCTTTTGGATTTAATTTGCCTCTTGCATCACAAAGTTTTACAAATTCAGTAAGCTCTCGTTCTACATGTTGCATTAAATCCACCTCACCATCATTCTTCTACTCTTATTGTAGCAGAACAAATACTAAATATCCTTTTAGGACGGGTGGATTCAGTTGGAAAGTCTGAAAAGATTAAATGGCTATCAGGTCATTAGTCCTATGCTAATTCGACAAAACTGGTTTTCGCCATTGCAAAGCAACTGTCCCTTCTCCAGCATGAACGGCCAGTGATGAACTCAAGTCACCAATTAAAATAGCCGCAGCCGGAATTTCTTTTAGGAGCTCTTGTTTTAGACTTTCAGCCTCTTTCATGACGTGACCATGCATGATTTGGAAGCGTTGAACACCATACTCATCATGATCTTTTTTCGCATGATTTATTAAATACTGAATGGCTTTTTTATGTGAGCGAACTTTATCAATCGGTTTTAATTCACCATCAGGGGTCAGCTGAACAATCGGTTTAATCTGCAACAAACTTCCCAAATAATATTGAGCGCCACTCATTCGTCCACCTTTATAAAGTTGGGACAGATTACCGATTAAAATATAATTACGGAAATCCGCTGTTTCCTTTTCCAATCGCTGCGCAATTTCCATAGCTTCGAGCCCTTGTTTTTCAAGCGTAAGTCCACGTTCAATCAAGCCAGATAAGCCATAGGATAACGCTAGTGAATCGATGGCATAGATTTTAAAGTCACTCATTTCCGCACCAGCAGTAGAAGAGGCAATGGTTCCGCTGAGTTTTGTCGAAGCATGGACAGCAATAGCGCATTCATAGTCATTTTTTAATTTGTCATACAACTCCGCGAATTTTCCAGCAGATGGCTGAGAAGTTTTTGGGAAACTGGTCGCTTCTTTAATACGTTTATAAAGTTCATCGTTCGTCAAATCAATGCCATCGTCAACAAACTCTTCTGTGCCAAAATGAATATTCAGTGGAACGATATAAACGTCCGGATGTGCTTTAAATTCTTCAGTTACAAAGCCAGTCGTATCCATAATCCACGCTATCGGCTTTTTCATAAAAAAACCCCTATCTTTTTTAGAATAATTTGAATACAAAAACTATACCATGGATAATATTTCAACGATAGTACGAGTTGAAAAACTACTCCTAACGAATGAGAAAATCAGCGGAATCGGCTATTGAATGATTTTTCGATATCTGATTTATGCTTAATTACAATAACGATAATCGCTATAAATAGCGGCCAGATGACAAACCATACCTGCAAGAGTAACGCCATTGCTACAAACCCGGTAAAACTTGCAAGCATGGATAAGGTGGCGCTTTTGAACCAAGGATAAAACGCCAAAAATAAAATAAACATAACTAAAAATAAATCCGGTGTTAAACAAAAAGTTACACCGACAAAAGCAGCAATTCCTTTGCCACCTCGGTACTTGAGCCAAAAAGGAAACAAGTGACCGAGAATAACAGCCAAACCGGCGACAGCTATTGCCCAAATAGAAAAATTAAAAAAGAAACCAATCCAGACAACCAACGCGCCTTTTCCAGCATCGCCGAGAAAAGTCAAAACAAACGCGGATTTTCCGAGAATAGCGCCGGCATTTCGCGCGCCGAGATTACCGCTGCGTTGCTGACGTAAATCAACGCCTTTCCATTTACCAATCCACCAAGCAGTTAGGAAATTACCGATTAAATAGGATACTAGCCAGTAAACAATCATAGAAAGTCCCCCAATTCCAAAAATAGCTCAAAGTATAAAGGCCTTCCCTGCATATCAGGAAGGCCTTTATAGAATAGATTAATTTAGCTTGGCTGCTTCGAAAAGGTAGTCGCTAATGACGCGAAGTCCTTTATCAAAGTTCTCCAAATGGAAATGTTCATTGGGTGCATGAAAATTTTCAGATGCCAGTCCGAAGCCCATTAAGACAACAGGCAAGCCAAGAATTTCGTCGAATGCAGCAACAATTGGAATCGATCCGCCCATCCGTGTAAAGGCAGTTGGCACTCCGTAAACTTTCTCGTAAGAACGTCCGGCTGCTTGAATGGCAGGGTGATCGAACGGTGTCAAGAAAGGTTTTCCTTTATCAAACTCCGTAATTTCAACAGTTACGCCGGCAGGTTTATGGGATTCAACATGTGCTTTTAGTTTCGCTACGATGTCGTCTGGGTCTTGATTAGGCACTAAGCGACAGGTAATTTTTGTGCTAGCTTCAGCAGGAAGCACAGTTTTGATGCCTTCACCTGAGAAGCCCCCAGTAATGCCGTTTACTTCAAGTGTCGGGCGAATCCAGGTGCGCTCAACAAAAGAATAGCCTACCTCACCAAAGTCCTCCGAAATACCAATTTCCTGTTTTTCGTGTTCAAGATCAAATTCAAGTGCGGCAAATTCTTCGCGCTCTTTGTCTGATACTTCGATAACGTCGTCATAAAAACCGTCTACTTGAATTAAGCCTTCTTTGTCGCGGAACGATTGTAAGATTTCCACAATAGCATGCAATGGGTTTTGGACTGCGCCGCCGTAAAGACCAGAATGCAAATCGCCTTTTGGTCCTTTGACATCAATTTGAATACCAGCAAGTCCGCGCAAACCATAGCATACAGCAGGACGCCCATGTCCTTGCATGCCTGTATCGGAAATGACGATGATATCCGCCTTTAATAATTCTTGGTTTTCTTCGACGTATTTCGGAAGATTCGGACTGCCGATTTCTTCTTCACCTTCGATAATGAATTTAATGTTCACTGGCAATTCATCGTTTAACTTGAGTAAAGCTTCCACGGCTTTGACGTGCATAAAAACTTGTCCTTTGTCGTCACTTGCACCGCGAGCAAACAATTTGTTATCGCGCACTTGTGGCTCAAAAGGAGCTGATTCCCAAAGGTGTAGAGGGTCTACTGGCTGCACATCGTAATGGCCGTATACGAGTACAGTGGGTTTGCCTTCTGCATGAAGCCAGTCTGCATAAACAACAGGATGTCCATCAGTTTGGTCGATTTTAACATTTTCCAAACCTACATGTTCCATCGCAGTGACCAGCCATTCTGCAGCTTTGTGCATATCGGCTTTGTGTTCAGATAAAGAACTTACTGAAGGAATGCGTAAAAACGTTTTTAATTCGTCTAAATGTGTTTCCCGGTTGTCTTTAAAGTATTGGTCTACAGCTTGAATGTTCATCAGGATCCCTCGATTCGTTAAATTTACGTATAAAAAAAGTATAACATACCAGGTTTTGGTTTTCGACAAGTGGAAATTGGCTATGGTATAGTGTTTATTACGGAAAGAGTTCGTAAAATTTTGTGTTTATGACACTGGAGGAAATAAAATTGTTTATAGCATTAGGTATCTTTTTATTCATGTCGTTTTTCTTATCGGGAAGCGAAACGGCATTGACCGCAGTAAATAGGATGAAGGTCCATCTTCGCGCAGAGCAGGGTGACGCCAAGGCGCAGAAACTGCAGAAATTGATTGCGAAGCCGGACCGAATGATTACAACAATCTTAATCGGTAATAATATTGCCAATATTATGTTGCCAACGCTGGTAACGACAATCGCTATTACTAGAGGATGGGAAGTCGGAGTTGCCACTGCCATTTTGACGGTCATTTTAATTATTTTTGGAGAAGTGTTACCTAAAACCATTTCAGCTACATTTGCTGATAAAGTGGCTTATATTGTTTTCCCAGTTATCAGTTTTATGGTCGTTGCATTGCTGCCGTTAACTTGGTTGCTGGCGCAATTTACGAATATTTTTATTCGTATCATTTCAAAAGGTACAGTAAAAGAAGCGACTATGACGAAAGAGGAATTGCGAACGATGGTTGATATTGCATCGACAGAAGGCACTTTTGAAGAAGATGAATCCGAACGTATCAAAGGAGTTTTGGATTTCCCTCATAAAGACGTATCAGATGTTATGTCTACTCACCGAACAGATACGGTAGGAATTTCCATTGACTCAACCTATGAAGAAGTTCGCGATCTAATCTTAGATTCGTCTTATACGCGTTATCCTGTTTACGAAGAAAGCATGGATAATGTCGTTGGCTTGTTTTATTCGAAAAAATTGATTGAATGGTCGATGAATCCGAATTTGACCTTAGAAGAATTGATGGACGATAATCCACTGTTCGTCGTCCAATCGGTTAGTGTGGAAAAAGTCTTTAAGATGATGATGTCGAAGAAAAAGCATATGGCTGTTATTTTAGACGAGTACGGTGGCACACTAGGCATCGTTACACACGAAGACATTATCGAAGAAATGATTGGTCAGGATATCGAAGATGAAACAGATGAAGATGATGATGAATTAGTTTTTGAAATGACCGACAAGATGTTGTCTTGTCATGGGCGTCTTGAAATTGAAGACGTCAACGACATGTTCAACGTCGAAGTGCCAAATGATCATGACACCATTGCAGGATTTGTCATGCAGCAACTGGGTCATGTGCCAGAAGAAGGCGAACAGTTTACCTATGAAAATCTTTACGTTGAAATCAACGAAATGGATCGTAACCGGATTGTTCGCTTAACCATTACAAAAATAGATAAAGAAGAAGTCTCAGTCTAAAAAACCTCTGTCTCCGGACAGAGGTTTTTTTTGATAGATGACTAGAGAAATCATCTATAGTCATACTATTGTAGGGAAGCGGGCAGAGTAGAAATTTAGAAATAGGTTGAACTAATAATTTCTACTTGTCGATATTCCGCAAAACAGCTGTGTTTTTGGGCCTATAGGATGTGGGATATGCATCTGGTGCGAAAGGACGTCACGGTATCAGTTGCCAAGGGCTTGCGCCGAACTCACTTTGGCTGGACGCACAAGTGAGTTCGGCAGTTCACTTACCCACGGAAGTCATGCCTAAAGCGGTGTAGAAATTCGGTTTCTTTCATTTAACTTATCTAACTTGAGAAGTGCCCACAACCGAAACTTTCCAGCTGTCAGTTATTAGTTCAATTTATACAATTTCAAATTGCAGGTTCCCAATATTACACATTTGTAAGGAGAATGAAAGTACAAGCGATAGAGTGAAAGCAAAATTTCCGTCAATATAAGGATATAAGACAAAGCGGAAGCGTTGATGGCTTCGCTGGACAATCAGAACGGACGGGGGCACGATCATGGAAACGTTATATACAGAATACAATCGATACATCTACCATTTATGCTTAAAACTAACACGCAATAAAGCAGAAGCGGAAGATTTAATGCAAGAAGTTTGGCTAAAAGTTGTACGCTACGAATCCTCTATTGCTGAGGTGGACCATGTCAAAGCATGGCTGACAACCATCTGTATGAATACGTTCCGTGATCGTTACCGCAAAAATGTAAGACGCAGCAAGCACTTGATACAACAGCCAGAAGGCTTGGACGTTTCTTTGCTTGATCTAATCGCTTCGGATTCAGAAGGTGTAGCTGAATTGTTGGAAAAACAAGATGTTTCCGTTATGATTCGACATAAAATTTCAGAGCTAGATTCGATTTACCGTACGACAATTTTGTATTTTTATGTTCACCAATACTCGTTGATTGAAATTGCCGATGTCATGAAAGTGTCAATCGGTACGGTGAAATCTCGTTTGTTCCGCGGCAAACAACGCTTAAAAGACATGTTGATGGATGATGCTCGGACACGCGAGTACGTCGTAGCCATTTAAAAAAGCAACCGAATTTTCGGTTGCTTTTTTTATGGAAAAAATTATAAGAATTTTAATCTTTTGCTGGTTATAATGGACTTAAGGGGGAAAGTCTATGAAAAAGAGAACGTTTAAAAGTGGGAGCAAAAGAAAAAGAATTATTATGAGAAGTCTCGGTGTTCTGGCGTTCCTTTATATCGCAGTTATCGCTTGGCAGACATTTAAGCCTTTACCTGAAGGAGTTTCAACTGCAGGTGATCTTCACAAAGTAGACCAAGTTGAAATGATCTATGACTTGTCGTATGCACAAGACAAAGAAGGTACGGAAACAGAAAGTGAACTGCAGATATTCAATGAAATTTACGCAATGATTGATCAAGCAGAAGAATTCATCGTCATAGACCTTTTCCTTTTCGATAATTACAATGACCAAAAAACAGATTTTCCAGCAGTAGCAGAAACTTTAACAGATCACTTATTAGATAAAAAAGAAAAAAATCCGAATCTGCCAATCTATTTTATCACCGATCCATTAAATTACGGTTATGGATCTTATGACAGCCAATTTCTAGATACATTAGAAACTGAAGGCGTTGAAGTCATTGTGACGGATCTGGACAAGCTACGCGATTCCACACCACTTTATTCCGGATTTTACCGTATCATTTTTCAATGGTTCGATAACAGTGGAAAGGGATGGATACCAAACGGCATGTCGAGTGATGCACCTGATTTAACGGCATCTTCTTATCTGGAAATGATGAATATTAAAGCCAATCACAGAAAAGCGGTCATTACCGAAAAAGAAGCAATCATCAGCTCAGCAAACCCTCACAATGCCAGTGGGTTACATAGCAATATGGCTTTCAAAGTCAGTGGTCCGATCATCAATGATATACTAGCAGCTGAAGAAGCCGTGTCCCGGTTTTCAGGCGGACCGGACTTTCCGAGAATCAAAGCAACTGAACAACAAGGTCAATACGAAGTTCAATACCTGACAGAGCGAAAAGTGTTAGATGCGTTACTTTCCGATATTGAACAAACAAAAAAAGGAGACTCGATTCAACTGGCGATGTTCTATATCTCAGAGACGAGTGTGGTCAATGCGTTAATGGATGCGGCTAATCGCGGGGTCGACGTGCACCTGATACTAGATGCCAACGAAAATGCTTTTGGTACCGAAAAAACAGGATTGCCGAACCGACCTGTAGTGAATGAAATGCTTGCCGAATCAGATGACCATTTGCAAGTGCGTTGGTATAATGCAGTCGTCGGCCAGTTTCATACAAAATCTATTATGATTCAAAGGCAAGATGAAACAGTCGTCATGGGCGGCTCAACGAATTATACGGAACGAGCATTCAATGACTACAACCTTGAAAGTACATTACGCATCGAAGCACCGAATGACAGTGAACTGACTACAGAAATGACTCAGTATTTCGATCGGCTATGGAGTAACGAGGATGCGCTTTATACACTCGATGTCGAAGAATATCAAGATGATTTCAGCTTTTGGCAACGTGGAATTTATGGCTTCCAAAAACTGTTTAAGTTAACGACTTATTAAAAAAATGCCTCTTCTGGAAAACCAGAAGAGGCATTTTTTCGGTTCTTAAACTTCTTCCGGTTTACCCGCAGAAATCCATTCTTCAACATCCCAGACTTTTGTTGCCAGTCCTTCGTAAAATTCAGGCTCGTGGCTGACCAAAACAATTGTGCCTTTATATGCTTGCATCGCACGTTTTAATTCAGCTTTTGCATCGATGTCCAAGTGATTCGTAGGCTCATCGAAAATGAGCCAATTGCTTTCTTCCATCATCAACTTGCACAGTCGAACTTTAGCTTGTTCGCCACCGCTCAACTGCGTCATTGGACGTGAGATATGCTCGTTTTTCAAACCTGTACGAGCAAGTGCGCCACGTACTTGGCCCTGGTCCATACTTGGGTAAGCTGACCAGATTTCGTCCAGCGGCGTATGAGTTGGCGCTTTGACTTCCTGTTCGAAATAACTTGGCGTCAAATATTCTCCGCGCAGAACATCACCATCAAGCGGTTTGATTTTGCCGAGCATTGTTTTGAGTAACGTCGATTTACCGACACCATTCATGCCGACAAGCGCAATTTTTTCCCCACGTTCGATCATAAACGTTAATGGTGGAAGAAGTGCTTTGTCATAGCCAATCGATAGAGCTTCCGCTTCCACAACATAACGACTCGGGCTACGTGTTTCTTTAAAAGCAAATTGCGGTTTTGCTGCAACTTCAGGCTTATCAATGCGGTCCATACGATCCAGCTGTTTCTGGCGAGATTTAGCACGACCCGTTGTAGAAGCACGAGCTTTGTTTTTCGCAATAAAGGTCTCAGTTTTTTTGATCATGTCTTCTTGTCTTTCATAAGCATCCAAATGCTGTTGCTTGCTTAGTTCTGCAAGTTCAATAAATTTCTCATAAGTTGCTGTGTAGCGAGTTAAACGTGAAAATTCCAAGTGGAAAATGACGCTCGTAACACTGCTCATAAATTCCGTATCATGTGAAATCAATAGGAAGGCATGTGGGTAGTTTTTTAAATAGTTAACAAGCCATTGAATATGCTCTTCGTCGAGATAGTTGGTCGGCTCATCCAAAAGCAAAACTTTTGGTTTTTCAAGAAGCAGTTTGGCAAGCAATAGCTTTGTGCGTTGTCCGCCGGAAAGAGCTTCAACATTGCGGTCAAGTCCAATTGCATCAAGACCCAAACCGCGAGCGATTTCTTCCACTTTGCCATCAAGTGTGTAAAAATCACCAGCATCTAAAGCATCTTGCGCTTCAGCCATTTGCTCAAGCAATTCTTCTAATCGCTCAGGATCCGCATCGCCCATTTGCATTGCGACATCGTTCAGTTCTTCTTCTTTTTTATAAAGAGGTAAGAACGCGTCTTGAAGAGTTTGACGGATTGAACGTCCTGGTTGCAATTGCGTATGTTGATCTAAATAACCATAATGTGTCCGTGGCTGCCATTCAACGCGTCCGTCGTCATGAATGATTTTGCCCGTTAAAATGTTCATCATTGTCGATTTACCAACGCCATTGGCTCCGACTAATCCCACATGTTCGCCTTCGACCAAACGGAATGATACATCGTTAAAAAGAGTACGATCACCGAAAGTATGGCTTAAATTTTCTACTGTTAATAAACTCATTTAATAAATTCCTCCATTATCATAAAAAAAATCGCGGTTACAGATCCGCGAGTTTTTGGTTTAATTCCGCAAGTTGTCGTTCCATTTTTTCTAACCGTAGTTCTGCTTTCTCCACCATGCCAGCGTGTCCAGTCGTTTCGAGCTTTTCGATATCACCTTGATGGCTTACATAATCCATCTTCAGTTCAGCAATCGCATATTCCAATTCCTGCTTGTTCACAAAATCACCCTTATTTTTCTACCAGTGTAACACAAAAACACGAAAATTGAATGCTTTACGATTCCCATTCAATATATAATACCTGTATAATGCCAAAAAAGAACGAAAGGAAGTGACCTGCCATCGATACCTTATTATTTGACTTGATGCTTATTATTTTTCTGGGAGTGCTTTCCCAATGGATCGCTTGGCGTCTTCAGCTTCCTGCTATTGTACTGATGTCAATTGCGGGGCTTCTCGTAGGCCCGATTTTTGAAGTGATTCACCCTGCAGAGAGTTTTGGAGAATTGTTTAATCCGTTTATTTCGTTAGCGGTTGCCATTATCTTATTTGAAGGCAGTTTGAATTTAAATTTTAAAGAAATTCGTAACTTTAGCAAACCCATTTTACGAATCGTTACACTTGGTGCTTTTATCGCCTGGATTGCAGGATCTCTCGCAGCCCATTATATAGCTGGGCTATCGTTTGGTGTAGCGTTTGTTATTGGTGGCTTATTCATCGTTACCGGACCTACGGTTATTTTACCGATGTTGCGGCAGGCTAAGTTAAAATCACGTCCTGCAGCTATCTTGAAATGGGAAGGAATTGTAGTGGATCCTTTTGGTGCGCTGCTCGCTTTGTTTGCGTTTCAATTTGTGTTATTTGCCATTGGTGATGAGACTGCAGCTGCGTTTGGCTTATTTTTCTTGGCATCATTGTTTGCTGTTGCACTCGGTGCTGGAGCAGGATGGCTAATGGGAATGATGTTCGAAAAAGGACAAGTTCCAGAATTCCTCAAAGCTCCGATGGTATTTGGTGTAGTGTTATTGGTTTTCGTTGTGTCAGACATTGTAATGCACGAAACAGGACTACTAGCAGTTACAGCAATGGGAATGATTATGGCCAACATGAACATTGCGTCTATTAACGATATGCGTCATTTTAAAGAAAATATTTCTGTCTTGTTGATTTCTAGTATTTTCGTCATGCTCACGGCTTCGCTTAGCTTAGAGGTCTTGATCGGTATCTTTAATTGGCAAGTGATTTCCTTTGTATTGGCAATGCTGTTTATCGTTCGACCTTTATCCATCTGGTTGTCGACCATTGGGACGGACTTGACGATTCAAGAAAAAACGCTGGTTGGCTGGATCGCACCACGTGGCATTGTCGCATTGACCGTCTCGGGGTATTTTGCAGGCGTCTTGCTGGAAGCTGGTTTTGCGGATGCGGAGTTGTTGACCGCTTTAACATTTGCACTGGTCTTTTCTACTGTGATTGTCCACGGCTTTACGATTGGCTGGGTTGGCAAAAAGCTTGGACTTGCGACAGCTGACGATCCAGGGGTCATTATTATCGGTGCTAGCCGGTTCGCGACAAAACTCGGCAAAGTATTAGCGGATCTTGAAAAAAGCGTTTTGATTATAGATTCCTCTTGGGGTCGTTTGCAAGAAGCTCGTCAAATGGGACTAAAGACGTATGCCGGTGAAATTCTATCGGAACATACCGATTACGAAGTTGATTTAACGCCGTATGAAACGATGGTGGTTGCGACTGGAACTGATTCGTATAACGCGCTCGTCGTTAATAATTTTGTTCCAGAAATGGGCCGTGCAAATCTTTACCAGACAGCGATTCACGAAGGCGACCCAGGCGATTTTCATTCCTCATTGAGTGGTCGAACATTATTTGGAGAAGAATGGAACATCCATGAGTTGGAAATAAAAGCAGAAGCAGGCTACACGATGCGCAAAACGCAATTGTCGGAGCAGTTTACTTATGAAGATTTCAAGACAAAATGGTCTAACGATACCATTCCTTTGTTTGTTCAATACGCCCAAGGCAAAATTGAGTTTTTTGCAGAGAACAACAAACTTGAGCCAAAAGCTGGAGACACCATCGTCAGCTTTACTGCATCTTCTCCCGAATCTGAGCGAACGCAGGAACGTTTAGAAAGCAAACGTTCGAAAAACGGAACTCAGACTAAAGAATGAAATCTCTCGCTCAAAAGTAATTAAGGTACGTATTGTGAAACAGGGTTTGTTATGATGAAGACAAACAGGTTATTGCGATGCTGCAAGTAGATGCAGTTAACAGCAAGAACGTATTTTGAGGAGGACAAGAGAGTATGAAAGTTTTATTAGTAGACGGCACGATCATCGGTAGCAAGACCGGTGCCATTCTGGAACAAATTCAAGTTTATATTAATGAAACCAATCCTGAAATTGAGTTAAAATTGTTAAAGCTAGCTGACTATGACCATCAGTTTGTTGATGGGCGTCCGCTTGGCGAATACAATGACAGCATGCAAGAAATCGTTCGTCGCTTTGAAGAAGCAGATGGCTATATCATCGCAACACCGATTTTCCAAGGATCTATTCCGGGTGTGTTGAAAAATACATTTGATATGCTTCACCCACGCACGATGCGTTACAAACCAGTATCGATCGTCGCAAACGGTGGAACGTATCAGCATCACTTGGTCATCGAAAATCAGTTAAAGCCGATTCTTGATTACTTCCGCTGTCTTGTAACGCCGAACTATGTGTACACACACACGAGTCACTTTGATGAGACGAATACGATTGTGAGTGAAGACGTTCACAACCGTTTGCGTGAATTGGCCCGTGTCTTTGTGCAATATGCTGAAATGAGCAAGCATTTGTCGAAAGAAACATTGGATAATCATTAAAAGAAACCTCCCGCATGTGGGAGGTTTCTTTTTTTGGATTTAATTTGAAATGGATTTTGAATTTATTCCATTAATTGGGCTTACTGTCGAAAAGGAGTAGAATACTGTCCGAATTGGCTGGAATACTGTCCGAATTCCACCAAATACTGTCCAAATCACGAAAATACTGTCGAAACGCTAAAACGCCTCGGGAATCACATACTGCCGATCTTTAAAACTGCCGTGATAAGCCATTTTCGAGCTCGCTAATAGCTTTGAAGCGATTGAGGGAGACATAATTCCTGTAAAGTCGCGAAATTCTCTGCTGCTGATAGTCGTTTTGACCAAAGTGCGGTATTGCCTCAGCGCATCAAGATGCGCGAGAGGATCAACATGCAGACATGCATTGCAACGCCATTTTCCACCACGATAATGGAGCAAGCAATATGGGCAGTTGGGGCATAACACACCAGGTGGAAATGAATCCGTAAGTCCAAGTGACGCAATTGGTTTTATTGAATAGAGCGCAAGTAAGTTTTTCGCCAGCACTTCCGTTTTCTTCTTAGATAATACATCGTGCGGGTGACGAATCAGTAATTGTTCCATGAGGTGTGGTAGTCCAGATGACTGAATCATGATGCGACTGCCTGCGCGAGATTGAATCACAGACGATGGGTACGTAAAAATGATGGCGCCGACAACAGGCAGCTGGATGCGTTGCTTGCGTAAAAATTGTTCCAGCCACTTTTCGTGGCGGCGCAATTGATCGTCTGGATTGTTCATGCCATCAATGCTGCCGTCTTTATTGGTTCTGGAAAATTGCCTCAAAGTAGGATCGAAATTGAGTAAGCCGGAAATGCTTTTGATTTCTAATACCAGTACGAATCGGCTGGTCACTAGAACGCTGTCAATTTGATGGGAAGACTTCTCTTTTTGGATGAACAAGTCGTGGATGAAATAATGCGGTAACGAGAGGTCGATTTCGTGCCAAAAGGAGTCTACGCGCAATTCGCCGTGATATCCGGCGGTGATGCGACGGAGTTTTTCTGTCCAGTGGGGATGTCGGGGATGGACAGTGGGCATTCGTTGAAGCAAACTTTCCAGTTGGAAAATTTGAGGGGGCTTTGTGCGTGTTTTAATGATCAATCGATCCTCTCCTTCATGTGAAATTACTTTAAATATAGCTAGAATGTGGGTGTTGTGCAAGCAAAATTTGAAGTTAATGGAAATACTGTCCGGATTGGATGAAATACTGTCCAAATTCCCCCAAATACTGTCCAAATTCGAGAAATACTGTCCAACCCCCAAAAACACTTCCGAAAAGCCAGTCCAAGCAGAAAATGTTACAATAATCACAGTAGAAATGAGGGTGAATATAAATGAAATCAATCGTTTTAGCAGAAAAGCCATCCGTTGCGCGTGACATTGCACGTGTTTTAGGGTGCGAACAAAAAGGCAACGGCTATTTAGAAGGCAAACAGTATATCGTCACATGGGCACTCGGCCATTTAGTGACGCATGCGCAGCCAGAGCAATACAACAATGATTTTAAAGAGTGGAAAATGGATACGTTGCCGATTATTCCAAAACCATTTAAATTGGTGCCAATCAAACAATCGATGAAACAATTTAATGCGGTAAAATCTCAATTACAGCGCGGCGATGTCAAAGAAGTCATCATCGCAACAGACGCAGGCCGCGAAGGGGAGCTTGTCGCCCGTTGGATTTTAGAGAAAACCAATACACGTAAACCGGTAAAACGGTTGTGGATTTCATCGGTTACCGACAAAGCGATCAAAGACGGATTTAATAACTTAAAAGACGGTCGCGCTTACGAAAATCTATACGCAGCAGCCGTAGCGCGCGCAGAAGCGGATTGGGTTGTCGGCATTAACGCAACGCGCGCGTTGACCGTTAAATACAACGCACAATTATCAACAGGGCGCGTACAAACGCCGACACTTGCGATGATTGCGGAACGCGAAAAGCAAATTCGCAACTTCCAGCCGAAACCTTATTACGGCATGCAAGCCATAACGGACCAAGCGACATTTACATGGACGGATGGCAACTCGACACAATCATTTGATAAAGAAAAAATTGACAAGCGATTCAACAAACTCGAAAACACACATGAAGGCACCGTGACGGACATTAAAATCACGCCGAAACGTCAGCCAGCACCGCCTTTATTTGATTTGACCGAACTGCAAAAAGAAGCTTATAAGCGCTATAGCTGGTCGGCGAAAGAAACACTTAACACGCTGCAAAATTTATACGAACGCTACAAAATTGTGACGTATCCGCGGACAGACTCGAAACATTTAACGAGCGATATGCGTGATACGTTAAAAGATCGCGTAAAAGCAGTGCAAGTCGGACCGTACCGCAGTTTGTCGGCAATGATTTTGAAAAATCCAGTGGCTCCGCAAAAAGGCGTCATTGATGACGCGAAAGTATCCGATCACCATGCCATTATCCCGACGGAAGAAACACCACCGCTGCACGAATTATCAGACAAAGAGCATAAATTATACGACATGATCGTCAAACGGTTTCTTGCTGTATTTTATCCGCAATACGAATATGATCAAACGACGGTCAAGCTAACGGCTGGAGGCGAAACGTTCCAAGCAAAAGGCAATACCGTTCGCAATGAAGGCTGGAAACGTATTTATAAAGACGAAAACGATAGTGACGATACGACATTGCCAGCGTTTGAGAAAGGTCAGTCGTTGACACTCAAAGGCATTGCGTTAACAGATGGCAAAACCAAGCCACCTGCATTTTTCAATGAAGGAACGTTACTTGGCGCCATGGAAAATCCAGCGCAGTTTATGAGCGGCGAAACAAAAGAAGTGATTCAAACGCTTGGCGAAGTGGGTGGACTTGGCACAGTAGCAACACGAGCTGACGTCATCGATAAATTATTTAATACCTTTTTGATCGAGAAAAAAGGCAAAGATTTGACGATTACGTCAAAAGGTCGCCAGTTGCTGGAGCTTGTTCCGGAAGACTTAAAGTCTCCGAAACTGACCGCCGATTGGGAGCAGCAATTAACGAAAATTGCGAAAGGCCAATTGAAAAAAGAAGACTTCATAAAAGAAATGATTGTCTTTGCTGAAAAATCGGTGTCAGATATTAAAAAGAGCGACAAGAAATTCAAACACGATAACATTACTGGCAAAATGTGCCCGGATTGTGGGAAACCGCTTCTTGAAGTCAACGGTAAGCGTGGCAAGATGAACGTCTGCCAAGATCGTGAATGTGGTTATAAAAAACAAGTAGCGATGCAAACCAATGCGCGCTGCCCAAATTGTCATAAAAAATTGGAATTGCAAGGTGAAGGAGACGGCAAGATTTTCGTCTGCAAATGTGGTCACCGTGAAAAACTATCAGCATTTGAGAAACGCAAAAAATCCGGTCAATCCAAAGCCAACAAAAAAGACGTCAATAAATACTTGAACCAGCAAGATGAAGCCCCTCAAAATACCGCAATGGCCGAAGCCTTGAAAAAATTATTAGGTCAAAGCGAATAGAATCTTGAGGCGTATGATGATATGCTGTGACTAAAGAATCTTTTCAAAGCAAGGGGAGAGGTTATGGCGAAGAAAATGGTGAAAACCAATGCAGCACGTATGCTTGATAAAAGTGAAATCCATTACGAACTGCTTCATTACCGTACAGAAGACGGCAAAGTAGACGGAGTTTCTGTCGCTGAAAAAATTGGTTTTGCTGTAGAATTTGTATACAAAACGCTGGTTGCAACGGGGGCATCAAAACAGGCTTACGTCTTTGTCATACCCGTTGCAGAAGAATTGGATTTAAAAAAAGCCGCCCAAGCCACTGGTGAAAAGAAAATCGAAATGCTACCGGTCAAGGAAATCTTGACATTAACTGGCTATATTCGTGGGGGTTGCTCTCCTGTTGGCATGAAAAAACCGTTCCCGACCTTCATTTCCTCAGAAGCTGGACAACTAGATGAAATAATCGTTTCTGCTGGTAAAATTGGTGTTCAGCTGAAACTAGCTCCTAATGAACTGCTGGCTGCAACAACTGGTCAGTTTGCCGAGTTGACAGCATCAAGTCAATAGAGCATCCATCCATTCGCGTTGAATGGGTGGATTTTTCATATCACAATAAAAGAAAGAAGGATGTTGATGAAGCGTTCGCTATTTTATCGCTGGCTGTTCTTTATCGTTGGATTGATTGTCCTCGCTCTTGGCTTTACAATGACCATAAAAGGAAGCAAATTAGGAATTGGGCCGTGGGATGTGCTACACGTCGGATTGTATTTAAAATTTGGACTGACCATTGGTACGTGGTCGGTCATTGCCGGTTTCACACTGATTGGGAGTACGGCTTTCTTTACGCGAAGGATCCCGCAAATCGGTACTTTTTTAAATATGTTGCTCGTCGGAGTCTTTATCGATGTTTTTAATTTTTTAATTCCTGATATTCAAACCTTGGTCGGACAAATTGTGATTTTGTCTGCCGGAATTATTATTTCAGGCTACGGCGTCGGTCTTTACGTATCACCGAAAATTGGTGCAGGTCCTCGGGATAGCTTGATGATGCTGCTCGTTGATAAGACAGGACTTAGTATTAGTGTCGTTCGGGCAGGAATTGAAGTAGGAGTGGCATTACTGGGTTGGTTGCTCGGTGGACCTGTTGGCATTGGAACCATTGCCGTTGCTTTGTTAACTGGTAGAATTGTACAAGTTTCTTTGCCTCAATTTGAAAGATTGTTAGTAACACTGATCGGTGAAAAAGAAAATCTGCCGCCCGTTCTGAAAGTTTAAGAGTTAGGCGTGTGTAACTTATTCTAAAGTGATGTGAAGTCTAACTACAAGTAGAGCCTGGCACTGGTTGCCGGGCTTTTTTGTGCCTCAATTTTAATGCATCCAAATTAAAGATACTAATGCATTTCACAACTCATGATAGTTGAAACCCATACGGCAATATGTTATAAATAAAACCTAGTAAGTCTATTGGTTTTGTAAAATACGAATTTAACGGAGGATTTTATGGGTCGAGAATTTGTAGAAATATTTGATGAGTGGGTTCATACGTATGATGATTCAGTTAGTGGAAAAGACGAGGAATACAAAGACGTCTTCTTAAAATACAACGAAATCTTGCAGGCAGTGGCTGATGCAGCCAGTGAGCCAGTTATTGAGTTTGGTGTCGGTACCGGGAATTTGACTGAAAAACTTCTTGAACGCGGGCTGCAAGTAGTAGGAATCGAACCCAACCAAGCGATGCGTAAAGTAACTGCAGAAAAAATGGCAGACTTAAAAGTAATCGACGGAGATTTTTTGGAATTTGAAGCCGGAATTTCACCGCAAAGCTTTGTCAGTTCTTATGCGTTTCATCATTTAACGGATACAGAAAAAGCCCAAGCTTTTCAACTTTATGCCGATCAACTGCCAAGAGGCGGAAAAGTAATTTTTGCAGACACTGTATTTGTTTCAGAAAGAGCCAAACAGGAAATAATTGCGTTTGAACAAAATAGAGGTCATCTTAATTTAGTAGAAGACTTGAACCGTGAATACTACACGACGGTTCCAAAACTAGAAGAGTTGATTACAAAAGCAGGGTTTACCGTAAAGTTGTCGAAGATGAACAACTACGTCTTTTTGATTGAAGCAACTAAAATCTAAGGAGCGATAGAGATGAAAAAAATGAATGTTGAAAGCTTTAACTTGGATCACACAAAAGTAGTGGCACCGTATGTCCGTTTAGCTGGAGAAAAAACAGGAGCTAAAGGCGATACGATTCGCAAATACGACATCCGTTTCAAGCAGCCAAACAAAGAGCATATGGAAATGCCTGGACTTCATTCGCTTGAACATATGATGGCTGAACACAGTCGCAATCATTCTGATAACATCGTTGATATTGGGCCAATGGGATGCCAGACAGGCTTTTATTTGTCTGTTATTAATTTGGATGATTATGATGAAATTCTTCAAATATTAGAAAATACATTAAAAGACGTCTTAGAAGCAGACGAAGTGCCAGCATGCAATAAAGTGCAATGTGGTTGGGCTGCGAGTCATAGCTTAGAAGGCGCGAAAGAATTGGCGCGTGAAATGTTAGCAAAAAAAGAGCAATGGACTCAAGTATTCGCTGAAACAGCGAACTAAGGAGAATATCGATGAACTATGTAACAAACATTCAGCAATTGATCGGGAACACACCATTACTAGAATTAACGCATAGTAAAATCCCAAACGGTTGCCGCATCTTTGCTAAGCTTGAATATTTCAATCCAGGCGGAAGCGTCAAAGACCGATTAGGCGTTTCGCTTATTGAAGATGCTGAAAAACGGGGTGTCCTCAAACCAGGTGGCACAATCATCGAACCAACTGCCGGCAATACCGGTATTGGTTTGGCAATTGCTGCTATCGGCAAAGGGTATCACGTAAAATTTGTAGTACCCGAAAAATTCAGCCAAGAAAAACAAGGTTTGATGCGTGCATTAGGAGCAGAAGTCATTAACACACCGACGGAAGAAGGCATTAAAGGTGCCATCAAAAAAGCCGAGCAATTGGTTAAAGAGCAAAATGCATTTTCACCTTCGCAATTTTCCAACCCGGCGAATCCTGAGACCTATGTTCAAACGCTTGCTCCTGAACTATGGAATGCATTAGACGGAGAAATTGACGTCTTTGTTGCAGGAGCTGGATCAGGTGGAACTTTTATGGGGACCGCTCGCTATTTAAAATCGCAAAAGCCATCGATAAAAACGGTCATTGTGGAACCAGAAGGCTCAATATTAAACGGTGGGTCATCAGGACCTCATTTGACCGAAGGCATCGGCATGGAATTTTTGCCGGATTATATGGATAAAAGCTATTTTGAAGCGATTCATACAATTACGGACAAAGATGCATTCATGGCAGTTCGAGAACTAGCGAAGACAGAAGGCTTGTTGGTTGGTAGTTCGTCAGGGGCGGCATTTGTAGCAGCGTTACGCGAAGCCGAAAATGCGAAGCCTGGAAGTCATATTGTGACGGTGTTTGCCGATTCAAGTGAACGCTATATGAGTCAACAAATTTACGATAGAAGTTTTGAGGAGGAATAGCAGTGAAACCAAAAACAAGATTAATTCACGGTGGCATTGTCGGCGACGAAGCAACAGGCGCTGTATCGACACCGATTTACCAAGTGAGCACGTATAAGCAAGAAGCGGTCGGGAAATTTAAAGGCTATGAATATTCACGTACCGGAAACCCAACACGTCATGCACTGGAAGAATTGATAGCAGATGTCGAATTCGGTCATGCTGGATTTGCATTTGGCTCAGGGATGGCTGCTATTTCATCAGTTATGATGTTGTTTTCAGCAGGTGACCATATTGTGTTAACCGATGATGTATACGGTGGAACTTACCGTGTCATCAATAAAGTATTAAACCGCTTTGGATTAGAATTTACTTTTGTGGATACTGGAAACCTAGCAGAAGTAGAAGCCGCTGTAAAAGAAAACACAAAAGCGATTTTCATTGAAACACCGACCAACCCATTGCTAAAAGTAACGGATATTGAAGCTGTTGCAGCATTTGCGAAGTCGAAAAACTTAGTAACGATTGTAGACAATACATTCATGACGCCTTATTTACAAAACCCAATTAAATTAGGGGCAGATATTGTCTTGCATAGTGCGACAAAATACATTGGCGGACATAGTGATGTTGTGGCGGGACTGGTTGTTGTGAATTCAGCGGAGCTTGCTGAGGAAGTTCACTTTGTGCAAAATTCGATCGGTGCAATTTTAGGACCACAAGATTCGTGGTTGCTTATTCGTGGATTAAAAACTCTAGGCTTGCGCATGGAAGAAGCGAACTCTAATGCTCAAAAAATCGCGGAATTTTTAGAAGGACATGACGCTGTTGGAAAAGTGATTTATCCGGGACTTGAAAGTCACCCGGGACGCGAATTAATACAAAAACAAGCGGCGGGCTTTGGCGGTATGATTTCGTTTGATGTCGGCAGTAAAGAAAAAGCTGGAGAATTACTGGCAAAACTAAAATACTTTACATTGGCCGAAAGCTTAGGGGCAGTTGAAAGTTTAATTTCTGTGCCAGCGCAAATGACACACGCATCTATTCCAATTGAACGCCGTGCAGAGTTAGGTATTGTAGAAGGTTTAGTGCGAATTTCAGTCGGAATAGAAGATGTAGAAGATTTGATTGAAGACCTAGCATATGCATTAAAATGAGTAGAAAGCGGACCTCGGTCCGCTTTTTCTTTTGGAAAAAATGACCGTATGGTAAGATAGAGACAGAATTTCGTTTTGAAAGGAAGAGGACATTGTCAAAAAAACTAGATGCATTTTTAGATGAGAACTTAACAGAATTAAAAGAGCAAGGTCTTTACAATGAAATTGACCCGGTTGAAGGACCAAACGGCGCGATCATTAAAGTTCGCGGCAAAGACCTGATCAACCTTTCTTCAAATAACTACTTAGGACTTGCGACAAACGAAGACTTGAAACAAGTAGCAAAAGACGCAATCGATAAGTATGGCGTTGGAGCAGGTGCTGTTCGTACGATTAACGGAACACTTGATTTACACGTAAAATTAGAAGAAAAGCTTGCTGAATTCAAAGGAACAGCAGCAGCAATTTCCTATCAATCTGGTTTTAACTGCAACATGGCGGCGATTTCAGCTGTAATGGATAAAAACGATGCCATTCTTTCGGATCAATTAAACCACGCATCGATTATCGATGGTTGCCGTTTATCGAAAGCGAAAATCATCGCATTTAAACACTCGGATATGGAAGATTTGCGCATGAAAGCAAAAGAAGCAACAGAATCTGGCCTTTACAATAAAGTGATGGTCATCACAGACGGCGTCTTCTCGATGGATGGGGATATTGCCAAACTTCCAGAAATCGTGGAAATCGCAAAAGAATTTGATTTGATTACGTATGTGGATGATGCACACGGATCAGGCGTAACGGGCAAAGGTAAAGGAACGGTAAAACATTTCGGTCTTGAAAAAGAAATCGATATGCAAATGGGAACTTTATCTAAAGCAGTCGGCGTTGTCGGTGGTTATGTAGCCGGTAAGAAAAACCTAATCGACTGGTTAAAAGTTCGTTCACGTCCGTTCTTGTTTTCAACAGCGGTAACTCCAGGAGACGTTGCAGCGATCACTGCAGCGGTACAAATGATTATTGACTCAACAGAATTGCACGATAAGCTATGGGAAAATGGCGATTACTTGAAAAAAGGTCTAGACGCATTAGGCTTTGACATCGGTCATTCCGAAACACCAATCACACCTTGCATCATCGGCGACGAGAAGTTAACACAAGAATTTTCGAAGCGCTTATTTGAAGAAGGCGTTTATGCAAAATCAATCGTCTTCCCAACAGTTCCAAAAGGCACGGGACGCGTACGCAATATGCCAACAGCGGCTCACACAAAAGAAATGTTAGATGAAGCGATCGCGACTTACGAAAAAGTCGGCAAAGCATTAGGCGTTATCAACTAAAAAATACGAAACAAGCCAAGCGGCATGCCGCTTGGCTTGTTTTTATTTCCAAATAAAGGTGATACTGTCCAGATTGGACCAAATACTGTCCGAATCGTGCGAAATACTGTCCGAATTTCTCAAATACTGTCCAAATCAACCCGAATACTGTCCAAAGCCTTTTCTTGCGCCTCAAAATAAATCGCAGCAAAGACTTTTGCCGTCACCAACATGGCATTTTCATTAAAATCAAAGTTTTCATGGTGATGCGGGTAAACCAATTCGCTATTATCCATTTTGGCGCCAACAAAAAAGTACGCGCCTGGCTTAGCTTGCGTATAATACGTAAAATCCTCAACTGGCATAATCGGATCGATTTCCACTACATGTTCATCTCCCAGCACGCCGCGTGCAGCGGCACGAACAATATCCGTTTCAGTGAGGTGATTCCAAAGCGAGTCGTAGCCTGTTTCGATGATCAATTCGGCAGTGGCGCCCATCGCTATGGCGACATTTTCCACAATTGCCCGTAAACGTTGTCCTGCAAGTATGCGAAGCTCAGGATCAAAGACACGAATGGTGCCTTCTAAAACAGCTTTGCTTGAAATAACGTTATCAGCATCACCCGCATGGAATTTACCGATAGAAACGACTAATTCTTTTAATGGATTGGCGTTACGGCTAACAATGGATTGAAGCGCGACCATAATATGGCTCGCTACTAAAATCGGGTCGATGCCTTGATGAGGTTCTGCGCCATGAGTTCCAGAACCGTGGACGGTAATCTTGATAGCATCTTCAGAAGCTTGCAAAAAGCCATCCCGCAAATAAACGCGCCCCACATCCATCTTGCTCTGCAAATGAGCACCGAAAACTGCATCGACCCCGTCTAAGCAACCATCTTCAATCATGGCACGTGCCCCGCCTGGTGATAGTTCCTCACCAAATTGATGGATTAACACGATGGTTCCAGGCAAATCTTTTTGGATCGCGACCATCGCTTTTGCAAAACCAAGTAACGCAGCGGTATGTCCGTCGTGTCCACAAGCATGCATAACACCAGGGATCGTAGATTTATACGAGACATCTTTTTGATCCTCAATCGGCAACGCATCGAAATCGGCACGGAACGCGATTGTCTTGCCCGGTTTACCGCCACGAATTGTCCCAACAACCCCTCGTCCACCAACATTACGACGAACGTCAACGCCCATTGCTTCTAGTTGCTCTGCAATAAAAGCAGGAGTCGCGATTTCTTGATGCGACAACTCAGGATTCATATGTAAGTATCTTCTAATTTCTACCATCTCTTCGAACAACGAATCGATTTGTTGTATGATTGTCATTTTCAAAACTCCTTTGATTATCAAATAAATTATCAATTATTCATAAAGTTCACTATAGTATAAGTATACAACAAGTTAAATCCATTGGAGGCTCTTAAATGAAAATTACAAAAGCGACGTTACACGCGGTCAGATTTCCTCTCAACGAACCATTTATTATTTCTTACGCAACTTATCCAGATATGCCAGCATTGATTGTCGTATTAGAAACGGATACCGGACTGACCGGCTACGGCGAAGCAGTTCCAGATGAGCATGTCACGGGAGAGTATTTTACTTCGGCATTTGAAGTGTTGAAAGAACAATTCCTCCCGGCAATTATCGGGCTGAGTCCATTCGACATCGAAGCGATTCATTCGAAAATGACTGCCTTAATGACAGGTAATTCAGCTGCAAAAGCCGCTGTGGATATTGCTTGTTATGATTTAATGGGCAAAGCAGTGGGGCAGCCAGTTTACAATTTAATTGGTGGACAAGCAACTGCACATTTGGATTATCCCAAAGTGTTGAGCATCGAAGCGCCTGAAATCATGGCAGAAAAAGCGTTGCACGCTGTCGAAATGGGTTATGCTTCCTTGAAATTGAAAGTAGGTAAAGGACAAGCACAAGAAGACGTAGAGCGAATTTTAGCTGTTCGTCAAGCAGTCGGCAGAGACGTGCCAATCCGTGTTGATGTCAATCAAGGATGGAAATCACCAGGCATTGCAGTCGCAGCGATTAAACAACTCGAGGAGGCTAACATTGCCTGGATTGAACAGCCAATCCGTATGGGGGATATTCGCGGATTAGCAGAAGTCCGGTCAAAGACGGCCGTCCCAATTATGGCTGACGAAAGTATTCAATCGATGGAAGACTTGCTAGAAATTATTCGTTTGCAAGCAGCAGATGTTATTAACATTAAGCTAATGAAATGTGCCGGCATTTTCTATGCTACGCAAATGGCGAAGACTGCTGAAGCCGCTGGCATGTTGTGTCAAATCGGTTCGATGGTAGAATCATCTGTTGCTTCAGCAGCAGGCTATCACGTTGCGATGGCACGTATCAATATCGAAAGCACGGAATTAACCGGACCATTGCTCTTTAGCGAAGAAATTGGTGATTTAACTTATGAACATCCATATGTATTGTTATCAGGTAAGCCTGGTTTAGGTATAGAAATAGATCAAGCACAGCTAGACAAACTAACAGTAAAGTCATGTGTAATTGAGTAGAAACAGAAAAACTCGCATCCCTGAAAAGGGATGCGAGTTTTTCTGTTTATAAGAGTCGAATCTACACGGCAGCTTGCGCTTTTCTGGTTGTCCAGCGCAAGCTGCCAGATTCTAGGGTCTTAAGCTACTCTCGCTATGCGACTGAAGAGACGTCGCTTCGCGAGAGCGTCTTACGCCCGTCGAATCTACACGGCAGCTTGCGCTCTTCTGTTAATCCGTATCTTGAATTAAACTCAAAAAGCGTTTGGTTCGTTCTTCAGTTGGGTGATTGAAAATGTCTTCCGGCTTGCCGCGTTCGACGATGCGTCCTTCGTCCATAAACAATACTTCGTTAGCGACGCCTTTGGCAAAGCGCATTTCGTGTGTCACGACAACCATCGTCATGCCTTCAGCGGCTAAATCTTTCATAACTTGTAGCACCTCACCAACTAATTCGGGATCAAGTGCAGATGTTGGTTCGTCGAAGAGCATGACTTTCGGTTCGAGTGCTAGCGCTCGCGCAATACCGACGCGCTGTTGTTGACCACCACTCAGTTGGAACGGGTAGTCATTGATTTTTTCGCCGAGTCCAACTTTTATGAGCAATTGCTCTGCTTTTTGTTTAGCTAGTTTTTTGTTTTGTTTTTGAACAGTAATGGGTCCTTCCATGACGTTTTCAAGAGCCGTCATGTGAGGAAATAAATTATAATGCTGAAAGACCATGGCGGATTGTTTACGAAAAGCCATGATTTGCTTTTTTGATAATGGTTTAGCGAAATCGACCGTTTGTTCACCAATTGTTACTAAACCCGAAGTTGGGGTTTCCAACGTATTTAGGCACCGTAGAAATGTCGTTTTTCCAGAACCAGAGGGACCAATCACGACAATTGCTTGTCCTTTTTGAACATCTGTATCGATGCCTTTTAATACTTCGAGTTGACCGAACTTTTTATGCAAATTTTTTATTGAAATCATATTGAACTCCTTACTGCATTCAGTAACCTGCGTGTATTATCTGGAAACATAACGGTCAAAACGATGTTCGAGCCTGCCTTGGACTAATGACAAGGCAAAGCAAATGACCCAGTACAGCAATGCCGCTTGACCGTATAATAGCAGGAATTCATAATTGGTTGCGGCAATTTGCTGTGCGACTCTGAACATTTCGGTAACTAAAATTAGGGAAGCAAGAGAGGTATCTTTGACTAAACTGATAAAGGTATTGGACAAGGGAGGCAAAGAAACGCGCGATGCTTGTGGCAAAATGACACGCCGCAGCGATTGCGTGTAGGACATGCCAATGGTATTGGCTGCCTCCCATTGCCCTTTTGGAATGGACAAGATCGCTGCCCGAATCACTTCAGACGCATAAGCGCCGACGTTCAGCGAAAAACCAATGACTGCTGCTGGGAATGGATCGATTGTGATGCCAAGTGTCGGCAATCCATAAAATAAGATGAACAATTGAACGAGTAAAGGTGTCCCACGAATAATGGAAACATAAACACGTGCGATAAGTTGAAAAATCTTAACTGTGGAAATTCGAGCCAGCGCTGTCAAAACCGCCAATATCAAACCGAAAATAAAAGAGATAATCGATAAAGGTAATGTAAATTGAAGTGTTGCTTCGATCAAAGGAAGAAATGAGGATTGCGCAATATCCACAAGTCGTTCCATTCTGACCGGATCAGAAAAAATACTATTCAAGTACATTTTCACCAAACCATTTTTCTGAAATTTCATCGTATGTGCCGTCTTCAATCATGTCAGCTAATGCTTGGTTTGCTTCTTCTACTATTGCGCCGCTGCCTTTTCTAAATAGTAGCCCACTTTGTGCAGCATCTTCTGATTTATCTATTACTTTTACTTTCGCATCTGGACGTTGTTTCAGAAAATCCAAGACGGTTAAATTATCGTTAACGGTTGCATCCACGCGACCAGAATTCAATAATTCAATCGCTTGGTTAAACCCTTCAACCCCTTCAAGCTTTGCGCCAAAAGAAGTTGCTGTTTCAGCGTAGTTACTTGTGAGCGATTGTGCAGACAACTGACCTTTTAAATCTTCGAAGCTTTTAATTTCATTATTATCTTCAGCGACTACTAGAACTGCAGTCGACGTAATGTATGGATCTGAAAACTCATAGCTTTCTTGGCGTTCTGGATTAATACCGACTTGATTGGCTACCATATCAAACCGACCAGCATCCAACCCTGCAAACATGGCATCCCATTGTGTTTCAAGGAATTCAGCTTCTACACCGAGGCGATCAGCCACTTCGCGTGCAATTTCAACATCAAAACCAGTTAGTTCTCCTGAGGCATCATGGAACGTGAAGGGCGGATATGTGCCTTCTGTACCAATGACCAACGTTCCTTCTTCTTGGACTTTAGCTAATACATCGTCTTCGGATTTACTGGCATCATCTGTCGTTGGATCTTCTTCCTTTGAACCGCTGCAAGCAGCTAAAACGAACATTATTCCTACTAATAAAAACGTTAAACTAAATTTTTTCATCAATAATCTCCTCAATTCCTTTGTAGTTTTAATCTAGATAATTTCTTTTTGAATGTGTATCTTCTTATTTTTTTCCTAAGCTAGACAACCAAAATACAAAGTTTATTTAACCTACTTGTATAGTTGGTTTTAAAGCTAAAAAAAAGAACAATTGCTGACTAATCAAAAGAAATCCTAAAGTTGGTCTATTATAGCATGTCTTTTCCTGTTCTCCAACCATGCAGACATAGAAAATAAGTCCAAAATTTTTGGGTTATCAATGATCAAAGACTTACAAAGGCTATTTCATCAATAGAAGTAGCTATTCAGGTGGATTTTGCAGAAAATATTTGTATTTTTAAAAAGAACATCTTATAATGACTTAATAGGAAAGCTTTAATTGACAAGGTTTATAGGGATTTTTTTGTGTTTTTGGACAGGACAAATGTTTTTGGGGAAAAGGAGTGTTGGAAATGGAACGAATTATGATTACAGGTGCTTTAGGACAAATAGGGTCAGAACTTGTTGGGAAAATGCGCAGCATATATGGCAATGATAATGTCTTAGCAACAGATATACGGCAAACTGCCGATCAATCAGGACCTTTTGAAATTTTGGATGTAACAGATGCACAGAGAATGTACGATTTAGCAAAAGATTTCGGTGCAGACACGATGGTTCATATGGCGGCTCTATTATCAGCGACTGCTGAAGAAAAACCATTACTTGCTTGGAACTTGAACATGGGTGGGCTTGTAAATGCACTTGAAGCCTCTCGCAAGCTAGGAATGCAATTTTTTACGCCTAGTTCTATCGGAGCGTTCGGTCCTTCAACACCTAAGAAAGATACGCCACAAGATACGTTACAGCGTCCAACAACAATGTACGGCGTTAATAAAGTAGCTGGTGAATTGCTCTGCGATTATTACCACACGAAATTTGGTGTCGATACACGCGGTGTTCGTTTCCCAGGACTTATTTCGAACGTAGCACAACCGGGCGGCGGCACAACTGATTATGCAGTCGATATTTATTACCAAGCAATTGAAAAAGCAAGCTACACTTCATATATTGCAGAAGGAACAGCTATGGACATGATGTATATGCCTGACGCGCTGCAAGCGATTGTCGACTTGATGGAAGCAGATTCAGATCAATTAATTCACCGTAACGCATTTAACGTAACAGCAATGAGTTTCACGCCTGAAGAAATTGCAGCGTCTATCCAAAAGCACATTCCCGACTTCAAAATGTCTTACGCAGTTGATCCGGTGAGACAGGAAATTGCAGATAGCTGGCCAGACAATATCGATGCATCGGCTGCGAAAGCCGAATGGGGCTTTAAAACGTCATATGACTTAGATGCAATGACTGTCGATATGTTAGAAAAGCTAAAAAAAAAGCTTCAACTAGTTTAAGACAATAAAAAATGCCATTCGCAATTTGCGGATGGCATTTTGTGTGGATTAAAACAACAAGTGCGCAACGCCTACAACAATCGGCAAAGCGATAATTGTACGAAGCAAGAAGATGATGATCAGGTCCAGGATGTTGACAGGGATTTTGGATCCAAGTAACAATCCACCAACTTCGGACATGTAAATCAATTGTGTGACGGACATGGTAGCGACGACAAAACGTGTCATTTCAGACTCGATGTCTGCACCAAGAATAGCAGGTAAGAACATATCAGCAAAGCCAACAACCATTAATTGAGCGGCTTCAGCTGCTTCTGGAACACCAAGCAATCGCAGGTATGGTTCAAACGGTGTACCAAGAATGCTGAACACAGGTGTATATTCGGCTAAAATCAATGCAATTGTACCAAATGCCATTACAACTGGTGCAACACCAATCCACATATCCAGTACGTTTTTAAAACCATCCTCAAAAAACTTTTTAACTGAACGGTTTTCTTCAGCTTTTGTCAAAGCATTTTCAATTCCGTGAGAAGTGACATTATAGCCTTGTGGAACATCTTCAGATTGAGAATCTTGAGGTGACCCGTCCATGAACGTAGTCGGTTTGTTTGTCAGCGGGTAAAGGCGTGGCATGATCAATGCCAAAATAATACCTGCTAAGATAACAGTAGCGTAGTACGGAAGGAAATAGGTGCCGAGGCCAATTTCCTGTATGACTACAATAGCAAAAGTAATCGAAACAACGGAGAACGTGGTTCCGATAATCGCTGCTTCACGCTGCGTATATCTGTTTGCCTCATATTGCTTGCTTGTCAATAAAACACCAATGGTACCGTCTCCAACCCATGACGCCAAAGCATCAATAGATGAGCGACCTGGCAAGCGGAAAAGTGGACGCATGATTTTTACCATTATCGTACCGAAAAATTCCAATAAGCCAAAGTTCATCAAGAGGGGAAGAAACAATCCAGCAAAAAGAAAAATAGTGAAAAGGAAAGACAGTAAACCGTCTCCAGATAAAAGAAGTCCGCCGGTATTTTCATTCCAGATAGGTTCAGGACCGACTTGGAACAACACCATAACCGCAAAAACCGCGCCGAGAATCCGAACAATCGTCCAAAATAGATTGACATTAAAGAGCTTGTCGATAAATGAAACATAATCAGTTTCATTAACTTTTTTAGTGATAAAGAACAATGAACCGAGAGCGGCTACGATTAAAATGCCCATCATAATCCACGGTACGATGGATTCGATCGCTCCAGCCATAAGGTTAGCAAGAACTGCTATAGTTACCATCCAGCCATCTTCAGTTGGAATTGGCACCAAAAACAATAGGATTCCGAGTAAAGAAGGAATCAAAAACAATAACCATGTTGAAGTAGAAAACTTTTTCACAAATAATTCCCCTTTTCTCCGTGCATGAATACACATAATAATAACTGATTATACAACGCTTTCCCCTATGTAAACGCTTTTATAACCAATGTTTATATTATCTGAAAATACCTTAAAAAAACACCCCCAACTGAGAAAAAGTTGAAGGGTGTTTTTTAGAAGGATTTTTCGAAATCTTCATGCCAGCGATAATGATAAAAACGTTCTTTGGTTAACCAGTTTTCTGTAGCAGTATCACCTTGCTGAAGCTTATGTTCCATTTCTTCCAGCATCCAAGCTGTTTGTGAAATATGGGCTTTCATGGAATTCATTTTTTGCTCACGGACTTCACGGATGTCAAAAACGACATCAGGTTGGCCGAGCATCTCCGCCGTGTTATTTGCAAAAGCTACGCCGTGAAGTGTTGGCCGATCTTTCATTCGGCGGACAGCACGAACAACAGCGCGTGCTGTTGCCTCATGATCTGGATGGACCGCAAAGTCCGGGTAAAAGGTGATGATTTTTGAAGGATTGAGTTCTTCAATCAAATCCGTCATCATCTTAACCATTTTCTCATCATCTTCAAACTCAATGGTTTTATCACGCAAGCCCATCATTCGAAGATCGGTTAATCCCATTGCGTCTGCAGAAGCTTGAAGCTCTTTTTTGCGGACTACAGGGAGCGATTCTCTCGTAGCAAAGGGCGGATTACCTAAGTTGCGTCCCATTTCGCCAAGTGTTAGGCAGGCGTATGTAACAGGGGTGCCTTGTTGAATATGTGTCGTGATCGTTCCGGAAACACCAAATGCTTCGTCATCCGGGTGAGGGAAGACGACCAGCACATGACGTTCGTGTGGAATTGTCATTATGTGTCCCTCCTTTAATAACTAAACGGTGTTTCGCTAATTTCAAGCGCAACCGCTAGTTTTCCGTCTCCGGCGTGTCCGGCAAGCAACAGCCGACCCTCTTCGTCTAATTCGTAATGCGTAATGCCTTGAGCGTAGACCCAGCCATGCGGTAATTTTAGTCCAACACGGTGCGGACTGTCACCAACCACTTTTCCAAGTTCGTAATTGATCACAACGTTCCGGATAAATGCGCCGGCGTTGAAAAAGCTTTCGTTAAAATGTGAGGCATAGGAGCCGTTGGTTGTTTCCAAATGAAGGTAAACATCTTTACCGGCAAAAGCATCCAGTTGGACTTGTAATTTTTTTACTTCAACTAATTCCATGATGTTCCTCCTATAAAATCGGTATTCTTTCAGTATAAGGAATTATGTGTGAGAATGCGATTAGGTTGCTTTGTAAAGCTAAGATTGTCCTGAGAATTCGCCCGCAGATAGGAGGCTAACAATCGTACCTCATTTCAACAGCAACAAAATTGGACCGCAAAAAAAGCGCGCCGAAGAAAATCCGGCACGCGTTTGTTCTTGCTTATAATTCAGTCACAATGACTTCAGGTTTTGTGAATTTCGAAGCGGCACCGTGCATAACTGGACCAACGTATTCGTTCAGCTTCCAGCCGTGCTGAATTGCTGTTGCGACAAAAAATTTCGCATTTAGAACAGCGTCTTTAACAGATTGCCCGTTTGCTAAGTTCGCGGTAATCGCAGCAGCGAACGTACAACCTGCGCCGTGGTTATAAGTGGTATCTGTTTTTTCAGATGTCAGTAAATAATGTGTTTTGCCATCAAACAATAAGTCCGCTGCTTTTTCATGCTGGAGCTGTTTGCCGCCTTTAATGACCACAAATTCTGCGCCGTGTGCGTGAATTTTCTCAGCGGCCGCTTGCATGTCTTCAACAGTTTTCAACACGCCCATTCCGGATAAATTGCCTGCTTCTACCAAGTTTGGTGTCACGACTTTGGCGTTTGGCAATAAATACTTTATCATGGCATCCACATTTTCAGGGAACAACACTTCGTTTTCCCCTTTGCAAGCCATAACGGGATCAATGACAACGTCTTTGATTCCAGAGTCTGCAATGGCTTTGCCGGCCATTTTAATGATGTCTACAGTTGGGAGCATACCAGTCTTCAAAGCGTCAACCCCTGTAGAAAATGCTGTTTTCAACTGGGCGTCTAGTGTATCTAATGCGATCGGATGAATCCCATGACTCCAGCCATTCTCAGGATCCATTGTGACGATGACCGTTAATGCGTTCATGCCATAAGTTCCGTGTTCTTGGAATGTTTTAAGGTCTGCTTGTATGCCTGCACCGCCAGAAGTATCTGATCCAGCAATGGTTAAGGTTTTTTTGAGTGTCATTAGGTTAGCTCCTCTAAATTGGATTGTCTTTGCCACTATTTTAACAAAATTTCGAGTGTTTACAACGAATTACGCTTATTCGGGACAAGCAGTAAAACGGTAGTTGCAACGCAAATAAGCAAAAATGCAGTCGCAAAAATGCCCATTAAAACAAAGCCGCTTTTGAAAAGACCAATCGTAATAAGTAATGTTAGAATAGAAACAACAGCAATAATTACACCTAAACAGCCTAGTCCAGCGCGCTTTGCGCTTTCAGGAGCTGTTGTGCCTTTCGTTTTTGAAACACTCGTAATCTTTTCGCGCCAATCGGCCATCGTAATCGCTCCTTTGGACAATCGTACCATGAAGCTGGATAAATAGAACATAAGAAAGTAGGGGATATCTTGGCTAAAGATCCACGGATGACTGAAATCGAACGGTTGTTAGAAGAAATGAAAGAGCAAGGGGATACGAAAGAATCTGGCTTCTGGAAATATGCCAAACTGATGATGAGTGTTTTTCGCAATTCTTTTTTAGTGCTCATTGTGGTTTTACTATTACTTTTAGTGGCCTTGCCCCTTGGAACTTTTTGGATGATTAAAGGCAGCACCTTCACAGAAAGTAAAGGCGCTTTTTTAGAACAAATTCAGGACTTGAATGAACTGTCCACAGCGGAAGCTTTTTCGAAAGTGATTATCGAACGCGAGGACAATTCATTATTTGGTCAGGAGATTGGTCTCGATTTGCCTGGTACAAAACGGCAATTACTGGTCGTTATTCCAGGGTCAGTACGAGCTGGAATTGATTTTTCCAAAGTATCTGAAGACGATATAGTACTCGATGAAGATGCTCAAACAGCGACATTAACATTGCCCCCAGCAGAATTTCTAGGAGGACCGGAATTGTTTATGGATCAAGTAGAAGTTTATTCGTATGAAGGGCTGTTTCGCAGCGGGGCTGACATTTCTGAAGCTTACGAACTGGCAGAAGAAGCTAAAAAGTTGATGCTTCAAGAAACGGAAGGTCAAGGTGTGTTACAGACGGCCGAAGATAATGCTGCGCGTTCTGTTCAAGAGATGTTCGGCTTGGTCAATTATGATGTTACAGTCGAGTTCGAGGAGTGATGGAGTTGAAAAAACAAATTTTTCACAACGATTGGCAGCAGGTCATCGGTAAAGAATTCGACAAACCGTATTATTTGGAGCTGCGTGCGTTTTTGAAAGAAGAATACGCTGAGCAAACGATTTATCCTGCAATGGAAAATATTTGGTCTGCCTTTGAACATACTGCCTATCGCGATGTAAAAGTCGTTATTCTCGGACAAGATCCGTATCATGGTCCCAACCAAGCACATGGACTTAGTTTTTCTGTTTTACCCGGAGTAGCGCATCCGCCAAGCTTACAGAATTTGCTGAAAGAATTAAAAGAAGATATTGGTTGCGAAAAACCAAAAGATGGCACTTTAACGAAATGGGCCGACCAGGGCATTTTAATGATGAACAGCGTATTGACAGTAAGAGCAGGAGAAGCACATTCGCATCGCAACAAAGGCTGGGAGACGTTTACGGACAGCGTGATTGGTAAATTGTCCGAGCGCGAAGAGCCAATTGTTTTTATATTATGGGGCAAACCTGCCCAAATGAAAAAACGACTGATTGACCTCGATAAACATGATGTGCTTGAAGCGCCTCATCCAAGTCCGCTCAGCGCCCATCGTGGATTTTTTGACAGTCGGCCTTATTCAAAAGTGAACAGTCTGTTACAAAGCCGCGGACAACAGCCTATTGATTTTTGTTTGGACTGAACTGTAGCAGGTGGACGTGTTAAACTGGAATTAAATCAAAACGGAGAGGGGCTGTATCATGTCCATCGATACGACGCGTATTTTAAATGAAATCGACAAGCATACGACGCGTGCTCGGAATGGCGATTCTTCAAAGTTTCGCGACTCAGTCGTAGCCATTCGTGCATTATGTGATTTGTTGTTAGAAGACGAGCAACCGATGAGCGACATTCAAACCCCACGTGCCGTACCACTTTCTTCCCCTCAGCCGCAAACGCAGACAGTATCTGCCGTCAACAAGCTGAAAGAAGAAGACGCAAACGGCGATTCGCTGTTTGAATTTTAAATGGAAAGAGGAAGTCGACTATGAAGTTTTTCTTAATTGCTGGAGCGGTTAACGCTCTTTTATCTGTAGCGTTCGGCGCATTTGGCGCACACCTTTTAGAAGGTCGTGTTGCAGACAAGTATTTGGATACATGGCAAACTGCCGTACAGTATCAAATGTTTCACTCGATTGGCTTGATCGTTGTCGCAATCTTGATGAGTTCAACGCTACTCGGATCACTCAGTTCATTAAGTTGGGCCGGTTATTTAATGCTTGCCGGAATTGTTATTTTCTCAGGTAGCTTATACGTATTAAGTTTGACAGGAATCGGCGTTCTTGGCGCTATTACCCCAATCGGAGGCATTGCGTTTATCGCCGCTTGGGTCATGGTCATTATCGCTGCAGCCAAAGCATTGTAATGACGTTGAAAAGGGCAATTCGCTTCGCGCGAATTGCCCTTTTTTTGAGTCGTTTTGCCGTTTGGACAGTAAAGTATACGATTCGGACAGTATTCGATGGAATTCGGACAGTATTTGTCGTGAAACGGACAGTATTTTGTTCCATTCGGACAGTATATCCAAATAATTGGAATAAATTCATAAAAGTTTGCTGGAAATCTCTTCACGAGGTGCGGTCACAAAAATTCAAATAGAAAAAGTCGCCTAAAAGGCGACTTTTCAATATAGATCAATTAAACTTCTAACATTTTAGTCGTGCGTTCGGCATCTAGGCGTGTGCCTACATAGAATGAACCAAATTCTGCGTAACGCGCGCTGACTTCGTCAAAACGCATTTCGTAGATCAACTTTTTGAATTGAAGAACGTCGTCTGCAAACAAAGTAACGCCCCATTCGTAGTCATCAAAGCCGACAGACCCAGAAATGATCTGCTTGACTTTACCAGCATAGCTACGGCCGATTTTACCATGAGATAGCATTAATTCTTTACGTGTATCCATTGGTAGCATGTACCAGTTATCATCACCGTCGCGACGCTTGTCCATTGGATAGAAGCAAATATACTGCGAACGTTGAAGTTCTGGGTATAGACGAGAACGGATATGCGGATTTTGGTAAGGATCTTCATCTGATTTTCCGGCAAGGTAGTTAGAAAGCTCAACAACTGAAACGTATGAGTACGTAGGAACTGTATAAGCAATCAATGTCAATTTGTTGTATTCTGTTTCAAGTTCGTTTAATTCGTCCATCGTTTCACGCAACATCATTAACATCAAGTCAGCTTTTTGGCCAACAATTGAATACAAGGCATGTGCGCCGGTTTTATTTTCATCAGCTTGGTTGATTTTGTCCATGAATGCTTGGAATTCGTCGATCGCGAATTGGCGTTCTTCGTCCGTTAGCATTTTCCACGAAACCCAGTCCATTGAGCGGAAATCATGGAGAACGTACCAGCCGTCTAATGTAATTGCAGCTTCATTCATTACTCAAACACTCCTTTTAATGTAAATCTCTCATCAATCAGTTTATCACACTGGCCATACAACTTCCTTTAAAACAAATGGCTGTCACTAATTTGACATGACGTCCACGGGTTTTCAGCGCTTGCTGAAAAGAGTAAACTAGAGACATGGAATTGCAGAAAGAGGAGAAATAAATATGCCGTTATTTTTTGAAGAAACAGCTTGGCGTTTTTGGGATCAATCGTTAAGCGCGAAAAGTCGCTCTGCGCTTGAATCATTTGCAGCAGACGATACCTTATGTGAGTTGGTGGGATCCGGAAAAAGCGCACCAACCGTTCGAACATGGGTGCACGACGATACGGTAGTGTTAGGAATCCAAGATCATCGTTTGCCGCATATTGAAAAAGGCATGGATGTATTAAAAGACCATGGCTTTACGCCGATTGTACGGAATTCAGGAGGACTGGCAGTTGTGCTGGATGCCGGCGTTTTAAACATTTCGCTCGTGCTATCGGAAAAAGACAACGCCATCGATATCTCAGCGGGTTACGACTTAATGCTCGATTTGGTGCGTGAATTATTCCCTGAAGCGGATATTGACGCCTACGAAATCGTGGGATCGTATTGTCCAGGCTCTTACGATCTCAGCATTGGGGGTCGGAAATTCGCGGGCATTTCACAGCGCCGGATTCGTCGCGGCATCGCTGTTCAAGTTTATTTATGTATTGAGGGTAGTGGCGCACAACGTGCAGAGGTCATTCGTGACTTTTACAAAGCGGGACTCCAAGGCGAAGAAACAAAGTTTGCCTATCCTGAAATAAAACCAGAAACAATGGCATCGCTTAGTGAACTATTGGCAAGACAAATTACTGTCCAAGAAGTTGTTGTAGATTTACATGCTTTGATGGGGTCACCAGTACCGATGGCGCTACAGCCTGTTGAAACAGAGTTATACGGATTTTATTTAGATCGTGTAGTTGAGCGGAACCGAAAAATGCTAGAACGTCCTCTTGAATAGCATTGTGGCACTGGTGTAGAATAGCTGTTACATGAAAAAACGGAGGTGCGCGGGTGAGTTACGCAACACAAAAATTAGCCGAAGAAAAAGTCTTTAAAGATCCAGTTCATCGATATGTCCACGTGCGCGACCAAGTGATTTGGGACTTGATCAATTCGCGCGAAGTTCAGCGTTTGCGCAGGATCAAGCAATTGGGCACTTCATATTTAGTCTTTCACGGGGCGGAACATAGTCGGTTCAACCATTCGCTTGGCGTTTATGAAATCGTCCGCAGGATTTCGGATGATATTTTTCACGGTCGTCCAGAATGGGATGAAAATGAACGGTTAGTAGTGTTGTGCGCAGCGCTTCTTCACGACTTGGGACACGGTCCGTTTTCGCATTCATTTGAAAAAGTTTTCTCTGTCGATCACGAAGAATTTACACGGAAAATCCTGCTTGGAAATACTGAGGTTAACGAAATTCTTCAGAACGTATCACCAGAGTTTCCGACGAAAGTGGCAGAAGTTATCGCTAAAACGTATTCAAATAAACAGGTTGTGTCGTTGATTTCTAGTCAAATCGACGCGGATCGCATGGATTATCTTCAGCGCGATGCTTATTATACGGGGGTTTCGTACGGTCATTTTGATATGGAGCGAATTCTACGGGTGATGCGCCCACTAGGTGATCAAGTGGTGATCAAATCGAGTGGGATGCATGCAGTTGAGGATTACATCATGAGCCGCTACCAAATGTATTGGCAAGTGTATTTCCATCCAGTTGCGCGCAGTGCAGAAGTGATTTTACGAAAAATCCTTCAACGGGCGAAAGAATTGAGTGGAAATGGCTATAAATTCGAACAACCTCCAACTCATTTCTTATCATTTTTTGACCGCAGTTTTACGTTGAAAGACTATTTGGCGCTAGATGAAGGCGTCTTAATGACTTATTTTCAATTATGGATGACCGAACGTGATCCGATTCTTTCGGACTTGTGCGACCGATTTGTCAACAGGCGTTTGTTTCAATATGTCGATTTTGATCCAGCCAAGAATTACAAGAAGCTGGGCGAGTTGACCGAATTGTTTCGTTCTGCCGGCATAGACCCAGAGTATTATTTGATTGATGATTCAACTTCTGACTTGCCTTATGATTTTTATCGCCCGGGTGAAGAAGAAGAACGTTTGCCAATTCATTTGTTAATGCCAAATGGTGATATTAAAGAATTATCACGCTTGTCACAAATTGTGGATGCGATTTCAGGTAAACGCAGAACGGATTATAAATTGTATTTTCCAGCTGAACTATTGATCGACGGCAAAAAGACAGCCATCAAGCAGCAGATTTTGGAAATGCTTCGAGAAGGAGGGGTCTAGTTGCTCCAAGAACACGCAAAAATTGTGGATTTTATTGCCACTGCAGAAGGTGTAACCGGTCGCAAGAAATTGCAGAAAATGATTTACATTATGAAGAAGTTGGACATTCCGTTTCAGGAAAAATACGAGTTTCATATTTATGGACCGTATTCAGAGGAATTGACTGCTCGTGTAGAGGAGTTATGCGACATGGGATTTTTATCAGAGGCATTGGAGGATAAAGGTTCTTATGTTCAATATAAATATACGGTAACAGAAGAAGGTCAGGAGTTTCGCAAGGTTTTGGGCACCTCTATTTTAGAAAACCCAGCGACTGCTGAAAAACTGAACGCCAAAAGTGGCCGTTTTTTAGAGTTAACCGCAACACTCTTGTATTTCGATAATTTACCCCATCAGGAACAAATTGACAAGCTACACATTGTCAAAGGAAAACTTAACTTTACAGTAGAAGAGATAGAAGATTCTTTTGCCTTTATTGCGGAATTGAGCTCATAACAAGCAGCAAACGAAAAAACTCCCGTAACGGGAGTTTTTCGGCTATTTTATGGGAAATGCCTAATCTAGCTTTTATCGGAGCTGACCAGGCACTTTCACTTTTCGAGTTGTCCAGTTCCAGCAGCCAGATTCTCGGGTCATAAGTCACTCTAGCTGTGCGGCTGAAAACACGCCACTTCGCCAGCGCGTCTTATGCCCGTCGAATCTACACGGCTGCTTTCACTTTTCTATGGTCCAGTTGCAAGTGCCTAGCTCCTCGGGTCATAAGTCACGCTGGCTGTGCGGCTGAAAACACGTCGCTTCGCCAGCGCGCTTTATGCTTGTCGAAGCTGAACGGCCATTTCCGCTTTTCTTTATTGATCGCTAAAGAGTTTGCCTTTTGTGCCGTAATCTGTTTTTTTCATGTCTTCGATAAAGACGGTTACGTTTTCGATTGGTGCGCCTGTCGTTTCAGAAACAGCTTCGGATACCTTTTCAACAAGTGCGCGTTTCTGGTCTTCTGTGCGACCTTCGAGCATTTTTACAGTAACGTATGGCATAATGAATACAGCTCCTTTTCTTAAGAATACTATCATCATAGCAGAACGGAGGATTCAGACAATGGCGAATGAAGAAAAACCAAAACAAAAAGTAGGATTTACCATTATAAAAAATGATCCAACGGACGGCCATAAAGGTTATGGCATTGGGTCTCTATCTTTGGAGAATGTTTCTCCCTTATTTATTGACGTAGAAGAGCAAGAAGCGTTTATTGATATCGGTGCCATGCATGCCCGCAGTGAAGTAGAGCGCGGCATTAAATTTACAACTAACCGAGAAGATTCGGCAAGTGGCAAAGATTATTGGCTTGTGTGGATCACCATCGATTTTAATCCGGTAGGCCCTTATTACGCCGGAGTTGCAGCGTGTGAAATGGTGGTTAATCGTGAAAAACGAAGAGGCTACAAAATTTTAGCAGATCATGTGAACCGCATGGACAAATCAATGAAACGCAAAATTCTTGTGGACCAAATGGATGAGCCATCAAAACGCGTACTGGCCGACTATTTAGAATCGCATAACGCAGAAATGTGGAACAATAGCTCAGAGCAACTTCATCAAGACTTAGGCAGATGATAAAAAACGTGTTCCTGTAATAAAAAAATGCTTTTTGAACAGAGTATGACATTTCAAATTGCGTCTACCGGATGGTTGAAGTTGTTTATAAAAGGCAGTACACTAGAACTACAGCTTTTCAATAGAAAGCTAGGACACCTGATAGCGAGCAAGTGCCGTGAGCCATTGCGATAAAACCCAAGCCCAATGCCTCATGTCTCTTTCTCCGCACCATCAGGATTTAAAAAGGTTTTCTGTGAAGGGAAAAAGTTCCCTGCACAGAAAACCTTTTTATTTTTAGTGTAGTGCAGCTTTGAGCGGGTAAAGAGGAGTATGAAATAAATATTGCACTTTTTTTGAAAACACTTATACTTTTTTAAGTGGATTTTATTCAGAATGAAAAGGAGTTTGATTATAGATGGCAGGATTTTGGTATACAGAAAAGCAAACAGAAAACTTTGGGATTACGATGAAAATCAATAAAACCCTTCATACAGAACAAACAGCTTTTCAATATCTTGAAATGGCAGAAACAGCAGAGTGGGGCAATATGTTGTTTTTAGATGGCATGGTCATGACTTCTGAAAAAGACGAATTTGTTTATCACGAAATGGTTGCACACGTTCCCTTGTTTACACACCCTAACCCTGAGAACGTTTTAGTCGTTGGCGGCGGTGATGGCGGCGTAATTCGTGAAATTTTAAAGCACCCGTCTGTTAAAAAAGCAACACTTGTCGACATTGATGGAAAAGTAATCGAGTACTCAAAAAAATTCTTGCCGAGTATTGCGTCAGGCTTAGAAGATTCACGTGTGGAAGTTATCGTTGGAGACGGGTTCATGCACATCGCAGAATCAGATAACGAGTTTGACGTGATTATGGTAGATTCAACTGAACCCGTTGGACCAGCTGTAAACTTGTTCTCTAAAGGCTTTTATGCAGGGATTTCAAAAGCCTTGAAAGAAGACGGTATTTTCGTCGCGCAATCGGACAACCCGTGGTTTAAAGCAGATTTAATCAAACAAGTGCAAAGTGATGTAAAAGAAATTTTCCCAATTACTAGTCTTTATTTGGCGAACATTCCAACATACCCAAGTGGTTTGTGGGCCTTCACAATCGGTTCGAAAAAGTACAACCCATTAGAAGTACCAGCAGAACGTTTCCATGAAATCGACACGAAATACTACACGCCAGAGTTACACAACGCTGCGTTTGTTTTACCGAAATTCGTGAAAGATTTGACAGGAGAATAACACATGAGATTTGACGAAACGTATTCAGGAAAAGTATTTATCAAAAGCCACCCGAATTACGAAGAATCCAAAGCGGTTCTTTACGGCATGCCGATGGACTGGACAGTTAGTTACCGTCCGGGTTCTCGTTTTGGTCCGAACAAAATTCGCGAAGTTTCAATTGGACTAGAAGAATATAGCCCGTACCTTGACCGCGAGCTAGGAGACGTTAAGTTTTTTGATGCAGGCGACATTCCGTTACCATTTGGTAATCCGGAAAAAAGCTTAGCGGAAATCGAAACGTATGTACACACTCTTTTAGCGGACGAAAAAATTCCTATGGGCATGGGCGGCGAGCATTTGGTGTCATTGCCCGTAATGAAAGCAGTCGCTAGTAAATACGATGATCTGGCAATTATTCACTTTGATGCACACACAGACCTTCGCGAAAACTACGAAGGCGAAGAATACTCGCATTCGACACCGATACGCAAAATCGCAGATCATATCGGACCGAAGAATGTCTATTCATTTGGTATTCGTTCAGGGATGAAAGAAGAATTCGACTGGGCAAAAGAAAACGGCATGCACCTTTCGAAATTTGAAGTGCTTGAGCCTTTAAAAGAAGTTTTACCAACACTTGAAGGGCGCAATGTGTACGTCACGATTGATATGGACGTACTAGACCCTGCACACGCACCAGGAACCGGAACAGTTGACGCAGGCGGTATCACGTCTCGCGAATTACTAGCTTCTATCCATGCAATCGCAGCATCAGGTGTCAATGTCGTCGGTTTTGACCTTGTAGAACTAGCGCCCGTGTACGATCATTCCGACCAAACAGCGAACACAGCAAGCAAATTAATGCGCGAAATGATTTTAGGTTGGGTGAAATAAGAAAAGCGGAAGCGGCCGTGTAGATTCGACGGGCGTAAGACGCTCTGGCGAAGCGGCGTTTTTCCAGCCGCACAGCTAGAGTGACTTACGACCCTAGAATCTGGCCGCTAGAGCTAGCCAAAAAGAAAAGCGGAAGCGCACATGTAGCTCTGCCGGGCATAAGACGGATCGACGAAGCGGCGTTCTTTGCCGCACAGTCGAGACGGCTTATGACCCAAAGAGCTGTGCGCTAGAGCTAGCCAAAAAGAAAAGCGCAAGCGGCTGTTCAGTCCCGACAGGCTTAAGACAGAACACGCAGGAAATCTTGATTTCCGCAGTGGGCTGACTTAAGACCCCGAGGGACTAGCCGCTAGAGCTAGCCAAAAAGAAAAGCGCAAGCGGCCGTGTAGATTCGACGGGCGTAAGACGCGCTAGCGAAGCGGCGTTTTTTCAGCCAATTAAATAGACCGTCAAACCCGTCTGGAATGTTTCTAGGCGGGTTTTCTTATGGTGGAAAGAGCCTAAATTAGAAAACTTCTCTCGAAAACGGTAAAATGAAAAAAAGAATCCAGTAGAAGAGGTGCGTAGCATGAAATTGTATAAATGGACGGGGCCACAAGATCAAGTCGAACAAATTAAGGCAGACCAACCAAATGCGAACATGACCCAGTTACAGAATGAGAAAGAAGCTGTTGTGCTTTACGAGGCAGGAGACGGGACAACTTTACGCAACGCAGAAGCGTATGAAGTGTTAAACGCTGTGGGCCATATTGAGGACGGCGGCTACGCGGTTTTTAACAATATTCCGGTAACAGATGAAGGTCGCGATCTTTTTGAATCGCGTTTTCAAAACAGAGCTGGAATGGTAGAAAAAGAACCTGGCTTTGCAGCAATACGTGTACTGCGTCCGCTCTATTCGGATACTTATACTATTTTAACTTTATGGAAAGACGAGAAATCGTTTAAAGATTGGCAAGAGTCACAAGCATATGGTCATGCACATGCAAAACGTGGTACAAAAGAAGGGATAGACAAACGACCAAATATTTTTCCGCGACCTTCTTTTGTCACTACCTATACGAAGTAACATTAAAATAAGGCAGACGGAGAAAACGAATTGTTTTCCCGTCTGTTTTTGGTTCCAGAAATAGTGGACGCTACGTTTAGTAAAATCCAATAAGAGATATAGATGAAGAAAGCAATAAATAAAGAAAGGACAGTGACTTATGCATGAGTTTGATGAGGTATTCATCCAAATCTTGGTGTTATTGGCCATTGCGATTACAGTTGTCGGGATTGCCAGAAAAATCAAGCAACCAGACACCATTGCATTAGTTCTGGTAGGTCTTTTGCTGGGAACGACTAGCTTACCATTTCCATTCATTGACATGGCCGAAGAATTTATTACACAATCGGAAGTTTTCCAAGTGATCATCATTTCTTTGTTTTTACCTATCCTGCTTGGTGATGCTACGTTAAAGCTTCCTTTTCATCATTTATACAAACGAAGAAAGACCGTATTAGGCCTTGCTTTAGGTGGAACATTTATATCGTTTGTTGTGATCGGGTTTTTAACTCATTTTTTACTAGGTCTTCCTTTAGCGGTCGCTTTTACGTTTGCGGCATTGATGAGCGCAACCGATCCAATAAGTGTCTTATCCATCTTTAAATCTGCAGGGGTTTCAGAAAAGCTTTCCACAATTATGGAAGGCGAATCTCTTTTTAATGACGGAATTGCGATCGTCTTATTTCAAATCGCGTCTGTTTATTTACTGACTTATATTGATATGGGCTGGGCAGGCTTAGGCAGTGGTGTGTTGCTATTTCTTCGTTTTGCTGTAGGAGGCATATTGGTTGGTGTCATTCTGGGGTACCTCTTTTCACAAGTTATTCGCTTTTATGACGATTATCCTTTTGAAATTGCCATCTCTGCATTATTGTTTTTCGGGAGTTATTTTATCGCAGAGCATATACACGTGTCTGGAATCATCGCTGTAGTAGCAGGAGGGTTTGTTTTTAATGATTACGGCGGTAAAATCGGGATGTCAGAGTTAACGAAAAATGCGATTAATACATTTTGGGACGTCATCACACTTATTGCGAATTCGTTAATTTTTTTGATTGTCGGATTGGAAATTCGCAATATCGATTTTTCTGGCCAATGGTTGATCATCTTATTGGCCATTGTCATCGTTTTAGTGGCGAGAGTTGTTGCTCTGTTTTTCAGTACAATGCCGGCTAAAGACTTAAATCGTAAAGAGCGGATTTTATTGAACTGGGGCGGGTTAAAAGGCAGCTTATCGATTGCCTTAGCATTAAGTCTTCCGGCAAGTTTCGACGGACGTGAAACGATTTTAATCTTAACGTTTGCGGTCGTCCTGTTTTCTTTAGTCATTCAAGGCTTAACCATCAAACCATTGATTAAACTGCTAGGACTTCAGTCAAGATAAACCCAATCATACAAATGAAAATAAACCGCCCCTAAAATAAAAGGGTCGGTTTTTGCTATAAATTTATCGAATTTCTCCATTCGCAACGTCCCGGTAAAAAGAACTGGCGCAAACAATAGGTGCTGTATTGAAAAAGCCGAGTGAATCGGGCTATAATGAGAAGGTTATTATTTGACGGGGAGGCGGAGAGACATGCAAAAGACAGTACAAATAAAACTGACAACGACGATCCGTCAGCCGGAAATGGAAGAACAAGTAATGGTATTGGAATCTCGAGGGACATTAACGGAGAAAAACCAGCTGCGCTATTTGCAGTATGCCGAGCAGCAAGATGACCTTGAAATTCGGACGATGGTTAAACTTCAAGAAAATGAAGCGGTGATTATGAGAAGCGGCGGCTTGCAGATGCGGCTCCCTTTTTTATTACATAAAGAACAAACCGGCAATCTGACAAATGAACAAGGATCGTTTATGTTGACGACGAAAGCGCATGAACTGTTGATCAGTGATACACGATTCAAGGTCCGATACGATATGGCATTAGGGTCAGAACATGTCGGTGAATACGAAATGGAAATACAATTTATGGAGGCTAAATAATGAATGCAGTAGAACAAGTTCAACACGCCATTAAAACAGCATTTGCGGAAGCAATCGAAAAAGCAGAGTTAACAACAGAATCAGTTGAAGTACAGTTGGAATCACCGAGAGATAAAACAAATGGCGATTATGCAACGAATATTGCGATGCAATTAACACGTTTGGCGAAAAAGCCACCTCGTGCAATTGCCGAAGCGATTGTAGCAAATCTTGATAAAGATGCAGCGAACATCCAAACAGTAGATATTGCTGGACCCGGATTTATCAACATTACAATCAAAAAAGATTATTTGCAGGACGTTGTCAAAACGGTACTAGAGCAAAAAGTAGATTACGGGCGTTCAACGGCAGGCGGCAATGAGCGCATCCAAGTCGAGTTTGTTTCGGCTAATCCAACTGGAGACCTGCATTTAGGGCATGCGCGTGGCTCGTCAGTCGGCGATTCGCTATGCAACATTCTAGACTTGGCTGGATATGATGTATCTCGTGAATATTATATTAACGATGCCGGTAACCAAATTAACAATTTGGCTTTATCGATCGAAGCGCGTTATTTTGAAGCACTTGGCAAAGGCGACAGCATGCCAGAAGATGGCTACCGTGGCCAAGATATTAAAGACATCGCAGAAGCGCTGGTTCAAGAACATGGCGATAAATTTGTTAGCATGACGCATGAAGAGCGTTTTGAAACATTCCGTCAACACGGGTTAAAAGTGGAATTAGCTAAACTGCAACAAGATTTAGCAAACTTCCGCGTTGAGTTTGATGAATGGTACCCAGAATCATCCTTATACAAAAACGGTAAAATCGATGAAGCATTAGCTAAGCTCCGTGCAAATGGTCATGTCTTTGAAGAAGAAGGCGCTACATGGTTCCGGTCAACAACATTTGGAGATGACAAAGATCGTGTCTTAATTAAAAATGATGGCACGTATACGTATTTAATGCCGGATATTGCCTACCATGAAGATAAATTGCAACGCGGTTTTGGCAAGCTGATCAACGTTTGGGGTGCTGACCATCACGGTTATATTCCACGGATGAAAGCAGCGATCGAAGCGCTTGGTTATGACCGTGATACACTTGAAGTGAGCATTATTCAAATGGTGCAATTGTACAAAGACGGCGAAAAAATGAAGATGAGTAAACGTACAGGAAAAGCGGTAACGATGCGCGAACTAGTCGAACTAGTTGGACTAGATGCCGTTCGTTATTTCTTCGCGATGCGTTCAGGCGATTCGCATATGGACTTTGATTTGGATTTGGCCGTTTCACAGTCCAACGAAAACCCGGTTTATTACTCGCAATATGCGCATGCTCGTATTAGCTCAATCTTGCGTCAAGCAGAAGAACAAGGTTTACTAGCTTCAGAAGAGCATTTAAACTTGTTGACTTCTGAAAAAGAAATTGATGTTTTGAAAAAAATTGGGGATTTCCCACAAGTCATCGCAGATGCAGCGAAACAACGTGCACCTCACCGTATTACAACGTACATTCAAGAATTGGCGTCAAATTTCCATAGTTTCTACAATGCCAATAAAGTATTAGATGCAGCAAACGCCGAAATGACAAGTGCTCGTTTGGCATTGATCACGGCTGTGAAAACAACGTTAGCGAATGCACTCAAAACAGTCGGCGTCGAAGCTCCTGAAAAAATGTAAGCGAAAGCTAAACGGTTACGTGTATAATGAAACAGAATTAGAACTTAATAGCGATTCATAAAGGTGCTTATGTCTAAGAACATGAGTTAAAAGGGAAGCCGGTTCAACTCCGGCGCGGTCCCGCCACTGTATGTGAGAGGAATTTGCAATATGCCACTGAAGCAATGCTTTGGGAAGGTGCAAACACCAATGATCACAAGCCAGGAGACCTGCCTTTATGACAACACACCCATATGCCTGCGAGGAAAGGCTGGATGCGCATGCTTTTTTATGGCGTCCTTTCAATCCCTCGCAGAACTTTGCGGGGGATTTTGTTTTGTGTCAGTTTTAAGTAGTCCACAAATCAGCGTCCGCCTGCAGCGATTTTTTATAACAAAAACACGACACTCTAGGGGGATTTTAATGATGAACAAGTTTTGGGAGTTTGGAGCAACAGCGGGATTAGCAGCCGTTTTACTAGCAGGATGTGGAGATGCGGCAACACCTGAAGAGGATGTCGAAACACCAGCAGAACCACCGGCAGAAGTAGCGGAAGTTGAATATCCGGTAACCATTACAGATGCAGTCGGAGATGAAATTGTTATTGAAGAAGAGCCAGAAGCTATTGTCTCAATGATTCCATCGAATACAGAAATTGCTTATGAATTAGGATTAGGTGAAAAAATGGTCGGCGTATCCGATTATGATAACTACCCAGAAGAAACAACGGATGTTGAAAAAATTGGGGGACAAGAATTTAATGTAGAAAAAATTATTAGCCTTCAGCCAGACTTAGTACTTGCACACGAATCGGGACTAGGTGTTGGAGATGCTGGATTGCAACAATTACGTGATGCAGGCCTTGACGTATTCGTCGTTCAAAATGCGGCTAGTTTTGAAGAAGTTTACGATTCAATTACAGAAATTGCACAAGCGACAGGAACGATGGAAGCAGCAGAAAAACTAGTTTCAGAAATGGAAGTCCAAGTGGCTGAAATCGAAGAACTGGCAGCAACAATTGAAGAACCCAAAACGGTCTTTTTAGAAGTCGGCAGCCAACCGGACATTTACACAACGGGAAGCGGCACATTCATGGATGAAATGTTGACATTGATTAATGCGGAAAACGTTGCTGGCGAATTAGAAGGATGGGTTATTATGGACCCAGAAGCAATCGTTGCAGCAAATCCGGATGTTATGATCACGACAGAAGGCGATTATGTTGAAGATGCAGTCGGTCAAATTAAAAAACGTGGCGGCTTTGCAGAAGTAACAGCTGTTAAAGAAGATGCCATCTACAGCTTAAATTCGGATATGCTCACTCGTTCAGGACCACGTTTAACTGCAGGACTAATGGAAATGGCACAGGCAGTTTATCCTGATGTTTTCAATGAGTAAACATCTAGTAGCATACAGCGTCTCTCTGCTGATTTTAGTAGGAGCCGTATTGCTCGGGGTGACCGTTGGAACGGTTTCTATTTCACCAGTTGTGCTGTGGAATCCGTCATCAGATGAAGCGGCGGCCAATATTTTATGGAATATTCGCATGCCTCGCGTAATTTTGGCAGGGCTTGTTGGAGCAGCGCTAGCGATTGCGGGTGCTGCGTTCCAAGGGCTTTTAAAAAATCCATTGGCCGATCCTTACACCCTGGGAGTGTCTTCCGGTGCCTCAGTCGGCGCTGTGACGACGCTCTTTTTTGGCATTTCGATACCGTTTTTAGGACCCTTCACCTTACCGGTTATGAGCATGATCGGAGCATTGCTGACGATGTTTGCCGTTATGAGCTTTGCAAAACTGGTGGATCGCTCGATGAAAATGGAAACGGTCATTTTAACTGGAATTATCTTTAGTTCATTTCTTGGATCAATTATTTCTTTAATGATTGCTTTAACAGGAGAAGAGTTACGGCAAATTATCGGGTGGCTGCTCGGCAGTGTGTCTATGCGTGGTTGGCCATATGTTCGAATGGCGTTGCCGTTTGTGTTAATCGGTTCTTTCATATTATGGCTAAAGCGTCGTGAATTAAATGCGATGCTGTTTGGTGAAGAACGCGCGCAGCACTTAGGCGTAGATGTCAAAAAGAGCAAAATGACGATTTTGATTGGGGGATCGGTACTAACAGGAGCGGCTGTTTCGGTTTCTGGAACGATCGGTTTTGTCGGATTGGTCGTTCCGCATATGACCCGTTTATTATGGGGATCGGATCATCGCCACGTTTTGCCTTTGTCGTTTATTAATGGAGCCGCTCTTTTGATCGTTTGTGATTTGGTATCACGAACGATTATCTCACCAACAGAATTGCCAATTGGTGTTATTACGGCGTTTATCGGCGCACCGGTATTTGCCTTTATCTTTTTCCGGCAGCGCAAAGGAGGGGCTTAACAATGCTTGAAATAAATGGTCTAACAGGTGGCTACGGCGATAAAAATATCGTAAAAGACGTATCTTTTACTGTGAAGAAAGGCTCTATTCTAGGTATTTTAGGGCCAAATGGTAGCGGCAAATCGACCTTAATGAAATTAATTAGTGGTGTATTACCAGCTGAAAGCGGCGAAGTTCGAATCGAAGGTATGTCGGTTGCAGATTTTCCAGCTAAAGAACTAGCGAAAAAAATGGCGGTATTGCCTCAATTGCATACACACGCCTTTTCCCATACAGTTCGAGAAACGGTCTCGCTTGGCAGGTATCCGCATCAAGGGGGCTGGTTTTCATCATGGTCTGAAGAAGATGAGCGGACCGTTGTAGAAGCCATGCGCTTGATGGACATTAGCCATTATGAAAAAACGCAAATTGACCGGATGTCTGGTGGCGAACAACAGCGTGTTTTCGTCGCACAAGCATTAGCGCAAGATGCGGGCATTTTACTATTAGATGAACCAACGAACCACTTAGATATTAACCATCAAAAGGAATTGCTCGATACCATTAAAAAGCAAGCTATTGAAAAAGAGTTAACCATTGTTTCGATTTTTCACGATATCAATTTGGCGTCTATGTATTGCGATCAATTATTGTTGCTTGACCGGGGTCAAGTTGTTCGAATGGGTGAACCACATGAAGTGGTTCGCGAACAGGATATTGAACGGGTCTATAAGACGCGAGTTAGCAATCACCCACATCCTGAATTACCAAAGCCGCAAATCACTTTATTGCCAGGAGTTAAGAATGCTTCAGCCATCTTCAAAATTCGGGCAGAAGAATTTCAGATTTCTAAAGACATGGTGCTATACAAAAGCCCCATTCCGTTAAAAACGGTTTCCTCAGCAGTCGTCAATGCAGGCTCCGGATGGTTCCGGAATTTTATGAACCGCCATGTGGATGCGTTTTATAATGTAGATGACAGTGTTCACGAAATGACGGAGTATATTGCGGGAAATGGCTTGAAGACGACGGATACAGTAGGAATGATGACAGCGGTTCAAACGCAAGATGCCATTGTTAAAGAATATGCAGGTCCTTTTGGTTCGGTCGTTATTGCGGTAACTGCAGGCGTTGGAAACGGTGTGGATGTCTCAAAAGCAGTAGAACGTACGCTACGCGTTGGTACCATCAACACATGGATACTAGTTAATGGAGTTTTGTCGGATGAAGCATTTATCCAAGCAATGATTACGGCGACTGAAGCCAAAACGAAAGCACTTCAACAAGAGCAAGTTAAAGATCCGCTGACTGGCACAATTGCAACCGGAACATCGACTGATAGTTGTTTGGTTGCGGCAACGCAACAAGGGGAACAATTGCCTTATGCAGGACCAATTACCGAGCTTGGAAAATTAATCGGTGTTGGCGTTTTTGAGTGTACTGTCGAAGCGCTCAAATTATATGAACTAGCGAAAGCGAAAAATTGATAATGGCACATATTATCGCTATAGCGCTAGGTTTAACCATCGATCGTATCGTTGGAGATCCGCCAAATTGGCCGCATCCGGTTCGCTGGATCGGCACAGCAATAAGCACATTAACGCGTCGCTGGAACAAGGGGGCAAACGCCTACCGAAACGGCTTTTTGTTAGTAGGAACTATTGCCTTGACCGTGTTCTTGATTGTTTATCTAGTTGTCGCACTGGCGTACTCGTTGAATCTTTTTGTAGGAATTGTCTTAGAAGCTTTACTGATTGCTTCTGGACTTGCCCAGAAGAGCTTAAAAGACGCAGCGATGGATGTTTACACGCCGCTGATCGATAAAGATATGGTGTTGGCACGTGAAAAATTATCTTGGATTGTCGGCAGAGATACAGCTGGCTTGAATGAAAGTGAAATAACGCGAGGCGTTGTTGAAACGGTTTCTGAAAATACGAGCGACGGTGTGACCGCGCCATTATTCTGGGCATTTTTGCTTGGGGCACCTGGAATATGGTTGTATAAAGCGGTCAATACGCTGGATTCAATGGTCGGTTACCATAATGAGGAATTTGAGAAGTTTGGCTTTGCTTCAGCAAAAACCGATGATGTGCTGAATTTCATTCCGAGTCGGTTAACCGGCTTTTTGATTTTAATCATGACAGAAAACAAACAGGCACTGTCCTTACATCAGCGTTTTGCGAAATGGCTACAAGATGCACCCAAGCATCCAAGTCCAAACAGTGGTTGGTTAGAAGCGGCTACAGCGGTGCAACTGGGCATTGAGCTCGGTGGTGTAAATCGTTATCGTGGAGTCGAGACTTACCGTGCACGAATGGGAATCCCGATTTATCCATTAGAAGCACGACATATTCATGACACTGTTGGACACATGCAACGAGTCACCATTGGATTTTTCATTTTATTTGTTTTAGGAGGGGTCTTGCTTGGTATTGCCTAATCACGGAGCTAATCCACTACATCTGTATAAACAAGCTGGAATCACTCCCCCCGAGCAAATTGTGGATTTCAGCGAAAACGTTCATCCGTTCGGTCCACCTGCATTCTTGGCAGAACAGTGGCCCAAAATGCTAGAACGGGTCGGAACTTATCCCGATCCACAAGGAGAACCGTTTCGCACAGCAGCAGCAAAATTTCATCAAGTAAAAGTAGACCAACTGGCTATAGGGAACGGTGCAGCTGAGATTTTCACTTGGTTAGCTAGAAGATATCGCAATCAACAAGTTGTATTAATCGAACCGGCATTTTCTGAATACCGCCAAACGCTAGAATCGGAAAACGTTCAGATCAGAGTGATTCAGCTGGGACCAGAAAATGGCTGGAAATTGACGTTGGAAAAACTTCAACCCGCCATTGTAGGCTGCACGGCGCTGTACATTTGCAACCCACAGAATCCTACAGGTATTTTGTTAGACCTCGACACACTTAAAAAAATAGCGCAAGCTTGTTTAAATCAAAACTGCGAACTGGTACTTGATGAAGCCTTTATCGATTTTATTGGCGAACAAGTTTCTTTTATGCCGTTTTTACAGGAATTTCCGAATGTTATCATTGTTCGTTCGATGACCAAAATGTATGCAATTCCTGGGTTGCGACTGGGCTATGCGGTTAGTCAAACTGAAACAATCGATCAATTAAAGCAAGGAGCGGCACATTGGAATGTTAATGCCTTGTCCGCTGCGATTGGAGCAGATTGTCTGAAAGCAGCCAGTTATCGCCTCAAGGTGATTGGAGCCGCTTCAGCAGAACGACAGAAGATGCAGCAGTTTTTTAGTAGAAATCATTGTCGAACAACTGATTCTGCCGCTAATTTTTTGTCGTTTCAGTTGCCAGACCCGTATGATTCTCAAGCGTTTTTCGTAGAACTATTAAAAAAAGGAATGGTCCTTAGACACACGGAATCGTTCCGAGGAATGGATGGCAAGTGGTTCCGGATCGGCATGAAGTCAACGGAAAATATGGAGAAACTTCGGGAGGCGATTGCAGCATGGCTCGAGGTCAATTAGTTTTTATCAGTGGTGGAGTTCGTAGTGGCAAAAGCGCTTATGCAGAAATGCTTGTACGTGATACTGGCAAGAGCCGGAGGATTTATTTGGCTAGCGGTCAAGCTTATGATGAAGAGATGATAGAGCGCATTGAACGTCATCGAAAAGATCGGCAGGAAGATGGCTGGCTAACTATTGAGCAAGCCTACAGTATGGCAAATGTGTTACAAGAGCTTGAACCGGACGATTTAGTGCTATGGGACTGTGTAACAACGTGGCTTGCCAATGAACTTTATGAAGGTTGGGAAACGGGCAATATGTGTGCTGACATTGAAGACTGCATGGAGCAGAAATGGGGTAAGTTACAAGAGACGATTCTGGAAATGTTGAATACAGTCCATTCGTTGACAATTGTCTCAAATGAAGTATTAGACGACTTTGTGCGAGATCGACTGTACCAAAGCTGGCTTGGGCGTATTCATATTTGGCTCGTTCAGCAAGCTGATCAGGCACTCGAAATGGAAAATGGGTTGTCATTTAGAAGGAAGTGAAAAAATGCGTGGAATAATGATTCAAGGAACTTCATCAGATGTCGGAAAAAGCATGATATGTACAGCTTTTTGTCGAATTTTTTCTGATGAAGGATTCGAAGTAGCTCCTTTTAAATCGCAGAACATGTCGAACAATTCCTACGTCACAATACTTGGCGAAGAGATTGGTCGCGCGCAAGGTGTTCAAGCAGAAGCAGCGCGTGTTTTAGCGACCGTAGACATGAATCCAATCTTACTGAAACCTGAAAGTGGTATGAAATCGCAAGTGATTTTATTTGGTAAAAAACTTGAAACGATGGATGGTATGGATTACCGAGCACAGTTTTACGAAAAAGGATTGAAAGCAATCGATCAAGCACTAGCGAATTTGGCGCAAGACTTTACTCATCTAGTTATTGAAGGAGCTGGCAGTCCAGCTGAAGTCAACTTAAACGACCGCGAGATAGTTAATATGACGGTTGCTAAACGTGCAGATGTTCCGGTAATTTTAGTAGCCGATATCGAACGAGGTGGTGTTTTTGCATCGATTATCGGAACGCTCGCTTTAATACCCGAAAAACAGCGAGTTAAGGGTCTAATCATTAATAAATTCAGAGGCGACGTACAGCTTTTTGAAGAGGGTATCCGTTTTCTTGAATCGTATACAGGCATACCGGTACTCGGAGTTATCCCTCATATGGATCGTCATGAAATCGAGCAAGAAGATTCGCTTGGAGTTCAAGCTGTCCAGCAGATATCCAGAGTTGAACATGCGATTGAACTAGTTGTCTGCAAACATCCTTATATGTCAAACTTCACAGATATTGAACCTTTTCTCAAAGAACCAGATATCACCATTCGTTGGGCTGAAACGGTTGCTGATATTGGACATCCAGATATTTTGCTGTTACCAGGCACGAAAAGCACCATTGCAGATCTGCGCTACTGGAAACAGCAAAAGCTTGGAGCCAAACTGAGTGAACTGTACGGCGACACATGGATTGTCGGTTTGTGCGGAGGCTTTCAACTGTTTGCTGAAACCTTAACAGATTCACAAGGTTACGACGGCACAGCAGTAGAAAATGAAGAAGGATTTAGCTTGATCCCATCTATGCATGTGGAGTTTCAAAAGCAGAAAATGGTTCGACGCCAGAGAGGTACAGTAAAGTTTGAACATGCAGAAGTTGAAGTCGCAGGTTATGAAATTCATCACGGTAAAGTGACAGCATCCGCTTATCCGCTTATGCATTGTGGAGATATTGGAGAGGGTTATTTTCATAATCGGCTACTAGGCACACATCTACATGGGTTTTTTCAGGATCTACACTGCCGTACTGCGTTTCTCGCACCCATTCGAAGGCAGAAAAATCTACCAATACCTTCACCTGAAGTAGTGAAGGATCCTTTTGATCGCTGGGCCGGACATGTTAAAAGTCATCTCGACTGGGAGAAAGTCATAGAAATAATGGAAGCCGATCAATGAGCCGGCAGCTAAGAACAGGCCTTTTATTAGCGCTTCAATTTTTTTCAGTGATCCCGGTGAAAAAACAATTACCAATGGAAAAAATTCATATTACGGCGATGTATGCGATGCTGCCACTAGTAGGCATCCTTTTCGGCAGTGTTCTAGCAGTGTCGGTTTGGTTGTTACGTGATGCGACGGATGTCAGTTCATTGCTAATCGGCTTTGTCGTTGTCGCAATCGGCCTGGTGGTAACCGGAGGATTGCATATGGACGGACTGGCAGATACGGGCGATGCTTATTTTTCTTATCAAGACCGAGAAAAACGCTTAGCTATTATGGCAGATCCGCGGATTGGTGCTTTTGGAACGATGGTGTTACTACTGGCGATTGTTGGAAAAGTGATTGTCGTGGCCGAATCGGTAGACTCTGTTTCTCTAGCAGTGATTTTATTGATTCCTGTTTTTTCAAGAATTGGCATGCTGGCCTTGTTCAGCTCAACCAAGTCAGCAAAACTTGATGGACTTGCAGCATTCTTTCAGCAACGGACAAATCATAAAGTCGTCTGGCTACTGGCGGTTGCATGGCTGGTTTTTAGCTTTGCTGTGACCGTTTGGAGTACGACTAGTTGGATTGCGCTGATTTTGTTGGTGCTGTTACTTGCCTCACTTTGGCTGTACCGCGCTTGGTGCCTAAAGAATTTTGGCGGTGTTACAGGTGATTTGTTCGGCGCTTATGTGGAAGGAGTGGAAATTTTATTATGGATCAGTCTTTTGTTCTTCGTTTAATTCGCCATGCCGCTACACGAGGCAATGAACAAAAACGCTATATCGGTTGGACCGATGAATCCATTTTGCCCTTTAAAGCCACGCCTGACCTGCAGATAAAAAAAGTTGTGGGCAGCGATTTAAAGCGGTGTCGAGAAACTGCTGCTATCCTGTTTCCCAATGCAGTTTACCAGGCAAACAGAAATTTTCGGGAATGTCATTTCGGTCAATGGGAAATGAAAACTTACGATGAGTTGAAAAGTAGTCAATTGTATCGGAACTGGATAGATCACCCTTGGCAGATCAGACCACCAAGTGGTGAAAGTCTCGCTGACATGGCGGAGCGAGTCGAACGAGGTCTGAAGAAACTGCCAGAAGGTAAAGCGATTACGCTCGTTCTTCACGGCGGACCGATTCGTTACTTAATTGCTGAAGCTTTGGGTGACAAATTTCAAAATCAAACTGCGCTGCATGGTGGTTGCCACATGTTAACGTGGCAGAGTCGCCAAGCGTTCGAGGAGCGTGAATTATGCACATCGTTTTCGGTGGAGCCTTTAACGGCAAACGGCAATACGTAAAAGAGCAATTGAAAACCCATAATGTTGACTGGAATGAAGCTCGGTTACCTGAAATAGCAACTCGAGAAACCGTCGTTATTGCAGGTTTAGAAAATTGGGTGAGACAACAACTTGAACAAGGTTTTTCAGAACAGTATATGATAGAACAAGTAAGGAAAATAGCTGGCCAGAAACAACTGTTGCAAATTTGGGTGCTGACAGATTTGAATCGCGGCATCGTGCCGACTGAGCGGATCGAGCGTGAAATGCGCGACGTTCTTGGCCGGTTGTATCAATTTTTATTTCATGAAGCAGAAAGTATTACACGAATTTGGTACGGCATTCCACAAACAATAAAAGGGGCGGATCAAGATGAAAATTTACACAAAAACAGGCGATAAAGGGCAAACTAGTTTAATCGGAGCACGTACGGATAAAGATGCACCACGCGTAGAAGCCTATGGCACTATTGACGAAGTGAATTCGTTTATTGGCAAGGCGATGACGGAATTGGCACCGGAAAAATACGCCGATTTGTTAGAAGACCTAGAAGCGATACAAAACGAATTATTCGATTGCGGCGGAGATTTAGCTGACGTTCGAAAAGAGCCGAATTTTAAGATGACGGAAGTACCCGTTGAAGTTTTAGAAAAACGCATCGATGAACTAATGGAAGAACCGCCACTACTTGAACGCTTCATTTTACCAGGAGGATCACCAGCAGCTGCAACTTTGCATATTGCACGTACGATTACGCGTCGTGCTGAGCGACAAACAGTGACGTTGATGAGATCAGGCGAAGAGTTTCCACTAGTCGTTCAACGTTATTTAAACCGTTTATCGGATTATCTATTTGCGGCATCGCGTGTCGTCAATTCACGTGCAGGTGTGCCAGATAATGAGTATGTTCGTAGCGCTAAAGTCTTTAAAGGCGGCGGACGCGGCAAGAAATCGGCCGAGTGAGATGACAACAAAAAAATTAGCGCTTGCGGCGTTATTTATTAGTTTATCGGCAATCGGCGGGATGATTAAAATTCCGCTTGGCATCACGTCTATTGCGCTCGATTCGATGCCCGCATTAATTGCGGTGCTGTTTTTTACAGCACCTCTGGCAGCTATCATTGCGGCATTTGGTCACTTGATTTCGGCGCTATTTGGCGGTATGCCACTCGGACCATTACACCTGATTATTGCAGTCGAAATGTGGCTTGTTGTTTGGCTGTTCGCAAAACTGCATCAAGCAGGTAGGCATTGGTTGAAATGGCTGGCATTTGTTATCGGCAATGGAGTAGTAGCGGCAGTGCCGTTTTACTTTTTGCTGTCGCCTGCATTTTTTTATGCGTCCGTGCCAGGACTGTTAATTGCTGCTTCTATTAATGCAGCAGTTGCTGCTCTTTTAATGCCGTATGTCCTAAAAGCTAGTGGAGGTTCACACTATGCGTCACGAAATATGGATTGATGACTTTGTCATTACGTCGGACAATGCAGCAGGAATTGGTGAAAAACAGCACGACATCATCTATGCGCCTAATGCCACTACTGCGAAGTTTGCGGCACGCGTCGCGCTACTTGAACAATGGGCTGCAGGTAGCGAACCAGACGCAGTGCTGCTTCATAACTTTAGTGGAGCTGCTGAGTGGAACGATTACGTTACGGGTCTAACTGAACTATTTACTGAAGCAGAAACGCTAGTGCCCTCCATTTCGGGAAGTACAGAAAGCAATATGCCGACGCTGCAATCGGGTATTTCTGTAACAATGATTGGTAAACGAAAAAGAAATTTTATGCCGGCAGATGCTCTTAGGTGGTTTGCTTATGGTGTTCCACTTGTTGGGGAAGACGTGCTGACTAAGGTGGATCAAATTGCGGATCTTGTTCTCCTCAAGACAGCCCTTGAAACAGCCTTGATCGAACGTATTTGGCCAGTCGGTTCAAAAGGAATCGCACAAGAGTTTGAGTTATTGATGGAGCGTCGTGTGGGAATATCCACTGCGCTTAACACAGAAACTTCTGGCGGTCCGGCGACGTGTGTTTTGGTCGGTGTACAGCACAGTAAAGCTGAATACGCTCAGCGTTACTTTGGGGAAAATCTTTTTGAGATAGAGTTTAGATAGAGAAAAGCATCATCCATTCTTTAGGATGATGCTTTTTATTTATAGAGTAGAAAGTCAAGAGAGTTCTGCACCTAGCATTTTTTCAGCGTACATCTAACAAATTTTTCTTATATAAATACAAGTAAACTCTGACAATTTAAAAATTATTCAAAATATAAGTTGACTGAGTGCTCATTCATATTTTAATATAGAACATAGTATCGACAAGCTGCTGTCATTCACGTAAACTTTGAGTAAGTTATTTTTAGAATATACACACAAGGGGGATCTCGCGATGGAACCATTGTTAATTGCAAACTGGATTTTATTCATAGCTGTAACCGCTTACGCAGTTTATCTCTTCATCTATTTATTGAAGTCGAGATATGATTTTATCCAACTCGGTAAAAAAGTCGAGTTTGAAGAAAATTTTAACGAGCGTTTGCGTAAAGTTATGGTCAACGTATTTGGTCAGAAAAAATTATTGAAAGATAAGAAGAGCGGGACCATTCACGTTATGTTCTTCTATGGCTTCTTGTTAGTTCAAGCGAGCGCTATTGATTTTATTATTAAGGGGTTATCGCCAGATTCACATTTACCGCTTGGACCTCTTTACCCAGCGTTTACTTTTTTCCAAGAAATTGTGACGTTAACCATTTTGGTTGCTGTGATTTGGGCGTTTTACCGACGTTATATTGAAAAGCTTGTTCGCTTGAAACGCGGATGGAAATCAGGACTTGTTCTTATTTTCATCGGTGGATTAATGGTAACAGTACTGATCGGTAACGGAATGAACATGATTTGGCACGGCCATGAAGCTGCCTGGACTGAACCAGTTGCTTCTTTAGTCGCGGGCGCATTTGCTTGGTTACCTGAAGCTGCAACCATTTCGATTTTCTACGTGATGTGGTGGGCACATTTGCTATTCCTGCTGACGTTCTTAGTTTATGTACCACAATCAAAACACGCTCACTTAATCTTCGGACCAGTGAATACATGGTTCCACAGAGTAGATCATGTAGGTCGCTTAAAGCCAATCAACTTTGAAGAAATGGAAGACGAAGAAGATCCGGATGCGATGCCATCATTTGGAGTCGGGAAAATCACTGATTTCTCACAAAGCCAAATGATTGATTTCTATGCTTGTGTAGAATGTGGACGCTGTACGAATATGTGTCCAGCGACGGGGACAGGGAAAATGTTGTCGCCGATGGATTTGATTACGAAATTACGTGACAACCTGACAAACACAGGTGCTGTCATGACGCAGAAAAAACCTTGGGTGCCGGCAATGGCATTCAATAATACGCAAGGAAACCAGTTGGCAATGGCTGCGGGCGCTGAAGGCATTACAATCGACGAACTATACAGCCCGAGCTTAATTGGAGACGTTATTACAGAAGAAGAAATTTGGGCGTGTACGACTTGCCGAAACTGTGAAGACCAATGTCCAGTTATGAACGAGCACGTAGACAAAATCATTGATCTTCGCCGTTATTTAGTAATGACAGAAGGAAAAATGAATCCGGATGCGCAGCGCGCGATGACAAACATCGAACGTCAAGGAAATCCTTGGGGTCTTAACCGTAAAGAAAAAGAAAATTGGAGAGATGCACGTCCAGATATTCAAATTCCGACAGTGAAAGAAATGAACAAAGCAGGCGAAGAGTTTGAATTCCTATTCTGGGTTGGCTCGATGGGATCATTCGACAGCCGTTCGCAAAAAATTGCTTTGTCATTTGCTCGATTGATGAACGAAGCAGGCGTGAAATTCGCCATTCTCGGTAACAAAGAGAAAAACTCAGGCGATACACCACGTCGACTTGGTAATGAATTCTTGTTCCAAGAATTAGCGACAGCTAATATTAAAGAGTTCGAAAAAGCGGAGATTAAGAAAATCGTTACAATCGATCCGCACGCTTACAATATCTTTAAAAACGAATACCCGGATTTTGGTTTTAAAGTTGAAGTTTATCACCATACGGAAATGTTGTTTGATCTCGTTCAAGAGGGACGTCTAAAACCACAATTCCCGGTAAACGAACGAATCACATTCCATGATTCTTGTTACCTTGGTCGCTACAACGATGTTTACGATGCACCGCGTGAAATACTGAAAGCGATTGAAGGCGTAGAATTAGTTGAAATGAAACGTAATCGTGAAGACGGCATGTGCTGTGGAGCTGGTGGCGGAATGATGTGGATGGAAGAAGATGTAGGCCACCGTGTTAACGTTGCCCGTACTGAGCAAGCACTTGAAGTTAGCCCGACGATGATTTCTTCTGGCTGCCCGTATTGCTTAACCATGTTATCAGACGGAACAAAAGCGAAAGAAGTCGAAGAACAAGTTGGCACATACGACGTAGCTGAACTATTGGAAATGGCGGTTCTTGGAAACGTGGCACCAGAGCCGGAAGCAATTGTTCAATAACTAGCAGCCTCGTGAAGATTTTCTTGAGTTCTTCTGGTCAAATTAATGAGCCAGCAATAAATAATTGATTAATGACAGAAGATTGAGTAGAATAACAGCATAAGTAATAAAAAAAAGGGAGTAGAATACTCCCTTTTCTTTTCGGTAAAAATCGAGCGAGCGTTCAGTCACTAAATGAACTAAAAATAATTCGAGTGATTTATTTGTCACGAAGCTAGTAGACCCATGCAAGAGCATGGCGTTTGAGTCGTGTAGTTTACACGATATCCGAACACAATATAAGAGGTATTTCTTTTTTTAAAAGAAGTTGAAACCGTTTTCAAGAAAGCACAAAGGGAGGAAAATCATCATGGCAAAAACAGTCATTATCGACGGGGCACGTACGGCATTTGGGAAATTCGGAGGTAACTTGAGTACGCTAACAGCAAGTGACCTTGGAGCAGAAGCCATCAAAGCCGCGATGAGCCGTGCAGCTATTCAACCAGAAGACGTTCAAGAAGTGATCATGGGTAATGTGTTGCAAGCAGGACAAGGCCAAATTCCTTCTCGTCAAGCTGCGACAAAAGCAGGGATTCCATACAACGTAAAATCTGAAACGATCAATAAAGTCTGTGCATCGGGTATGCGCAGTGTCACCTTAGCCGATCAACTTATCCGTTTAGGTGATGAAGAAGTCATTGTTGCAGGTGGCATGGAATCGATGTCCAATGCACCTTATTATTTACCAAAAGCACGCTGGGGTCTTCGTATGGGAGACGCTCAAGTCGTCGACGGCATGGTTCATGACGGTTTGTCATGCTCATTCCACCCAGACCGTGTTCACATGGGAACTTACGGCAACTCAACTGCTGAAGACTTTGACTTGTCTCGTGAAGAGCAAGACGAGTGGTCAGCTCGTTCGCATGAACGTGCGATCAAAGCAAAAGATTTGTTTGCAGAAGAAATTGTGGCAATCGACATTCCGCAACGCAAAGGAGATCCAATTACAGTTGATGTGGATGAAGCTCCGCGCGCCAATTCAACAATTGAAGCATTAGCAAAGCTAAAACCAGCATTCGGTAAAGATGGCACCATTACTGCTGGAAACGCACCTGGAATTAATGACGGAGCGGCGGCACTTGTCTTAATGAGTGAAGAACGAGCACAAAAAGAAGACAAAAAAGTTTTGGCTCACATTCTTTCACATACAGAAGTCGCAATCGAACCACATCGTTTCCCAGAAACTCCTGGAATCGTCATCAACGAGCTATTAAAGAAAACAGGTAAATCGTTAGACGACATCGATTTATTCGAAATTAACGAAGCGTTTGCAGCAGTTGCATTAGCGAGTTCAAAAATTGCTGGGCTTGACGCTGAAAAAGTGAACGTCAATGGGGGGTCTGTAGCACTTGGTCACCCAATTGGTGCAAGTGGTGCACGCATTATTCTGACACTCGCTTACGAATTAAAACGTCGCGGAGGCGGCATCGGTATCGCAGCAATCTGCTCAGGTGGCGGACAAGGCGACGCGATTATGATCAGCGTTCCTAAGGAGGAAAAATAAGCATGTCGATTCAAAACGTAATGGTTATTGGTGCTGGACAAATGGGTTCTGGCATCGCACAAGTGTGTGCACAAGCAGGATTAAATGTGAAGTTAAACGATATGAAACAAGAAGCATATGATAAAGGGATTGCAACAATCACAAAAAACTTATCGCGTAATGTTGAAAAAGGTCGCATGACAGAAAAAGAAAAAATAGCGGTTCTTAGCCGTATTACATCTTCACTAGACTTAAAAGACGCACACGATGTCGATATTGTCATTGAAGCAGCGGTTGAAAACATGGCGATTAAACATAGCATTTTTAAAACACTCAACGAAGTAGCGCCAAAGCACGCAATTCTCGCAACAAATACGTCGTCGTTACCAATCACAGAAATTGCGGCAGTAACCAACCGTCCTGAACAAGTAATTGGCATGCACTTTATGAACCCAGTGCCAATCATGAAGTTGGTGGAAATTATTCGTGGCTTGGCGACATCGGATGAAGTGTATAAAAAAGTGGAAGAAATGACTGTGCAATTGTCAAAAACTCCAGTAGAAGTAAATGATTTCCCAGGGTTTGTCGCCAACCGCATTTTGATGCCGATGATCAATGAAGCAATTTTTACCCTGCAAGAAGGTGTGGCAACAAAAGAAGCCATTGATGACATTATGAAGATGGGCATGAACCATCCAATGGGACCACTCGAATTGGCTGATTTCATTGGACTCGATACATGCCTTTATATTATGGAAGTACTGCATGAAGGATTCGGCGACAGCAAATACCGTCCGAGCCCATTATTGCGCCAATACGTAAAAGCGGGATGGCTTGGTAAGAAAACCGGTCGTGGATTTTACAGCTACGCATAACATTAGGAGGAAACATTATGGATTTGCACTTTACAGATGAACAACTTATGATGCGCAACATGGTGCGAGATTTTGCAAAAGAAGAAATTACTCCTTTTATTGAAAAAATGGAAGAAGGCGAATTTCCAACAACCATTTTAAAGAAAATGGGCGAACTTGGACTGATGGGCATTACCGCTCCTGAAAAATACGGCGGTGCTGAAATGGATTTTACTTCTTATATCACAGCTATTCATGAATTATCAAAAGCGAGCGGCGTCATTGGCGTCATTCTTTCTGTTCATACATCAGTTGGGACAAATCCAATTTTGAACTTTGGGTCACAACAACAAATTGAAAAATATGTACCAAAACTAGCAAGTGGCGAATACTTAGGCGCATTTTGTTTAACAGAGCCTGCAGCAGGATCTGATGCAGGAAGCCTTAAAACAAAAGCCGTTTTAGACGGTGATGCTTATGTCTTAAACGGTTCGAAAGTGTTCATTACGAATGGTGGGGCAGCTGATACGTATATCGTTTTCGCTTCAACAAAACCTACCGCAGGTTCTCGTGGAATTTCAGCTTTTATTGTTGAAAAAGGAACGCCGGGTCTAATTATCGGTAAAAACGAAAAGAAAATGGGACTTCATGGTTCGAAAACGGTTCAATTAACTTTCGAAAACATGCGTGTACCAGCTGAAAACTTATTAGGCGAAGAAAATAAAGGGTTCAGTATTGCGATGGCGAATTTGAATGTGGGACGCATCGGTATCGCGGCACAAGCACTCGGCATCGCGGAAGCGGCTTACGAATACGCTGTGGCGTATGCAAAAGAGCGTGTACAATTCGGTAAGCCAATTGCGCAGCAGCAAGGCATTGGCTTTAAACTAGCAGACATGGCAACACAAGTAGAAGCGGCAAAACTGTTGGTTTACAACGCAGCAGACTTGTATTCAAAAGGTAAAGACTGCAACAAACAAGCTTCTATGGCAAAACTTTTCGCTTCAAAAGCAGCGATGGACGTAACCATTGAAGCCATTCAAGTGTTTGGCGGCTATGGCTATACAAAAGATTATCCAGTCGAGCGTTTGTTCCGAGATGCCAAAGTAACAGAAATTTACGAAGGCACAAGTGAAATTCAACGTATTGTAATAAGCAAACAACTAACCAAATAATTGGAGGAATAAAAATATGAATTTTCAACTATCTGAAGAACACGAAATGATCCGCAAAATGGTAAGAGATTTCGCCAACAAAGAAGTGGCACCCACAGCAGAAGAGCGCGACGAAGAAGAGCGTTTTGACCGCGAAATCTTTGATAAAATGGCTGAACTTGGCTTAACAGGAATTCCATGGCCAGAAGAGTACGGCGGAATTGGCTCAGATTATTTGGCGTATTGCATCGCAGTTGAAGAGTTATCACGCGTTTGTGCATCAACAGGCGTTACACTTTCAGCACATACTTCACTTGCTGGATGGCCCGTGTACACATTCGGAACAGAAGAACAAAAACAAAAATACCTTCGCCCAATGGCTGAAGGTACAAAAATTGGTGCATACGGATTAACAGAACCATCTGCAGGGTCTGACGCAGGCTCTATGCGCACTTCTGCACGAGAAGATGGCGATCACTACGTCTTAAACGGCTCGAAGATTTTCATTACCAATGGTGGCATCGCCGATATCTATGTGGTTTTCGCAGTAACAGATCCAGAATCGAAACATAAAGGCACGACGGCGTTCATTATTGAAAAAGACTTTGAAGGTTTCTCGGTCGGTAAAAAAGAGCGTAAGCTAGGCATTCGTTCAAGTCCGACAACGGAAATTATTTTTGACAACTGCCGCGTACCAAAAGAAAATGTCTTAGGCGAACTGGGTCAAGGCTTTAAAATAGCGATGCAAACGCTTGACGGCGGCCGTAATGGCATCGCAGCTCAAGCGGTCGGAATCGCACAAGGTGCACTTGACGCTTCGATCGATTACGCCAAAGAGCGTGAGCAATTCGGTAAACCAATTATGGCAAACCAAGGAATTTCCTTTAAACTAGCGGACATGGCGACTTCCATTGAAGCTTCTCGTTTGTTGACATACCAAGCTGCTTGGCTTGAGTCGAACAAATTGTCTTATAGCAAAGAGTCGGCAATGGCAAAATTGATGGCAGGTGACACGGCGATGAAAGTAACTGTGGAAGCGGTTCAAGTATTTGGTGGCTACGGTTATACGAAAGATTACCCGGTTGAACGCTTTATGCGCGATGCAAAAATCACCCAAATTTATGAAGGTACTCAGGAAGTCCAACGTCTAGTTATTTCTCGGATGGTTACGAAATAAGCGGAGGGGTGCCTTATGGACAAAAAGCGTGAAATTGAGTCTTCCGTAAAAGATGAAAGCTTGATCGAAAAGCGCCGTGAACAAATGATTCGCGGGGCTGTCACGCTTTTTAAGGAAAAAGGCTTTCACCGGACGACGACTAGGGAAATTGCCAAAGCAGCTGGCTTTAGCATTGGAACTTTATATGAATATATCCGGACGAAGGAAGATGTATTGTATCTTGTTTGTGACTCGATTTATGACGAAGTACATGCACGTCTCGACAAACTTGATATCGAACAAGGGTCTGTTAGCGTTCTGGCGATGGCGATTGAACATTACTACATTTTGATTGACGAGATGCAAGACGAATTTGTTGTCATGTACCAAGAATCCAAATCATTGCCAAAAGACGCTTTAGGCTACGTGCTGAATAAGGAACTCCAAATGGTCGCGATTTTTGAACGATTACTGACACAATGCGTCGAGAAGAACGAAATCGACATGACACCCAAAGAAGTGGTCATGGCGGCTCACCATTTATTTGTACAAGGACAGATGTGGGCTTTCAGACGCTGGGCTTTAGACGATTTCACCATTCAAGAATTTATCCATATCCAAACTAAGTTTCTTTTGCAGGGGATGGCAGGAGAACACATTTCAATACAGGGGGCTTAATTATAATGGCTATCATTGAAGAATCGAAAACCTATCAGCCGAAAAATCATATTCGCTTTGTTACAGCTTCTAGTCTTTTTGACGGCCATGACGCGTCCATCAATATTATGCGTCGGATTTTGCAGTCGAGCGGTGCCGAAGTGATTCACTTAGGGCACAACCGTTCTGTTGAAGAAGTAGTCAATGCGGCAATCCAAGAAGATGTTCAAGGGATTTGTATTTCTTCTTATCAAGGCGGTCATATGGAGTACTTTAAGTATATGTATGATTTATTAAAGGAAAAATGCGCGTCGCATATCCGCATTTACGGCGGTGGCGGTGGCGTTATTTTGCCACGCGAAATCAAAGAACTTGAAGCTTACGGCGTTGCGGGTATTTTTTCACCTGAAGATGGGCGAAAAAAAGGCTTGCAAGGCATGATCACTGAAATTGTTGAGGAATGTGATTTCTCAACGGTAAAAGAAAATCAGTCTTTTGAAAACTTAACAACTGAAGAACCGGTTGTACTGGCGAACGTCATTACAGCGGCTGAAGAAGCCCACACGCGAGATACAGATACAGATGAATTGTTGAGGGTGGTTCGTGAACAAACGAAAAACACACCGATTCTTGGAATTACGGGAACAGGCGGAGCTGGTAAAAGTTCGTTAACAGATGAATTGATTCGTCGTTTCTTATCAGAACTTCCAGACAAAAAAATCGCCATTTTGTCTATTGACCCGACCAAACAAAAAACGGGCGGGGCACTTTTAGGTGATCGTATCCGCATGAACGCTATTTTCAACAAACGCGTCTTTATGAGGAGTCTTGCAACACGTGGTTCGCGTTCTGAATTGTCAGGCGCAATCGGTGATGTATTGGATGTTGTGAAAGCAGCAGATTTTGACTTGATTATCGTTGAAACGAGCGGGATTGGTCAAGGCGATGCAGAAATCGCGAATTTCTCAGACGTATCGATGTATGTGATGACAAGTGAATTTGGTGCGCCGTCACAGCTTGAAAAAATTGATATGATTGATTATGCAGATTTAATTTGTATCAATAAATTCGAACGCAGCGGTTCACAAGATGCGCTTCGTCAAGTGCAAAAGCAGTACCAGCGCAGCCGCCTGTTGTGGGATAAAGAGCTAGATGATATGCCGGTTTACGGCACCATCGCAAGTCAGTTTAACGATAAAGGCACGAACTCGTTGTTTGCGGCATTAGTAGGGACGATTAATGAAAAATGTGGAACCGATTGGGAAACGGATTACGACAAATTCGTTAAAACGCAAAAAGAAAACCTCATTATTCCAAACGAACGTCGCTATTATTTGCGTGAACTGACGGATACAATCCGTGGCTATCACGCGAAAACGAAAGAGCAATCTGCTTTTGCACGCCGTCTGTTCCAATTAGAAGGAGCAATCGAAGCGGTAAAAGAAAAAGCGCCGGATGATGCATTAGTTGCTTCACTCGAGTCGCTTGCAGAAGGTGTTCGTGATGAACTAACAGCCGAATCAAAACGCATTTTAAACAACTGGGATGCCTTAAAAGAAATGTATGCGGGGGACGAGTTTGTTACGACGGTACGTGACAAAGAAATTCGTACCATTTTGCGTACAGAAAGCTTGTCTGGCATTAAAGTGCCTCGCGTTGTCTTGCCGAAATTCGTTGATTACGGTGAAATTTTGTCATGGGTTTATTTGGAGAATGCTCCAGGTTCATTCCCTTACACAGCTGGTGTATTCCCGTTCAAACGTGCTGGAGAAGATCCAAAACGTCAGTTTGCAGGAGAAGGTACACCTGAACGCACCAATCGTCGTTTCCATTACTTATCAAAAGACGACGATGCGAAACGTTTGTCAACAGCGTTTGACTCGGTAACGCTTTACGGCGAAGACCCGGATCACCGCCCGGATATTTACGGGAAAGTCGGCGAGTCTGGTGTATCCATTTGCACATTAGATGACATGAAGAAATTGTATGAGGGGTTTGACCTTTGCGCACCGTCGACTTCTGTATCGATGACCATCAACGGACCGGCGCCAATCATTTTGGCGATGTTCATGAACACGGCAATTGATCAGCAAGTAAAAATCAATGAAGAAAAACTGGGTCGCACGTTGACTGTAGAAGAATTCACAGAAGTTCGTGAAGGCACGCTGCAAGTGGTTCGTGGAACCGTACAAGCAGATATTCTAAAAGAAGACCAAGGACAAAATACGTGTATCTTCTCAACTGAATTTGCATTACGTATGATGGGCGATATTCAGCAATACTTTATCGACCATAAAGTACGTAACTACTATTCAGTATCAATTTCTGGCTACCACATTGCAGAAGCGGGCGCGAATCCGATTTCACAATTGGCGTTTACCCTGTCGAACGGCTTCACGTACGTGGAATACTATTTGAGCCGCGGCATGAAAATCGATGACTTTGCACCAAACTTGTCGTTCTTCTTCTCGAACGGACTAGACCCGGAGTATACGGTTATTGGACGTGTAGCACGTCGCATTTGGGCAGTTGTCATGCGCGATAAATACGGTGCCAATGAACGTAGCCAAAAGCTGAAATACCACGTACAAACATCAGGCCGTAGTTTGCACGCTCAGGAAATTGATTTCAATGATATCCGGACAACGCTTCAAGCGTTAATGGCGTTGCAAGACAACTGTAACTCATTGCACACCAACGCTTACGACGAAGCCATCACAACGCCGACAGAAGAATCGGTCCGTCGCGCAATGGCCATTCAAATGATTATCACCAAAGAACACGGTCTTTCGAAAAACGAGAACCCGCTACAAGGCGCGTTCATCATTGAAGAAATGACCCAATTGGTAGAAGAAGCGGTAATGACAGAATTTGACCGCATCAACGACCGCGGAGGCGTATTGGGCGCAATGGAAACACAATACCAACGCGGCAAAATTCAAGAAGAATCCATGCATTACGAAATGAAAAAACACACAGGCGAATTGCCGATTATCGGAGTCAACACATACTTGAATCCAAATCCGCAAACGGACGATGACATCAACTCGATGGAAATCGCCCGCGCCACAATAGAAGAAAAGGAAACACAAATCGGCAACTTGCGCGCTTTCCAAGAACGCCATGATTCGAGTGAAGCGTTAAATCGCTTGAAACAAGTAGCGAAAACTGGCGGCAACATCTTTGAAGAATTGATGGAAACTGTAAAAGTCGCAAGTCTCGGCCAAATCACCACCGCTTTATACGAAGTAGGCGGGCAATACAGACGCAATATGTAAGTAGAAGCTGGATAAAAAAGATGGAACACATGTCGAACGACATGTGTTCCATCTTTTTTGCACGGTACGAGAGAAATACGCACGGTACGAGAGAAATACGCACGGTACGAGAGAAATACGCACGGTACGAGAGAAATACGCACGGTACGAGAGAAATACGCACGGTACGAGAGAAATACGCACGGCACGAGAGAAATACGCAAGTTTCAACAAAAAACGCACACAACAAAAATCCTGCTTATCCGATAGAAAAACACAAATTAAAGAACTTTCTTTTTCAAAAGGATAGACAGTCGATATCCGTTTAGGTTTTCTGTATACTAAGAGAATATGCAACATCTGAAAAAAGAAGGATGAATCCTATGCGTAAAGCTATTCACTACATAATCATCGGAATCTGTGTCATACTGATTTTCTTCCTGTACAATAAAGCTTTGGGATCAATTCCATTTATGATTCTAGCAATCTATTTATTTTATTTTGGTTGGAGACAAATAGATCCAAGAAAAAAGAATACACGGTAGCGGAGACTAGTTAGTTTGTATATAATGAATTAAGTTATGAAAGAAGAAGGGACGTGCACGGAATGAAAATTCGTGAATTATCTAAAGAAGAACTAATAGAAGAGTCGTTTGTTGACTTGACATATGCGATGTTGCAAGAGACACATGAAACAAAAACCTATGCAGAATTGGTTGCAGAAATTGAAAAGTTACTGAGCCTATCTAAAGAGGATATGAAAAATCGATTAGTCCAGTTTTATACAGATTTGAACATTGATGGCCGCTTTTTGATTTTAGGCGAAAACCGTTGGGGTCTTCGCGAGTGGTACCCAGTTGAACAGATTGAAGAAGAATCTGCGCCAACGGTTAAAGCTCGTAAAAAGAAAGCCAAAGTGTCGGATGACGAAGGCTTTGACGATCTGGATGACTTGGCACTTGAAGACGAGTTGGAGTTTGAGGACTTCGGTGAAGACGATGAAGACGAAGATGACGACGATTTGATCAAATCGCCTGTTGAAGTACTAGACTTCGATGTGGATGAAGACAAAGAAGATGTAGACGTACTCGTTGAAGATATGGATGGCAACATCATTGATGACGAAGACGATGAAGATGAAGATGACGAAGATGAAGATGACTTAAAGTAAACTGAACATTTTTTCACCTTGACTTATGAGGCCGGACTGGATAATATTTTATTTGGGCTCCTTACAATAGGAGAGATGATTCGTACAGTTTACGCGCTCCCCTGCATGCAGCAGGCGGAGCGCTTTTTATTTTTTACCATTCGAGGAGGAAAAGGAATGACGAAGTATATATTTGTAACCGGTGGTGTTGTGTCATCACTGGGAAAAGGTATCGTAGCTGCATCATTAGGACGTTTGTTGAAAAACAGAGGGTTGAATGTGACCATTCAAAAATTTGATCCGTACATCAACATTGACCCAGGAACAATGAGTCCATACCAGCACGGGGAAGTTTTTGTAACGAATGATGGCGCAGAAACAGATTTAGATCTTGGCCACTACGAACGTTTTATCGACATCAACTTAAACAAATACTCAAACGTAACAACAGGAAAAGTATATTCAACTGTCATTCAAAAAGAACGTCGCGGCGATTACTTAGGTGGAACGGTTCAAGTAATTCCACACATCACAAATGAAATCAAAGACCGCTTGTTGCGTGCTGCAAAAACAGCGAACGCAGATGTGGTCATTACAGAAATCGGTGGAACGGTTGGAGACATCGAATCACTGCCATTCCTTGAAGCAATCCGTCAAATGAAATCAGATCTTGGTCGCGATGAAGTAATGTATGTTCACTGTACATTGATTCCGTACCTAGGTGCTGCGAAAGAAATGAAGACAAAACCGACACAGCATAGCGTCAAAGAACTTCGCAGTCTTGGAATTCAACCAAACCTAATTGTTGTGCGCACAGAACATCCGGTGCCACAGGACATGAAAGACAAAATTGCATTGTTCTGCGATATTAAGCCAGAAGAAGTTATTGAATCACGTGACGTAGATGTGATTTACGAAATGCCACTTCGTTTGCAAGAGCAGCATATGGACCAAATCGTTCTAGATCATTTCGGAATTGAAGCGCCAGAAGCGGATATGACAGAGTGGAGAACACTTGTTGAGAAAGTACAATCTCTTAAAAAGAGCGTTCGTATTGGCCTTGTTGGGAAATACGTGGAACTTCAAGATGCCTACATTTCAGTAGTTGAAGCATTAAAGCATGCTGGCTTCGCGTTTGATTCTGAAATCGAAGTAGATTGGATCAACGCGGAACACATCAACGCAGAAAATGCTGCAGAAAAACTAAAAGACTGTGACGGCATTTTAGTTCCTGGTGGTTTCGGCGATCGTGGCGTTGAAGGGAAAATCATAGCAACTCAATTTGCGCGCGAAAACAATGTACCATTCTTCGGTATTTGCCTAGGAATGCAACTCGCTTCTGTTGAATTTGCACGCAGCATCATGAACTTAGAAGGTGCACATTCTTCTGAATTAAATGCGAAAACGTCTTTCCCGGTTATCGATCTATTGCCTGAGCAAAAAGATATCGAAGACTTAGGCGGAACACTTCGTCTTGGTTTGTACCCTGCGAAACTTACAATAGGTTCGAAAGCACACGAAGCTTACGGCGAAGAACTGGTTTACGAAAGACACCGTCATCGTTACGAGTTCAATAACGAATACCGTGAGGCTTTTGAGAATGCTGGCTTCAAATTCACTGGAACTAGCCCGGATGGCCGTTTAGTAGAGATTATTGAATTAGCCGACCACCCGTGGTTCCTAGCTTGCCAATTCCACCCAGAATTTATTTCGCGTCCAAACCGTCCACAACCACTATTCCGTGAGTTTGTGAGAGCATCTATCGCTAATAAATAAAGAATTCACAAAAGCCTTCCCTTGAAAAAAAGGGAAGGCTTTTGTGAAGGGATTCACCTATTCACCTAGCATATCGTCTATACTCAATTTGACTGCATAATAAATATACAGTGCAGCTAAGGCATACGGAACCAACGCAGGCTGGTCATCGTCCTGTAATAGGTTGCCTGCTAGGTCATTTAGAGAGAAGAAAGCATCCGCCAACTCACTTTCATGTGAGTGCGCAGCAACGAATGCAAAGGCAATGCCAGCATCTGCTAACCTGCCAGCAAGCTCGTCCCCTTCGTCATTTAGAGCTAGTATCCAGACCCGATCAGTCCTGTGAACGATGCTTGAAGGCGACCATTCGACGGCAGTAGGCAAACCGTTTAAAGCAACGGGAATCACAGCTTTCATTTCACCAAAGGCTGCGATAAACACAGTACCTTCTGCAACAATGGCTTGTGCTAATACGCTAGCAATGTTATGGATAGGAGTATGTTGCTGAGACAAATGTGCCAGCATCTGTGTAAATTGTACGGTTAATCGATTCATAAAACTCACCTCGTAAAAAAGTATAGCAGATAAAGGAGTGGCTCTTCTTGAAGACTATTTTGATAGTAGACGATCAGCTAGGCATCCGACTATTATTAAAAGAAGTATTTAGCAAAGAAGGTTATCAAGCAATCGCAGCGGGAAACGGAATAGAAGCGCTTAAAAAAGTACAGGAATTTTCTCCGGATCTCGTATTACTAGACATGAAAATTCCTGGAATGGATGGCATTGAGATTTTAAAGCGCTTGAAAAAGACTAATCCTAGCATTCACGTCATCATGATGACAGCTTATGGTGAACTCGATCTCATTAAAGAATCAATGAATTGGGGGGCGGAGCGTTATTTCACTAAGCCTTTCGATGTCTTTGAAGTGCGTGATGCAGTTAAGCAACTACTCGAACAGTAGATAGCGAAGAAGTGGCGTAACTACTGGGTTTTTGATATAGTATAAAGGATATTCGCTTTAACCATCGCTGAGGAGGAAATTTAAATGCCGTTAGTTTCTATGAAAGAAATGATGATAAAAGGTAAACAAGAAGGATATGCAATTGGTCAATTCAATTTAAATAATTTAGAATTCACACAGGCTATTCTTCAAGCCGCACAAGAAGAAAATTCTCCAGTTATTTGTGGAGTTTCTGAAGGCGCAGCACGTTACATGGGTGGATTTACAACAGTTGTTAACATGGTTAAAGGATTGATGCACGATTATAAAATTACGGTTCCGGTGGCGATTCATTTAGACCACGGTTCGAGCTTTGAGAAGTGTAAAGAAGCGATTGATGCAGGATTTACATCGGTCATGATTGATGCATCTCATCATTCGTTTGAAGAAAATATTGAAATTACAAAACAAGTAGTCGAATATGCACGTCAGCACAATGTTTCTGTGGAAGCAGAATTAGGGACTGTCGGTGGACAAGAAGACGACATCATTGCGGATGGCGTTATTTACGCGGATCCACAGGAATGCAAGCAAATGGTTGAACAAACAGGTATTGATTGCCTAGCACCTGCACTTGGTTCGGTTCATGGACCTTATAAAGGTGAACCGAATTTAGGGTTTAAAGAAATGGAAGAAATCTCACAACTATGTGACGTACCGCTCGTGTTGCACGGCGGAACAGGAATTCCATTAAAAGATATTCAACGTTCAGTTTCTCTTGGTACATCGAAAATCAATGTCAACACAGAAAGCCAAATTACATCGGCTCAAGCAGTTCGTGAAGTGTTGAAAAACGATGCGGATGTTTATGATCCCCGCAAATACATGGGACCAGCCCGTGAAGCGATTAAAAAAACAGTTACTGGTAAAATGCGTGAGTTCGGAAGTTCAGGAAAAGCATAATTTAAAAACAACAAGACGGAGGAGAAGCGTCCGAAAGGCGTCTTCTCTTTTTCCCGTCAAACTGGAGGAGAGAACATATGAAATTTTTTATTGATACAGCAAACTTTGACGAAATTAAAGAAGCACACGCATGGGGGATTCTTTCGGGGGTTACAACAAATCCATCATTAGTCGCAAAAGAAAAAAATGTTTCGTTCCATGACCGCTTAAAAGAAATTGCTGCGCTTGTTGACGGTTCAATTAGTGGAGAAGTAATTGCACTTGATGCAGAAGGGATGATCAAAGAAGGCCGCGAATTGGCTGATCTTGCTCCAAACATCACAGTGAAATTGCCGATGACACCAGAAGGCTTGAAAGCTTGTGCAGTTCTTGCCTCAGAAGGCAAAAAAGTAAACGTTACATTGATCTTCAGTGCGAACCAAGCATTGCTTGCAGCACGTGCTGGAGCGGCTTACGTGTCACCATTCCTTGGGCGTCTTGATGACATTGGACATAACGGCATGGACTTGATCGCAACAATTTCAGAAATTTTTGCAATCCATGATATTTCTTCAGAAATTATTGCGGCATCTATTCGCCATCCACAGCACGTTACAGAAGCGGCTTTAAACGGTGCACATATTGCGACAATGCCAATTAAAGTGATGCACCAAATGTTCAGACACCCGTTGACAGACCAAGGAATCGAAGCATTCCTTGCAGACTGGGAAAAACGTTCAGTAGAAGTAAACTAAAAAAGTTTGAAACAGTCGATTCCTTCCTGAAATGGGAAGGGACGCCTTCGTGAAAGTGGAAAAAATGCAAGTTGAGATCGGCAATCAGTTGAAGCGCCGAACCAATGGAACTTTTCAAGCCAACCAAACGGCCCGAAAAGTGGATAAAGGAGAAATTCAATGGATGTTTATAAAATAAAAGGTGGTAATCGCCTTTCCGGAACGATTAAAGTCAATGGCGCTAAAAATAGTGCAGTAGCATTGATTCCTGCGTCGATATTAGCTAATTCGCCAGTATCGATTGAAGGGTTACCGGGGATTTCTGATGCATGGACACTGAAAAGTATTTTGGAGGAAATTGGTGGAGAAGTGACTTTTGAAGACGGAACAATGACGATTGATCCGACGACAATGGTAGATATGCCTTTACCAAATGGCAATGTGAAAAAATTGCGAGCTTCTTATTACATGATGGGCGCAATGCTTGGCCGATTTAAGCACGCAGCAATTGGTCTTCCGGGAGGCTGTTTCTTAGGACCTCGTCCAATTGATCAGCATATTAAAGGCTTTGAAGCGCTTGGCGCAAAAGTAACGAATGAACAAGGTGCGATCTATTTGCGTGCCGATGAACTTCGTGGTGCTAAAATTTATTTAGATGTTGTCAGTGTCGGAGCAACCATTAACATTATGTTGGCGGCTGTTATGGCTAAAGGACAGACAACGATTGAAAATGCGGCAAAAGAGCCGGAAATTATTGACGTTGCGACTTTATTGACGAATATGGGCGCCAAAATCAAAGGAGCCGGAACCGATGTTATCCGAATTGACGGTGTAGAGGAATTACATGGGACCAATCACACAATCATTCCTGATCGAATCGAAGCCGGAACATTCATGATTATGGCAGCTGCAATTGGTGATGGCGTGACGATTGATAACGTAATTCCATTCCATATGGAAGCATTGACTGCGAAATTGCGTGAAATGGGTGTTGACGTTCAAGAAGGTGAAGAATCGATTTTTATTCCGAAATCTACTGATCTTCATGCGATTGACGTAAAAACATTAGTTTACCCAGGGTTTCCAACAGATCTTCAGCAGCCATTTTCTGTACTTATGACTCAGGCTCAAGGATCTTCTATGATTACCGACACCATTTACTCGGCACGCTTCAAGCATATCGATGAACTTCGTCGCATGAATGCCAGTGGCCGTGTTGAAGGCCGAGCAGCAATTGTCACAGGGCCAACGCCATTGACGTCTGCAACTGTAGTGGCATCTGACTTACGTGCAGGAGCAGCTTTGGTAATCGCAGGGCTACTTGCAGAAGGTGAAACTGAAATTCGTGAAATTTATCATATCGAACGTGGGTATTCATCTATTATTGAGAAGCTTCAAGGTCTGGGTGCTGATATTCGGAGAGAAACAATTGACCCTGTGACGAGCATGAAGTCCGACCTTAGCCAAGACGCAAATTGATCTTCTTTTAGCATAAAAATATGTGCTACACTAGTTAAGACATAGTTAAAGCTGAACGGAGGAACTGATCGTATGGAACGAAGTTTATCAATGGAATTAGTGCGTATTACTGAAGCAGCAGCAATTGCCTCTTCAAAATGGATGGGCCGCGGCATGAAAATCGAAGCAGATGATGCAGCGACCACAGCGATGAGAACGGTATTTGATACCATTCCGATGCGTGGTGTAGTGGTCATCGGTGAAGGTGAGATGGACGAGGCACCTATGCTTTATATCGGTGAGGAATTAGGAACAGGCAATGGTCCTGAAGTGGACGTTGCAGTAGATCCTTTAGAAGGAACGAATATTGTCGCGGCTGGTGGATGGAATGCTTTAGCAGTTCTAGCAATCGCGGATCGTGGCAACCTGTTAAATGCACCTGATATGTACATGGACAAAATTGCGGTTGGCCCAGAATCGGTTGGCAAAATTGATATCAATGCGCCAATTATTGATAATCTCCGTGCTGTAGCAAAAGCTAAAAATAAAGACATTGAAGACGTGGTTGCGACAATTATGGATCGTCCGCGTCACAAGGATGTTATTGATCAGATTCGTGCAGCGGGAGCCCGCATCAAGCTAATTGGTGATGGAGACGTTGCCGGCGCAATCAATACGGCATTTGATCAAACAGGCGTGGATATTCTATTCGGAATTGGTGGAGCACCTGAAGGCGTAATCGCTGCAGTTGGTTTAAAATGCTTAGGTGGCGAAATCCAAGGGAAGCTGCTTCCGCAAAATGAAGAAGAAGCACAACGTTGCATGGATATGGGTATTGATGTGAACAAAGTGTTGATGATGGATGATCTTGTTAAAGGCGACGATGCTATTTTTGCAGCAACCGGTGTTACAGACGGAGAACTGTTAAAAGGCGTTCAGCTAAAAGGTGGCTTCGCAGAAAGCCACACACTGGTTATGCGAGCGAAATCAGGAACCATTCGCTTTATCGAAGGACGTCACAGTCTGCAGAAAAAGCCAAATCTCGTAATGAACGATTAACGATCCTACTTCATAAATAAGTCCGGCAATTTGCCGGGCTTCTTCTTTAAGATCTTCTCAATCATTCACTACTGATCCTCAAATTACGTAACAAGAATCAAATGCCATCTGCATCATCTTTAAACGAGCAGACGTTAAGAATGCTTAAATCAACAGATAAATGAACAAAGCAATAAGCCTATTTAAACGATTTATAAAAAATAATACGAATAAGAGTGGTGTCCGATACATGGCAACGATAACAATCTCCGCACTGGAGAATATGACGTTAAAAGAGCTTTACAATTTAGCAAAAGAATACAAGCTGACTAACTACAGTAAGCTATCTAAAAAGGAACTAATTTTTGCGATTTTGAAAACGCGTGCAGAACAAGAAGGTTTTTTCTTTATGGAAGGTGTATTGGAAATTATCCAATCTGAAGGTTTTGGTTTCTTACGACCAATCAATTATTCGCCTAGCTCACAGGATATTTATATTTCCGCTTCTCAAATCCGTCGTTTTGATTTGAGAAATGGCGATAAAGTTTCAGGGAAAGTACGTCCGCCGAAAGAAAATGAACGCTATTTCGGGTTGCTGCAAGTAGAAGCAGTCAACGGTGAAGATCCAGAAGTGGCGAAAGAACGTGTTCACTTTCCAGGGCTTACACCACTTTACCCAGATCGTCACATTCGTTTAGAAACGACGCCGGCTCATTTATCTACGCGCATTATGGATTTAGTATCGCCTGTCGGATTTGGTCAGCGCGGTTTAATCGTAGCGCCGCCTAAAGCGGGTAAGACAATGCTACTAAAAGAAATCGCTAATTCCATTACAACGAATCACCCAGAAGCAGAACTAATTGTCTTGCTAATAGATGAACGTCCAGAGGAAGTAACGGACATCGAGCGATCAGTAAATGCAGATGTCGTGTCGTCGACGTTTGATGAAGTCCCTGAAAACCACGTGAAAGTCGCTGAACTTGTTCTTGAACGTGCTATGCGCCTCGTTGAACATAAACGAGACGTAGTTATTTTAATGGACTCAATTACGCGCCTAGCTCGAGCATATAATTTGGTGATTCCTCCGAGTGGACGTACACTATCAGGAGGAATCGATCCAGCAGCTTTCCACCGACCAAAACGCTTTTTCGGAGCAGCACGTAATATCGAAGAAGGCGGCAGTTTAACTATTTTAGCGACAGCTTTAGTAGAAACTGGATCGCGTATGGATGAAGTTATTTATGAGGAATTTAAAGGAACAGGTAACATGGAATTGCATCTTGACCGCAGTTTGGCCGAGCGCCGAGTCTTCCCAGCACTTGATATTCGTCGTTCTGGCACACGTAAAGAGGAATTGTTAATTGAACCGAAACAACTTGAAAAGCTTTGGGCTATTCGAAAAACGTTCTCGGATACACATGATTTTGGAGAACGTTTCCTGAAAAAACTAGGTCAAACAAATACCAATGAAGAATTTTTTGAGCAATTAGCAACTGAGATGAAAACGCATCGGAACAATAAGAAGATGATTTAATTACTTGCAAAAGACGCAGGAATTTGATATGATTATGATAATGAATTAAAGCAAAGCTATTGCATATACGGTCTGAAGAACCGTGTAAGGCAATAGTAAAATAGATTAAACTCTGTTCCAGATGGTTCAGGGCGAGAGGAGAAAATTACAATGAAAACAGGAATTCACCCAGATTACAAACAAGCTACAGTAACTTGCTCATGTGGAAACTCTTTCACAACTGGTTCTGTAAAAGAAAACATCAACGTTGAGCTTTGCTCGGAATGTCATCCATTCTACACTGGACGTCAGAAATTCGCAGCAGCTGATGGCCGCGTAGATCGTTTCAACAAAAAATACGGCTTAAAAGAAGAAATTAACGAGTAATACTTGCTCAGCGCTAGACTGGGATTGGGGATGTCAATTGTTGAATTTCCAACTTCCAGTCTTTTGCTTTCTTCTATCAATTAAAATTATACCTGCCTCGCGCGAAAACGCCTGGCGGGTATTTTTTCGTTTTATATCGGAAAAAACGCCTTACATATTCCAGAAAATCAGCAGGTTACGACATTATTTTGGTATGATAAATAGCAAAGAAACCTCTTAATCCATCTATTTCTTCGCTCATTGAGTAAATAACTAGGGATAAAAAGCGTTACTGATCGCTAAAACAGTAAAAAACACAAGTGTTTGAAAGGGGTCTCACCTATGTATGTTATGAAGCAAACAGGCTGGGTCGAATTGATCTGCGGAAGTATGTTTTCCGGGAAATCGGAAGAATTGATTCGCCGTGTCCGTCGTTCCCAATTTGCTAAACAGAAAATTGCTGTATTTAAACCGAAAATCGACGATCGTTATAGTAAAGAAGAGGTCGTTTCGCATAATGGTTCAACTGTAATTGCCTTGCCCATTTCTTTCTCATCTGAAATGTGGGAATACATTACGGATGAATTTGATGTAATTGCTATAGATGAAGCTCAGTTTTTTGACGAAGATATTATTGGCAATGTTCAGAAACTCGCCAATCACGGATTCCGTGTAATTGTTGCGGGACTCGACCAAGACTTTAGAGGCCGTCCGTTCGGACCAATGCCAGCACTACTCGCAATTGCTGAGCAAGTAACAAAACTTCAAGCAGTTTGCACAGTTTGTGGTTCACCGGCAAGTCGCACGCAACGTTTAATCGATGGAAAACCGGCAGGCTCGGACGATCCAACCATTTTGGTCGGCGCATCAGAAGCCTACGAACCTCGCTGCCGCCATCACCATGAAGTGCCGACTGGCGTTACTGTTAAGTGAATAGAGTATAGATATTGAGATGGTTTTGACGAAATCGCTGCAGGCGGACGCTTGCGACGAAGCAGCGCAGCGATGCAGGAGCATATCTTTGCCCTTCGCCGCCTTCCGCTCTTCCTTCTAAGAGTCATGTGAACAATTATGTAAAGTGAAAACTCTATTTAAAAATTACAGTTGGCTTATCATTAAATCATCAGTGAAGACTTTGATTATTAATATCATTTATTAAGATATGAAGCAAACTAGCGGAGACTCCCGCGGGATAGCGAAGTACCGAAATCCACTCGGGCATAAAGCCCGAGTTAGTTCGGTGCAAGCCCGCAGGAAAGCGGAGCTAGTTTGCGGAATATCACAACAATAACCAAAAATTAGAACTTGAGGTGACACCTATGTTTGATCGATTACAATCAGTAGAAGATCGGTATGACCGTTTAAATGAATTGCTAAGTGATCCAGATATCGTTAGTGATACCAATAAGTTACGCGACTATTCAAAAGAACAATCAGACTTGCAAGAAACGGTTGAAAGTTACCGTGAATACAAAGACTTAACCACTCAATTGGCAGAAGCCAAAGCCATGTTCGACGAAAAAATGGATGCCGATATGCGTGAAATGGTCAAAGAAGAAGTGAGTGAACTAGACCAACAGGTTTCGGTTGTTGAAGAGCGCCTTCACAAATTATTGATTCCAAAAGATCCGAATGATGACAAAAACGTTATTATGGAAATTCGTGGAGCAGCAGGTGGCGATGAAGCAGCTTTGTTCGCTGGAGATTTATACCGCATGTATACGCGTTTTGCTGAATCCAATGGCTGGAAAGTGCAAGTAATGGATTCAAATCCGACGGGTCTTGGCGGATTCAAGGAAATCGTCTTTATGATTACCGGTAAAGGCGCTTATTCAAAAATGAAATACGAAAATGGCGCACACCGTGTACAACGCGTTCCGGAAACAGAATCAGGCGGACGTATTCATACTTCTACTGCTACGGTTGCTTGTTTACCAGAAGTTGAAGAAGTAGAAGTTGATATTCATGAAAATGATATTCGTACCGATACGTATGCATCTTCTGGAGCGGGTGGACAATCGGTAAACACGACCATGTCAGCTGTTCGTTTGACGCATCTTCCGACGAATACAGTAGTAACGTGTCAGGACGAGAAATCACAAATTAAAAACAAAGCGAGTGCAATGAAAGTATTACGTGCGCGTGTTTACGAAAAATTCCAGCAAGAAGCTCAGGCTGAATACGATGCAGTCCGAAAATCAGCTGTTGGAACGGGTGACCGTTCTGAACGAATCCGCACATATAATTTTCCTCAAAATCGTGTAACGGATCATCGAATTGGTTTAACCATTCAAAAGTTGGATCAGATTTTACAAGGGAAAATGGATGAAATTATTGATGCCTTGATTATTGAAGAACAATCTGCTCGTATGGAAAGTCTCAATAATGACCAAGCTTAAGTATGTTTATGAGGCCCTGAAGAGGGCTTCTTCTTATTTAGAGGAAAATGGCCGCGAAGAAGGAGCCGCACGTGTTCTTCTTCAACACGAACTGGGTCTTTCGTATTCAGGGTTAATGGCATCAATGCGTGATGAAATAACCGAAGCGCAATTAGAAAGTTTTTGGGCGAATATTGAACTACACACAAAAGGAATTCCTGTCCAACATTTGACAGGTACAGAAGAATTTTATGGGAGGCAATTTCGCGTAAATGCCGATGTATTAATTCCTAGACCAGAAACTGAAGAGTTAATAGAAGAAACGCTGCAACTAATCGAACGCCATATGTTAAAAAAAGAAATCGCAATTGCGGATATTGGTACGGGAAGTGGTGTTATTGCCATTACGATGAAATGTGAATTGCCACAAGCGCAGGTCACTGCGACAGATATCTCCGAGCCAGCGCTACAAACAGCAATGCAAAATGCGGAAGAGTTAAATGCTGAAATTGATTTTCGGTTAGGTGATGTAACAAAACCAATCGAAAATCAAAAATGGGACGTTATATTATCCAATCCGCCCTATATCGCCTATGCAGAAGCCCCAGGACTATCGGATAGCGTTCGTGATTTTGAGCCGCATCATGCTTTGTTTGCAGATAATGAAGGATTGGCACTTTATGAAAAAATGGCAAAACAATTTCCTAAATTGCTAAATAAACCGGGAATTATCGGGTTTGAAATAGGTTATCAACAAGGAGCTGCCGTAGAAAAGATGCTAAAAAGAGCTTTTCCGACAGCATTAATCTATTGTAAAAAAGATATCAACAAAAATGACCGAATGGTTTTTGCGGTAATCGAGTAATTTATACACAAGTTACGCACAGGCTACATGACTTTATCCACGATTTGTGGATAAAAGATGAAAAACCCTTAAAAATAGGAGTTGTTCGTGTGAAAACGAAAATTGTTGTTGTGGATAAAAATGTGGATGAGGAAAAAAGTTATACACAGGCTGTGGATATTTTGAAATCTGGTGAAATAGTCGCTTTTCCAACCGAAACAGTATATGGTCTAGGAGCAGATGCAACGAATTTTGAAGCAGTCAGTAAAATTTTTGAAGCAAAGGGCCGTCCTGCAGATAATCCACTGATTGTTCATGTTGATTCAAAAGAAACGGCATTGAGATATGTACAAGAAGTATCATCAAAAGCATTGGACTGCATGGATGCTTTTTGGCCGGGTGCTTTGACGTTGATTTTAAAAGCCGAACCTGAAATTTTTGCGTCTAATGTAACAGCGGGTTTGCAAACGGTCGGAATTCGCGTACCCAATCATCCAGTTGCGTTAACCTTACTGCAAAAATTGCAATTGCCTTTAGCTGCGCCGAGTGCCAACACGAGCGGCAAGCCTAGTCCAACTTTAGCTGAACATGTATTTCATGATATGGAGTCTAAAATCCCATTGATTTTGGACGGGGGAGCTACTGAGATTGGTATAGAGTCAACTGTTTTAGATATGACGAGCGAACCACCGGTCATTTTACGTCCGGGTAAAGTTTCAAAAGAACAAATAGAGGCAGTAATCGGAACGGTCCGGTCGTCATCAGGTAACACAAGCAATGTACCTAAATCACCAGGAATGAAATACATGCATTACGCGCCTACAGCTCCTTTGTATTTGATTGAAAATGAAAAAGGCTTGATTGAAAAGGCGATCGAATACGTTCAAGAAAAAGGGAAAAGCATCGCAGTCATTAGCGAAACTGAATACCCAATGGCTGACTTTAATTTTCCACTGTCGATGGACAGCCTCTATGCTAGTTTACGGAAATGCGATTTAACAGATGCTGACTTGATTTTGGCATCAGTAGAATCTGGCATGAAAGAAAATGACGCATTAATGAATAGACTCGAAAAAGCGGCCGACCATAAATGGTTTAGTTGAGTTGCTGAAAGGAGATGCAACATGAAAATTCTTTTTGTTTGCACGGGCAATACATGCCGAAGTCCGATGGCTGAAGCAATCTTAATGTCCAAAAATGTGGCTGGTGTAGAAGCGCGTTCTGCTGGTATATTCGCTGGAATTGCCTCACTCTCTACAAACGCCCAAGCGGTTCTGAACCAACAGCAAATTTCGTTTGCGCATACTTCAAAGCCGCTCGATGCTGAAGATTTGCAGTGGGCAGAATTAGTTTTAACTATGACCCATTCACATAAAATGACGCTGTTGCAAGCATATCCGGAAGTGGCCACTAAACTTCATACGTTAACTGAATTCGCCAAAGATTCGAGTAAGGATATTAGTGATCCATACGGTGGACCACTGGAGCTGTATGAAAAAACATTCCAAGAACTCAAGTTCTTAATTGATAAAATCGTTCTCAAAATGACGTGAGCAAAAAAGACAGACAAGCCTTTCAGGGGTTTGCCTGTCTTTTTTGCGTAAAAATGTTAGAATTAATTAAAAGCGTGAAGAAAATTCGGCATGATTCGACACTGGCGCTTTTGCTGATTCATAAATTTGATTCCAAGAAAAGAGGGTATATTATGAGAGTAGCAATTTCATCAGATCATGGCGGCAATAATCTACGGAAAGAAATCGTTAATTTAATGAACGAAATTGGGATTGAATACAAAGATTTTGGTCCACATACAGACGATTCAGTAGATTACCCAGATTATGCAAAACCGGTAGCAGATCTTGTAGCAAGTGGAGAATTTGATCGGGGTATTTTGATTTGCGGCACGGGTATCGGGATGTCTATCTCTGCGAATAAAGTTAAAGGAATCCGTTGTGCACTTGTGCATGATGTATTTAGTGCAAAAGCGACAAGAGGACATAACGATTCGAATATTTTAGCAATGGGCGAGCGCGTTATTGGTCCAGGTCTTGCACGCGAAATTGCGCAGACTTGGCTAACTGAAGAATTTGAAGGCGGTAGACACGAAAAACGCATTCAAAAAATCACAGACCTCGAAAAATAAGGAGGAGTCGGCATGCAAACTTTATGGCAATTGCAACTTGAAGAGGTTTTAAGCGAATTAGAGCAGCAGATCGAATTCAGGAAAGGCCAAGTGTTTGTAGTCGGCTGTTCAACATCAGAAGTAGCAGGAAAGCGTATCGGAACAGGTGGAGGCCTGGATATTGCAGAAAGTTTGTTTGGACCTTTAGCAAAATTTGCAGCTCGCCACCATCTCTTTTTGGCGTTTCAAGGCTGCGAACACATTAACCGGGCCTTGACTGTAGAGCGCCGGGCAGCTGAAAAATATGGCTGGGAACCGGTCACGGTGATTCCTGCTCCAAAAGCGGGAGGGTCAATGAGTGCATACGCATTCGGTAATATGATCGATCCTGTGGTGGTAGAAGAAATCCAGGCACATGCGGGGATTGATATTGGACAAACAATGATTGGCATGCATTTAAAAAGAGTTGCCGTTCCGTTGCGTACATCTGTTAAACTAGTAGGTGAAGCGGTTGTGGCATCCGCTACGACACGGCCGAAATTAATTGGCGGTGAGCGTGCGAACTATAATCGTGAGCTTGTTCAATCACGGGAGGGATATACGGATGGAATTGATTAAGACGCAAGACCCAGCAGTATATGAAGCGATGAATGCAGAAAAAGGAAGACAAGAAGCGAATATCGAATTGATTGCTTCTGAAAACTTTGTTTCGCAAGCCGTTATGGATGCACAAGGATCAGTATTAACAAACAAATACGCAGAAGGCTATCCGGGCAAACGCTATTACGGAGGCTGTGAATATGTAGATGTGGTTGAAAACATTGCACGTGACCGGCTGAAAGAGATTTTTGGCGCAGAGCATGCGAACGTTCAACCTCACTCAGGATCACAGGCCAATATGGCTGTATACACAGCCATTTTGGACAAAGGCGATACGATTCTTGGGATGAACTTAAACCATGGTGGGCATTTAACACATGGTAGCAAAGTGAATTTTAGTGGGATGCAGTATAATTTTGTTGAGTACGGAGTCACGGAAGAAGAGCAATTAATTGATTATGAAGCAGTTCGTCAAGCGGCATTAGAGCATAAGCCAAAAATGATCGTTGCTGGAGCAAGTGCTTACTCACGTCAATTGGATTTTGCTAAGTTCCGTGAAATTGCTGATGAAGTTGGCGCATACTTGATGGTCGACATGGCTCATATTGCAGGTCTAGTTGCTACTGGAGCTCATTCCAATCCTGTCCCTCATGCTCATTTCGTTACATCGACTACGCATAAAACATTGCGTGGGCCACGTGGTGGATTGATTCTTTGTAACGCAGAATTTGCGAAAAAAATTGATAAAACGATTTTCCCAGGAATTCAAGGCGGTCCGCTTATGCATGTAATCGCAGCGAAAGCCGTTGCATTTGGCGAAGCGCAACAACCAGAATTCAAAACCTATATTGAACAAGTTGTAAAAAATGCGGATGCACTAGCTAAAGCATTGATCGCAGAAGGTGTGAATATCGTATCTGGCGGCACGGACAATCATTTGCTGCTGCTCGATCTTCGTTCGTTAAATCTGACCGGGAAAGTTGCAGAACATGTACTTGATGAAGTTGGTATTACGACGAACAAAAATACCATTCCATTCGATCCGGAAAGCCCATTTGTCACATCGGGTATCCGCTTAGGAACTGCTGCTGTTACATCTCGTGGATTTAAAGAACAGGATATGAAAGAAATTGCTGCGATTATGGCCATGCTTTTGAAAAATCCGGAAGACGAAAGCGTGAAAAAAGATGCTACAGAACGTACGGCTAAACTAACTGCTGCGCATCCCTTATATAAATAAATTCATGCAGCTACCGAGTAAAACTGCTTGGTAGCTGTATTTTTACATTATTAAATTTGAAGAGGCACTTCATTTCTCGTAGTGATAGCGATTCTTCTAGCTGCTACGCTCAGCTTGCAGAAGTCTATACTTTTTTTCGTTATATAGCGGCACCACTTTAAGTTGTAGATGGTCAAATTTCTTCGTATCAGCATGTAAAGGTGAATGTATATTGTTCAGTTGAAGTACATAGAAATAACAGCAGGAGGGACGTGTCGCATGTACACGAATGAACTTGAAAGAGATAAGAAAGTGATTATAGAGTGGCTGCGCCGTCTAGGTGTAGAATTCCATACATCGTTTCTAATCATCAATTCTGAAATAGAAAATCATCCCATCGTTTATGCAAATGATGCTTTCTACAAAATGATCGGCTATAGCGAAGCGGAAACGCTTGGGCGCAATGGACGCTTTCTGCACGGAGAAAAAACAGCGAAAGAAGCAAGTGATAAAGTACGTGCTTGCGTGGCTTCTGGTGAGAGTGGAGTAGTTGAAATCGTCAATTACCGAAAAAACGGCACACCTTTTTGGAACGAAATATCAGTGGAGCCTTTGTCTTTTCCAGAGAAGAATTTCAATTTCACTTTGATGCTACAGCACGATATTACAGATCGTAAGCGTGCGGAAGCGCTGATTAAACTTCAAAAAGAAACGTATAGAGGCATTGAAAAAGGACATATGCTCAGTGTGCTGTTGCAGGACATCTGTCATACAGCCGAATCGTTTTTTATTGATAGTGCAAAATGTACAGTTTTGTTGATCGATGATGATGAATTTTATAAAATCGGTGCAGCCAATTCTATGCCAAAAGGTTTTCAAGAAGCGATTAGTGGCTTAGCCGTTGAAGAAGATATTGGAACGTGCGGAGCTGCGTTTCATAGACAGAAATTAGTAGTTGTCGAAGACATGGGCACAGATTATCTATGGCGGAATCATCAGCAATTGGTAAAAGAGTATGGGTTGGTAGCAAGCTGGTCCATTCCCATATTCAACGTTGAAGGAAAGACAATGGGTACGTTTGGGATTTACTTTTCTGTTCCATTGACTCCACACGAAGAAGATTTAGCCTTTATGGAAGAAATCGGATCCATTACTTCACTGGCGATCAAGTATTCTCAGCAGCAAGAAAAAATTCTGCGGCTTGCTTATGTCGATGAGCATACAGGATTGCCCAACCGAAATTATTTCAGAAATGAAGTCGCTGAACTGCTCAAAGAAAAACGAGAAGGCTTTATTGCCTTTATATCAACAGATGAATACGTCGCAGTAGTCGATCAATACGGTCACAGCACAGGAGATACCATTATGAGTGAAATCGGCAAACGGTTGATGCTGTCACAAAATTCTTCTGAGGGCTTGATTGCCCGGTTTTCAGATTCAACGTTGGCCATGTTTAGCATGATGCCGTTCACTAAAATCCCGGAATATTTAGAGCATCTGTTGCAGGGGCTAGTCGAACCGATTACTGTTGGCGATATGGAATTATTTCTAACTTTGAAAATTGGTGTAGCAGTTGTGACTCCTCATCAAGAGAATTCGGAAGAATTGATTCGTTGTGCAGATAGTGCTTTGTCTCAGGCAAAACTTCGAACAGGCGAAGCGATTTGTTATTTTGAGAGTGAACATGATGAGTTTATGATGAAATACCTGCGTGTGGCTAATGAATTGACCGCAGCCCTCAGGCGCAATGAAGTGGGCGTGCACCTGCAGCCGAAAGTCGATTTGGCAACTGGTGAAATTTTAAGCTTTGAAGCGCTCGCTCGCTGGACTTCACCGGACCTTGGCACGATTCCGCCGGATGTCTTTATTCCAGCAGCTGAAAAAAATGGCAAGATTCGTTTGTTGGAGCAGAACATCTTACAGCAAGTGTTGGACTGGATGAAAAAAAGAGTAGAGCAGGGCTTGAAGGTTCGACAAGTAGCTATCAACATATCAGCAGATCATTTTTTCCATCATTCATTTGTTCCGCATCTGATGGATATGACTGCCGAGTATGGTATTGATCCACAGTGGATTCAATTGGAAATTACAGAACGAATTGGCTTTGTTGATATCGAGACAGCCAATAAAGTATTCAAACACTTGAAGCAGTGCGGCTTTACTACGTCGATTGATGATTTTGGAACAGGTTACTCATCACTCAGCTACTTGCAAAAACTGCCTGTCGAAGAATTAAAAATCGATCGTTCATTCATTTCGAATATGAATGAGCCAGGAACATTGGCAATTATTCGAACCATCATCCAACTTGCAGAAAACCTGAACATGCGTGCAGTAGCAGAAGGTGTGGAAACGGAAAAAGATCGTCAAACATTGTTGGAGCTTGGCTGCAAAGTAGGGCAAGGTTATCTGTTTTATAAACCGATGCCACTGAATGAAGCGTTTTTCTTGTAACAGAAAAACTTGTTAGCAACTGAACATTAATTGCGTTAGCTCAAAAATGAATGGCGCTGATGGTTGTCCGAAAATTTGATGCCAAGAAAAGCTGGGGAAGTTATCCTGGCTTTTTTTTGTGAAATAAACCATAGGTGAAAATAACTGAATAATGCTAAAGCAATATCTGACAACTTGGGCTACTGGTTTTCTGTTATACTATTTAAGATAATATTTGAAAAGGAGAGATAGGCCATGGGAAAAGTATACGTTTTCGATCATCCGCTGATCCAACATAAAGTAACGTACATCCGTGATAAATCTACAGGCACAAAAGAGTTTCGTGAATTGGTGGATGAAATTGCTACATTGATGGCATTTGAAATCACACGCGACTTGCCATTAGAGGAAATCGACGTGGAGACACCAGTTCAAATGGCGAAATCTAAAGTTTTAGCAGGAAAAAAATTAGGCGTTGTGCCGATTTTGCGTGCAGGAATTGGAATGGTAGATGGAATTTTGAAATTGATTCCAGCTGCTAAAGTTGGACATATTGGGTTATACCGTGACCCGGTTACGTTGCAGCCGGTTGAGTACTACTTGAAATTACCTTCTGATGTACAAGAACGAGATTTCATCGTAGTTGATCCAATGCTTGCTACAGGCGGATCAGCAATCGAAGCAGTCAACTCTATGAAAAAACGTGGAGCCACAAAAATCCGTTTCATGTGCATCATCGCAGCTCCTGAAGGTGTAGAAGCTTTGCAAAAAGCTCATCCGGATGTGGATATCTACATCGCAGCGCTTGATGAGAAATTGAACGAAAAAGGATATATCGTACCAGGTCTTGGAGATGCTGGCGACCGATTATTCGGAACAAAATAAGAGAGCGAGGTATATCAGCTTGACGAAAAAATGGAAAGTAATGACGATATTTGGTACGCGGCCTGAAGCCATTAAAATGGCACCGCTTGTGTTAGAACTGCAAAAACATCCAGACACCATTGAGCCATTAGTAACGGTGACGGCGCAGCACAGAGAAATGCTGGACCAGGTTCTGGAGACATTCGGTATCACGCCTGATTTCGACTTGAACATTATGAAAGATCGCCAAACATTGACTGATGTGACAATGCGCGCGATGCAAGGGCTTGATGAAGTTATGAAAAAAGCAAAACCAGATATCGTACTGGTTCATGGCGATACGACAACAACTTTCGCCGCTAGTCTTGCCGCATTTTATAACCAAGTTGCCATTGGACATGTAGAAGCGGGTTTGCGTACGCACAATAAATACTCGCCATATCCTGAAGAAATGAACCGTCAATTGACGGGAGTCATGGCAGACATTCATTTTTCACCAACTGAAAAATCTGCTCAAAATTTGCTTGCTGAAAACAAAAAAGAAGAAACCATTTATATTACAGGAAATACAGCGATTGATGCACTTCAAACAACGGTGCGTGAAACGTATTCGCATCCAATTTTGGAGAAAATCGGTACGGATCGTATGATTCTTTTGACGGCACATCGTCGTGAAAATTTAGGCCAACCGATGCGCAATATGTTCCGTGCCATCAAACGTTTGATCGAAGAGCATGACGATATTCAAGTAGTTTACCCGGTGCATATGAATCCGGCAGTACGTGAAGTAGCAGATGAGGTATTGGGTCGCGATCCGCGTATCCATTTGATCGAACCGTTGGAAGTTTTGGATTTCCACAACTTTGCAGCACGTTCGTTCTTTATCCTGACTGACTCTGGTGGCATTCAAGAAGAGGCGCCATCACTAGGTAAGCCGGTATTGGTCCTGCGTGATACGACTGAACGCCCTGAAGGTATTAGTGCGGGAACGCTTAAGCTTGCGGGAACGGACGAAGAAACAATTTACGGAATGGCCAAAGAATTGCTGACGGATGAAGCGGCGTATAAAGCAATGTCGCAAGCATCTAATCCATATGGAGACGGTAAAGCATCTGCTCGGATTGTAGAAGCATTGCACACTTATTTCTCGAAGTTGTAAAAGAGTGAATCGCCGATTCCACTTTTCGTGTTGTCCAGTTGCATCGGCTAGCTCCTCGGGGTCTTAAGTCAGCCTGGCTGTGTGGCTGAAAAAACGCCACTTCGCCATTCTGCCTTAAGCCTGTCGGAGCTAAAATAGCCGATTCCACTTTTCGTGTTGGCCAGTTGCAAGTGCCCAGCTCTTCGGGATGTAAGCCACTCCGGCTGTGCGGCAAAGAACGCCGCTTCGCCAGATTGTCTTACACCTGTCAGAGCTAAACAAGCACTTTCACTTTTCTAGTTAAAGTTTGTCGACAATATGTCAGAGGGAAATCGCTTGTGAAGTTTTTCACTTCTACTAATTGACATGATTTTACCCCTAATGTATGCTTACAAAGGGTATGCATGAGAAGGTTTTCTTACATAGAATATGTAATTTGGAAGCCTGATGCGACTACTCTTTTTGAGGGTGTAATGTCAAATCAACGAAGTTCGAGGGGGTTGTCATGCGCCCAACAAAAAGGCCCTTGCAAGCGATGGCAATTTACAGCGCCATCCTCTCACAACTTGTCGGGTCCGTACTCATCGGGGTGTTTACAGGTATGTGGCTCGATGAAAGGATCGGAACCGCCCCGTTTTTCATGATCATCTGCCTATTCATAGGCATTACTGCCGGTGTTTGGGCAATGCTTCAGACTGTCCGCAAATTCGAATCAGGAGACAAGTGAAAATGGATGGACTTAGGGAGATATATACAAGGCTGAAAAAGATGATCCTTTTCATCTTAGCGTTCTACGTTATTGGTTGGGGGTTTACCTCTTATCAAGAAGTGTTCGCAGGTCTCATCATCGGAACTTTGTTCGGCATTTACAACATGTGGATTCTCGTTCGTCGGATGGAGAAATTCGACCGAGCGGTGGCTGAAGGCTCGAAAGTTCGTTCGCTTGGAACGGCATTACGGTTTGCATCAGGTGTTGCAGCTGTGGCGATTGCCATTTTATTCGCAGAGCACATTCACTTGGTCAGTACAGTAATTGGGTTGATGGTCCCTTATGCTCTGTTATTAACAGAGCGGATTGTTTATCACGTGAAACACCATTAAGAATGTGGAAAGAGAGGTGAAACTATCGTGGAACATGGCGCTCCTATGCTCAAGGTGTTCGGGATCTGGTTCAACCTATCGAACGTTATGATGCTACTTGTAGCCGCTCTTATCGTCTTCCTAATTGCTTTTGTCGCTACACGGAATTTGCAACTCAAACCGACGGGTATGCAAAACTTCATGGAATGGATCATGGATTTCGTGAAAGGGATAATCAAAAGCAATATGGATTGGAAAGATGGTGGCCGATTCCATGTTCTTGGAATCACCCTGATTATGTTCATTTTTGTGTCGAACATGTTGGGTCTTCCATTTGCAATAGTTGTCAACGGAGATCTGTGGTGGAAATCACCAACAGCTGATCCGACGGTAGCAATGACACTAGCCGCAACGGTACTAGTTTTGAGCCATTTTTATGGGATCAAGCTAAAAGGACTAAAAGGATATGGCGGAAGCTATCTTAAGCCCATGCCATTCCTATTTCCTTTAAAGATTATTGAGGAATTCGCAAATACGCTGACACTCGGTCTGCGTCTTTACGGTAACATCTATGCGGGGGAAATCTTGTTAACTTTGTTAGCAGGCCTCGCATCAGCAAGTGCTTTCGGATTTGCAACAGCTATTTTACCAATGATGGCGTGGCAAGGGTTCTCGATCTTTATCGGGGCAATCCAATCATTTATTTTCGTTATGTTGACGATGGTCTATTTATCGCATAAAGTTGCCGACGACCATTGAGTATAAACTGCTCATCGAGCAAACAAAAAAACAACTATCCTGAGGAGGACACATTACAATGACAGGTTCATTAGGTTTATTAGCAGCAGCAATCGCAGTAGGTTTAGCAGCACTAGGCGCGGGTATCGGTAACGGTCTTATCGTTTCAAAAACAGTTGAAGGTATCGCTCGCCAGCCAGAAGCTCGTGGCGTATTACAAACAACTATGTTCATCGGTGTTGCATTGGTTGAGGCATTGCCAATCATCGCTGTAGTTATCGCGTTCATCGTTATGAACCAATAGTATTTTTATACAAAAAGTTAAATGGTGGGGATGCTTCGACATGGTTTTCGCCATTTAAACTTGTATGAACTAGTATTTTTCAGAAACACAACTTACGAAAATAAAAGATCTTACTATAGAAGAAATTGCATTTTAGGCTCTTGAAGGGAGTGAAACAATCGTGTTTTTTGATCACCTCGTACTCGGTGCAACCGGGGAGTTTTTGAATATTGGAGACATTCTCGCTACACTTGTGATCTTCATTTTACTAATGTTGCTATTGAAGAAGTTCGCATGGGGTCCTTTGATGGGCATAATGCAGCAACGTGAAGATTTGATCAAGAGTGAGATCGAAACTGCTGAAAACAGCCGTCTAGAATCACACAAATTGCTTGAAGAGCAGCGCAGCCTTCTTAAAGATGCGCGTACGCAAGCACAAGAAATCGTTGAAAACGCTAAAAAGCAAGGCGAAGTTTCGCGTGAGGAAATCATTACAACTGCACGTGCTGAATCTGCTCGCATGAAAGATGCTGCAGTTCAGGAAATTGCTAACGAAAGAGATAAAGCGATTTCAGCTGTTCGTGAAGAAGTTGTGGCATTGTCACTACTTGCTGCTACGAAAGTGCTTGAAAAAGAAATCTCTGAGGAAGACAACCGTCAGTTGATTAATGAAACGATTGCGAAGGCAGGCGAAGTTCAGTGAGTCAAGTTGCAGAACGCTACGCTTTAGCATTGTTCCAAGTCGCTCAAAAGCATGAATCGTCTTTGGCAATTGAACATGATTTACGTGAAGTGAAAAAAGTCTTTGAAATGACTCCTGAACTTTACAATTTGATTGTTTCTCCAAAACTTTCAGCTGATAAAAGAACAAACTTAATCAATGAAGTGTTTCATGAGGCAAATCCGTTTGTCGTTAACACACTTCAATTGATGGCAGAACGCAAACGTCTGAACGAAGTTGGCTCATTGGCTGATGAGTTTATTGCTTTATCTAATCATGCACAAGGAATCGAAGATGCAGAAGTATATTCTACACGTCCATTGACTGAAGAAGAACGTGCATCGATTTCTTCTGTATTCGCTAAAAAAATTGGTAAACAATCTTTGCGAATTGAAAATATTATCGACCCATCGTTGATCGGTGGATTACGTATTCAAATCGGTAACCGTATTTATGACAGCAGCGTGAGCACGAAACTGGCACGCTTGCAACGTCAACTAATCGGTTAATTATGAAATTATGAGAGGGTGACATACATGAGCATCAAAGCTGAAGAAATCAGCGGTCTGATTAAACAACAGATTGAAAATTATCAATCAGAGATGAAAGTTGACGACGTTGGTACTGTAATTACCATTGGTGATGGTATCGCGCGCGCTCATGGCCTCGACAATGTCATGGCTGGAGAACTTGTAGAGTTCTCAACTGGTGCTATTGGTATGGCGCAAAACTTGGAAGCCAACAACGTTGGTATCATTATCCTTGGCCCTTACACAGACATCAAAGAAGGCGATGAAGTACGTCGAACTGGCCGTATTATGGAAGTACCGGTAGGACACGAACTTATCGGACGTGTAGTAAATCCACTTGGACAACCTGTTGACGGTCTTGGACCAATCAACACAACAAAATCTCGTCCAATTGAAAGCCCTGCACAAGGTGTAATGGCCCGTAAATCGGTTCATGAGCCACTTCAAACAGGTATTAAAGCGATTGATGCACTTGTGCCAATCGGTCGTGGACAGCGTGAGTTGATCATCGGTGACCGTCAGACAGGTAAAACTTCTGTAGCGATCGATACGATTTTAAACCAAGCTGACCAAGATATGATTTGTATCTATGTGGCAATCGGACAAAAAGAATCTACTGTACGTAACGTAGTAGAAACTTTCCGTAAAAATGGAGCATTAGATTACACAATCGTTGTAACAGCTTCAGCTTCACAACCAGCTCCATTATTGTACTTGGCTCCTTATGCAGGTATTACAATGGCAGAAGAATTCATGTTTGAAGGCAAACACGTGTTAATCGTCTATGATGATTTAACAAAACAAGCATCTGCTTACCGTGAACTTTCACTACTACTTCGTCGTCCACCAGGCCGTGAAGCTTACCCAGGTGACGTTTTCTACTTGCACTCACGTTTACTAGAACGTGCTGCAAAATTAAACGAAACTCTTGGTTCAGGTTCTATCACAGCATTGCCGTTCGTTGAAACGCAAGCTGGCGATATTGCTGCATATATTCCAACAAACGTTATCTCGATTACAGATGGTCAGATTTTCCTTCAGTCGGATCTATTCTTCTCGGGTGTACGCCCAGCGATCAATGCGGGTCTTTCTGTATCACGTGTTGGTGGTTCAGCTCAGATCAAAGCAATGAAAAAAGTTGCGGGTACATTACGTCTTGACTTGGCTGCTTTCCGTGAACTTGAGTCATTCTCACAGTTTGGTTCAGATCTTGATGCTGCAACTGCTGCGAAACTTGAGCGTGGAAAACGTACAGTTGAAGTCTTGAAGCAAGACTTGAACAACCCAATCAAAGTTGAAAAACAAGTTGTTATTTTCTACGCGTTAACTCGTGGATTCCTTGACGATATCGCGATCAACGACATTTCTCGCTTTGAAGCTGAATTGACAAGCTGGTTAGATCTAAACCACACAGAAATTTTGGATACTATTCGCACAACTCAAGGATTACCAGCTGATGACGCATTTGCTGCAGCGATTAACGAATTCAAACGCACATTTGCAAAATCTGAGTAATATCGAGTTCGAATAAGAAGAAAAAATAATAAGGTGGTGAAATACCAGTGGCATCATTACGCGATATAAAAAACCGAATTACGTCAACGAAGAAAACAAGTCAAATCACAAGAGCCATGCAAATGGTTTCTGCATCTAAACTAAGCCGTGCGGAAGTAAACGCGAAAGCGTTCGTTCCATACATGCACAAAATTCAGGATGTTGTCGCATCTATCGCAGCTGGGTCTTCAGATACTAGCAACCCGATGATGATTGCTCGCCCTGTAAAGAAAACCGCTTATTTAGTGATTACATCAGATCGTGGGCTAGTAGGTGGATATAACAGTAATATTCTTCGTACTGTTATGGCTAAAATCCGCGAACGCCATACATCTAATGACGACTTTGTAATCCTCAGCGTTGGCCGGAAAGGAAAGGAATTCTTTGCGAAGCAAGGAATGACGATTCTTGAGAGTGCAATCGCACTTCCGGATCATCCGACGTTTGCGGATATTAAAGAAATAACGCGCAAAGCTGTTGGTATGTTCTCAGATGGTACGTATGACGAAGTTTATATGTACTACAATCACTTTGTTTCAGCTATTCAACAAGAAGTCACAGAGAAAAAAGTCTTGCCGCTGACGGATATTCAACCGACAGGATCAACTGCATCGTATGAGTTTGATCCTTCAGCAGAAGCAATTTTGGAAGTTCTACTTCCTCAATACGCAGAAAGCTTAATCTTTGGGGCTGTTCTTGATGGCAAAGCGAGTGAACATGCTGCATCCATGACAGCAATGAAGAGCGCGACTGATAATGCGTCTGATTTGATTAGTGGACTTACACTTCAATATAACCGTGCACGCCAAGCAGCAATCACACAGGAAATTACAGAGATTGTCGGCGGAGCATCTGCTTTAGAGTAAGACATACAGAAGTATTCATGTAGACTCGACAGGCTGAAGGCGAAATGCACTAGAAATTTTATTTCTAGAGTAGATTGCCTGAGAGCCTGTAAAATCTAGATGCTACATTCTAAAAAACGAGCATCCCGTATAGGGAATTTTATAAAAAAGTAAGACAGGAGGGAACAGCATGAATACAGGACACGTTCTTCAGGTTATGGGACCTGTTGTAGATATCAAGTTCGCTAACGGACAGCTTCCAGCTATTTATAACGCCTTAACTGTAAATATTGATCGTCCCGGCCAAGATCAAGTCGTTTTAACGCTTGAAGTGGCTCTTCACCTTGGTGATGATTCAGTCCGTACAATCGCGCTGGAATCCACTGATGGATTACAACGTGGTTCAGTAGTAACTGACTTGGGCAAAGCAATTTCTGTTCCAGTTGGAGATGTAACATTAGGCCGTGTATTCAACGTGCTTGGTGAAGTTATCGATTTAGGGGAAGAAATTCCAGCAGCAGTGCGTCGCGATCCGATTCACCGTTTAGCACCTACATTTGAGCATCTTTCCACAGAAGTTGAAATTCTTGAAACAGGTATCAAAGTTGTCGATTTGCTTGCACCTTACATCAAAGGTGGTAAAATCGGTCTCTTCGGTGGTGCCGGTGTAGGTAAAACAGTTCTTATTCAAGAATTGATTAACAACATTGCACAAGAACACGGTGGTTTATCCGTATTCGCTGGTGTTGGTGAACGTACACGTGAAGGAAATGACTTGTTCTTTGAAATGAGCGATTCTGGCGTTATTAAGAAAACGGCTATGGTTTTCGGCCAAATGAACGAGCCACCGGGCGCACGTATGCGTGTTGCTTTGACTGGTTTGACAATGGCAGAATACTTCCGTGACGAACAAGGCGCAGACGTTCTTCTATTCATCGATAACATTTACCGTTTCACACAAGCAGGATCTGAGGTATCTGCATTACTAGGCCGTATGCCATCAGCAGTTGGTTACCAACCAACACTTGCTACTGAAATGGGTCAATTACAAGAGCGTATCACGACGACAAGCAAAGGGTCAGTAACATCAATTCAAGCAATTTATGTACCAGCCGATGACTATACGGATCCGGCTCCGGCTACAACTTTCGCTCACTTAGATGCAACGACTAACCTTGAGCGTAAACTTTCTGAGATGGGTATTTACCCAGCAGTGGATCCTTTGGCATCAACTTCTCGTGCATTGTCACCAGAAATTGTTGGCGAAGAACATTACGGAATCTCGCGTGAAGTTCAAGAAACTTTGCAGCGCTACAGAGAATTACAAGATATTATTGCAATCCTTGGTATGGATGAGCTAAGTGATGAGGACAAGCTGACGGTTAACCGTGCACGCCGCGTTCAAAACTTCCTTTCTCAAAACTTCCACGTTGCTGAACAGTTCACAGGCCAAAAAGGTTCTTATGTTCCAGTTCAAGAAACGATCAAAGGATTCAGAGGAATTCTTGATGGAAAATATGACCACTTGCCAGAAGATGCTTTCCGTTTAGTTGGACGCATTGAAGATGTTATTGCAAAAGCAAAAGGCATGGGCGTAGAAGTCTAAAACCAGGGACCAGGAGGGAAAAAAATGAAGACCATTACAGTCAATATTGTCACTCCCGACGGCCCGGTATACGATTCAGAAGTATCTATGGTTATTGCAGTTACAGCAACAGGTGAGATGGGTATTTTACCAGGTCACATTCCAACAGTAGCTCCTCTTGGAATCGGTGCAGTCCGATTAAAGAAAGACAACTCGACAGAATTAGTTGCGGTAAACGGCGGATTTCTTGAAATCCGTCCTGAAAAAGTGACTATCCTTGCACAATCGGCTGAACGCGCAACAGACATCGATCTGTCTCGTGCTCAGGAATCCGCTAAACGTGCAGAAGCACTTTTACAGGCAAATAAAGATGAAATCGACTTTAAACGTGCAGAATTGGCGTTAAAGCGTGCGATGAATCGTATCAACGTTTATGAGGGTAATGTTTAAAGAAAAGTGAAAACGGCCGCACAGCTCCGACAGGCATAAGACAGACCAGTAGTGTGGCGTTCTTTGCCACATAGCTGGGTTGGCTTATGACCCGAGGAGTTGGCCGTTGGAACTGGATCGTAAGAAAAGTGAAAGCGGCCGCACAGCTCCGACAGGCATAAGGCAGACCAACAGTGTGGCGTTCTTTGCCACATAGCTGGGTTGGCTTATGACCCGAGGAGTTGGCCGTTGAAACTAGAAAATAAAGAAAAGCAGAAGCGGGCAAAAGGGCAATTGACTTTTGTCCGCTTTTTCAATTTATGAAAGGATGGATAACATGGAAAACATGATTGGACAAACAGCATTGATTTCTATTTTTAGCCATATTTTCTTCACCGGGGTTGCTTTTTATGCGATGCGTGCATTAATGTTTGAAAAATTTATTCACAAGCATCATGTGTTACAGGCCCAAATTCTATATATTTTTCTTAGTATTTCAATAGGGACAATGGTATCTACTTTTTTCCTAAATATTTCATCTTGGTCTAGGCAATTGCCTTATCTGTTTTAAAATTGCCGTTTTGCCATGGCCTTGAAGTTCATAGCTGTGGCAAAACGGCAAAATTAATATTTCCGGGGAAATAAAAGAGTGTATAAGGTTTACGCTAATGACAGAGGGGAAAAGGTTTAGTAGAAATACTTTTAAAACATGACTTTTAGCCTTAACGGACATAAAAGTGAATAGGTATACGAACAATGTAGTGTTCCGATTAATAATAGAACAAAATGAGAGTATAGTTGCTTGTTTTTTATTAAAAAAAAAGGTAATATGAATAAGGTTTTGGTTCTAAATAATGACATTGGACTTTTAATTGTAGATGAGATATATAGATGAATATTAAACATATGGAGGGCATATTAGTGGATCAGATTATTGTAAAAGGCGGCCAAAAGTTAAAAGGAAAGGTACGGGTAGAAGGTGCTAAAAACGCAGTTCTCCCTGTATTGGCTGGAGCATTATTGGCTTCTAAAGGCTCAAGTGTAATTAAAGAAGTACCGAATTTAGCAGATGTATACACAATCCAAGAGGTCTTGAAAAGCTTGAACGTTTCCATTGAGTATTTCCCAGAAAAAAATGAAATGTTAATTGATTCTTCTGCAACGTTATCGAGCGAAGCACAATTTGAATATGTACGTAAAATGCGTGCCTCAATTTTGGTAATGGGACCAGTTCTTGCGCGTAATGGTTTTGCTCGTGTAGCGTTGCCAGGTGGCTGTGCAATTGGATCACGTCCCATCGATCAGCACTTAAAAGGTTTTGAAGCAATGGGTGCGAGCATTACATTTGGGAACGGATTTGTTGAAGCAAAAACAGTAGGTCGTTTACGTGGTGCGAAAATCTATTTGGATTTTCCGAGTGTAGGCGCAACTGAAAATATTATGATGGCTGCTGCTTTAGCAGAAGGCACAACACTTATCGAAAATGCTGCTAAAGAACCTGAAATTGTTGATTTAGCTAATTACATAAATGAGATGGGTGGTCGCGTTATTGGCGCGGGTACAGATACGATGCGCATCGAAGGGGTAGAAGAGATGCATGGTGCTGAACATTACATCATCCCAGATCGTGTTGAAGCAGGAACGTTTATGGTCGCAGCTGCAATTACAGAAGGCGATGTAACGATCGAAAACGCTGTGCCAGAACATATGACAGCATTGATTTCTAAAATGGGTGAAATGGGTGTTGATATTCAAGAAACAGCAGAGGGATTGCGTATCCGTGCAAGTCGTCCGCTCCGTTCAATCGATATCAAAACAATGCCACATCCAGGATTCCCAACAGATATGCAATCGCAGATGATGTCATTAATGCTAACTGCAACTGGCAATGGTATTTTGACGGAAACTGTTTTTGAAAATCGCTTTATGCATGTGGAAGAATTCCGTCGCATGAATGCTGCAGTTAAAATTGAAGGACGTTCGGTAATTATGGAAGGTCCCTCAAAGCTTCAAGGAGCTGAAGTTGCGGCTACAGATTTAAGAGCTGCGGCTGCATTGATTCTTGCGGGACTTGCTGCAGATGGAATTACACGAGTAAACGAACTTTATCATTTGGATCGCGGCTATGTTAACTTTCATTTAAAACTAGCAGCTTTAGGCGCAGACATTGAGCGTGTAACTACTGAACAGATTGATGTTAAAGTTGAGCAATTGGTCTAATACGTTTATAAAGGGCTTGCGGCACTGTTTACCAGTCCCGCAAGCTTTTTCAATTGGTGTGAATAAATCGAGGAATTTTTGTCAATGAGATCTACATTATGATAAAATACTCTGTTAAGAGAATCTTTTTGAAGGTACATAAAAATGGCGGGAAATTTTGTCAATGAGGAGTTTTCTATCGTTGAGTAGTAGGGAAGTCAAACTGATTTGTGCATTTTGTACATATGCCGTTCGAAAAGCGCTAGATTATAAGTCGTCAAACGGAATAACTGGTTTAAAAGGAGTGCGAGCTTAATGTTTTCTAAAGATATCGGAATCGATCTAGGGACTGCAAATGTATTAATATATGTTAAAGGCAAAGGAATCATTTTGAACGAACCTTCAGTAGTAGCCATGGATAAGAAAACAAATGAAATCGTGGCTATTGGAAAAGAAGCGCATAAAATGATTGGTAGAACGCCAAAACACATTGTGTCTGTCCGTCCATTGAGAGATGGAGTAATCCACGATTTTGATGTTACTGAAGCAATGCTGAAGCACTTTATTCATATTTTAAAGTTAAAGGGTTTTATGTCAAAGCCACGCATTCTAATATGTTGTCCGACGAATGTCACGAGTATTGAACAAAATGCAATCCGTGAAGTCGCAGAAAAAGCAGGTGCCAAAAAAGTGTACGTGGAAGTCGAACCAAAAGTAGCGGCAATTGGTGCCGGTCTTGATATCTATCGACCAAACGCCAGCATGGTCATTGATATTGGTGGTGGGACGACGGATATCGCAGTTTTATCCATGGGGGATATTGTCACAAGTGAAACCATTAAAATAGCCGGTGACCGCTTTGATCAGCAGATAATGACTTATATTAAACATCACCATAAGTTGTTGATTGGTGAAAAAACTGCCGAAAAGATTAAGCAGGAAATTGGGACAGCAGTATCGTGTACCAAAGCAAAAGAAATAGAAATACGTGGACGTGATCTGTTAACGGCTTTTCCAAAAACGTTGATCATTACTTCACCGGAAATCGAAACTGCTTTACGGGATTCGATTCAATCGATAGTTGAAGCAGCGCGAATGGTATTGGAGAAAACGCCACCTGAACTAGCGTCAGACATTGTGGAAAGTGGCGCAATTTTAACGGGTGGTGGCGCATTAGTGGACGGGCTGGATCAGTTATTAGCCGAAAAATTAGAAATCCCTGTTTCAATTGCCGAAAATCCATTGGAATGTGTTGTGTTGGGAACGGGTCTGATGCTGGAGGCAAAAGAAAATATTTTTCGTCACAGAAAATAAGGGCAATCGGCAGATAGTCAAAGTAGAATATTCTAGTTATACTAACTACAGTTTATCTATTCGAGTTTTGTTTGGAATTCGATAATTCAGTAGATGGAAAGGTTGACGGAGTGAATGGCTGAACTGAAGAAAAACTTTTCTCTTCGAAAAAAAACGTCTAAAGATGCAGCAAGTACAGAGAATCCGAAAAAGACGTGGTGGGTTCAAATACGGCTGTTTCCAATCTGGCTTCGTATTATCATTGTCATTGCATTGATTGCGTTAGCGGTTGTTTTAGGCGTCATGATTGGCTTTGGTGTCATTGGCGATGGTGAACCGGCTGATGCGCTGAAATGGGAAACTTGGCAGCATATAGTAGATATCATGAGTGGCAAATAACGAAAAACTTCACCTAGTAGATGGCACTTGAAAAAAGAGTAGTAGACACTGTAAAGTAAGATAAAAGGAGCTGGATCAATTGTTGACAACAGAACAAATTCAAGCAATTTTACCTCATCGCTACCCATTTTTGATGGTAGACCGCATTTTAGAAATTGAAGCTGGCAAGAAAGCTGTTGGCTTAAAAAACGTATCGGCAAACGAAGAGTTTTTTAATGGGCATTTTCCAGGGTACCCTGTTATGCCGGGTGTTTTAATTGTTGAAGCGCTCGCACAAGTTGGTGCAGCCGCTGTTCTACAATTAGATGCCAATAAAGGCCGTCTAGCATTTTTTACAGGCATCGACAACTGTCGATTTAAAAGACAAGTTGTGCCGGGTGATCAGTTGCGTTTAGAGGTAGTATTGACAAAATTGCGCGGTTCAATGGGCAAAGGTCATGCAATTGCTACAGTGGATGGGGAAATTGCGTGCGAATGCGATATTCTCTTTGCACTGGGACCAGTAGCTTCAGCAGAGTAAGTTGCTAAAGCTGCACATCTAAATTTGGCGTTTGGAAATGGAGGCTAGTCATATGTACAAATCACTGCCACCAAGTGTGAAAAGCAGTATTACAAAATCCATCTCGAAAGTATTCGAAAAATATATGACTCAAATTGAATGGCAAGAAGAGAAATACCAGTTAGTCGACTTTATGGCTGCTTGGAAAGCATATATTGAAAATGAGGCAAAGTGGTATAAACAAGTACCGGAAGAAACGAAGCTTGCTCCTGCATTTCACGAAAGTATTGCAGAAAGAATCAATCAAACAATTGAACGGATAGTAAACGAACCCCCTTCTGAAGAACAAGTTGCCCGCATTGAAGCCAAACAGGAACTTTTACATACCTCTTATGACTATGCATGCAGAGCAGAAGCGGATTTTATTGAAGAAAAGCTGGTAAAAAAATCACTCGATTAAAGTTTGAGTAAACGAATAAACATCGCTTCCATTCATTTAAGAATAAAAAAGCTGTTCCTGAAAGTCAGAATGTAGACTTTCAGGAACAGCTTTTTATATGGGATTTTAAGGTGCCATTAAGTTTCGTCTTTACGAAGCCCTGGCCGCGTACGCATATCGATTTCAAAGCGTTCGAGTAAGTCTTGGCCTTCAAGTCCATCTTCTAGCAACTCTGACAGCAAAGTTTCTGCGTATTTTCGACGAGCTCGTTTTAGTGTACCTTTCATTAAGACTGAAACATGATCACCCATGATTTTCACATCATGAACTTCTACTTCAAAAGGGGCAGGTTCGTTTCCAGGATAAGAAATGACAACTTGGACGGCGACCGTCTCTTTTGTTTTTTTTAGCTGATCAAACGTATCTTGATGTTCTAAATCAATCAGCATTTCAAGAATCCACGAGCGTTCACTATTTTCTTGGTTGATGATGATGCCGTCATTTACCGGATAATCCGTCACTTGGTCATCTTTTTCAATACCCAATGACAGCATTTTAAATGTTTTCATTTAGCAATGCCTCCTATACAACTTTGTTTCAGTATAGCATATAGAAGATTTGGCTGGCATACTGAAAAAGCTTGTTTGGAAATATCCAGATTCTACTAAAAATCAGTTTTGATTTGCGGTGCACTCGTATGAAAACTGAACAAACTCAACTAATAGCAGCGAAAACTATTTTTAGCAATCGATCAAAAATGAAATATGATAGAGGAAAAGCCCCAAAAAATTATTTTTCCTACTTTGCAAAGAATTCAATCTTCTTAGTATGCTCTAGTTAAGTAAAGGGGGTGAGAAAATGAATCAAGTTGGGATTGTAGGGCGTTTAACAAAAGATCCATCCATGCGCGTCATGAATGAAGGTCGGATACATACTTCCTTCATCGTTGCAGTTTCGAGAAACTACAAAAATCAGAAAGGAGAAATAGAAACAGATTTTGTACTTTGTTCCAGCTGGGGAAAACCGGCGCATAATGTCTCGAAATACTGCGTCAAAGGTTCACTCGTCGCAGTTACGGGACGTCTTCAGTCACGCTCCTACGATAAAGAAGACGGCACACGTATTTATGTGACAGAAGTACTCGGTGATCAAATTCGATTCCTCGATAAAAGAAAGTCACAAGAAGAAAATGCTCCGCAGTCAGAAGTGCCGCAAAACGATGCAGACTTCGATTTCCAACCGCCACAAACTGAACAAATCAATGCATAAATGAGTAAACAAAGGAGGCACTTAGCTATGCCAAAAGATGTGCAGCTGCAGCTAGAAGTGCATATGGAGCAATTAATCAAACTAACGGCTTTGCTCCATCAACGATTGGCAGAGGCCGAGCGGGAACTAAGTGAACTGAAAGTGATTTTCCGTTCGATTCAAAAAGGGTGAGTATTCGCGTCTAAAAGGGGAAATCCGGCCAGGTGGGGACCTGGCCGGATTATTTAACGCTAATTAAAGTGTGTAAGTAAATAATTCTTTCAAGTCGTGATCAGAAAGGTCGGTCATCCATTGACTCGATTGAATAAATTCTTCTGACATCGATTGTTTTTGAACCAATAACGAATCAATTTTCTCCTCAATCGTCCCGATTGTCACAAATTTATGAACATGAACAAATTGGGTTTGACCAATCCGGTAAGCACGGTCAGTCGCCTGATTTTCCACAGCTGGATTCCACCATCTGTCTGCATGTAAGACATGCGTTGCGGCTGTTAAGTTAAGGCCCGTACCGCCTGCTTTTAAAGACAAGATGAAAATCGGGAATTTTCCAGCTTGGAACTGAGCCACTAAGGTATCCCGTTGTTGTTTTGGCATGCTGCCTGTTAAGAATGGCACTTCGTGTCCGTATAATTCATTGATTGCCTGTTGCAACAAATGTCCCATCCCGATGTATTGCGTGAAAATCAAACATTGTTCCCCGCGTTCAGCAATTTCTCCGGCCAAGGTCACAATGCGCTCCAGTTTTTGAGAACGAGGCAAAACTTCAGCAGCGTTGGTATACGGCTCTTTCAAGTAAAGAGACGGATGATTACATAGCTGCTTTAATTTACTAAGCATTTTCAAGACTAGTCCTTTTTTCTCGAATCCTGTGAGCGTCTCCATTTTCTGCACCGTATCCTGGACAAGTCCTTCGTAAAGAGCCGCTTGCTCTGGTGTTAGTGGACAATATTCCAGCTGTTCTTGTTTTTCAGGCAAGTTTAACTGAAGATCCGGATCTTTTTTCGTCCGGCGTAGCAGGAACGGCTGAATCCGCTGACGCAATTTTTCTTTGTGTTCTTCAGAATTATCCCGTTCAATTGGAATCATAAAGTTCTCCTGGAATTGCTTAATCCGATAGAGATAGCCTTTGTTGATAAAATCGAAAATTGACCACAATTCAGACAAACGGTTTTCAATTGGTGTTCCTGTCAAGGCAATGTGATGGTCACCTTTGAATTTTCGAATGGTCCGGGATTGTTTTGTGTACATATTCTTGATGTTCTGCGCTTCATCGAGTGTAATACTCGACCAGTGCAAGCTTTGCATTTCCTCACCATCCGAAGAGGCGATGCCATAAGTCGATAAAACAACATCCGGTTTTTCTTCAGCTAAGAAGGCATTAAATTCTTCGCCTTTCGGACGGATGCTTCCGTAATGAGTGACGACCTTTAGCTCAGGCGCAAAACGTTCTAATTCTTTTTGCCAGTTGCCGAGCACTGAAGTTGGGCAGACGATGAGCGATGGTTGATCGGGATTTTTTCCATGGACATGAAGCAAGTAGGTGATCAACTGAACCGTTTTTCCAAGCCCCATATCATCTGCCAAACAAAGTCCAAAGCCTTCTTCACGCATAAACACCAAATAATCGAAACCAATTTTCTGGTAAGGACGTAGCTCTGTCAATAAATTCTGTGGCAAGGGTGTCTCAGGTAAGTCGCGTTTGTCCAGTAGTTTATCCAGCAATGTTTTTAGCGATCGGTTCAAATGGAATTCAACTAATGGATCTTCTTCATCAGCCGTTTCCTCCAACATGATATCAGGGACATTTTGGAACAACATATCTTTGATTGTCCAATCAGCATCTTCTGCTTCTTCAATCATCTTCCGCAATTGCATCAATAAGTTTGAATCGACACGCACCCATTCGTTCCCAATACGAATAAATTCTTTGTTCTCAGACACTAAGCGTTGGAAATCTTGCATGCTCAGCTCATGACCATTTAAGGAAAACTGCCAGTCAAAATTAATGATTTGATCAAGCCCGACAACCGATGCTTTTTTGATCGGTGAATTGACATTCGCTTTGACGCGGATTTTTGATTCTTGAACAACTTTCAACCAAGACGGAATGGACACTTCAATACCAAAAGCTTGCAAAATTTCTGCATCATTGCGCAGAAACTCAAGAATTTCTGCGTCTGTCCATTCGGTATGATAAAAGCGATCTTCATCAAAACTTTCTATAGAAGGGCATAAACTCAGTAGCAACGATTGACGTTTTTTGATATCTTCAGCAAAAGAGCGCCATTTCTCTGGTAAAGCTTTATCAATGAGTTCATCTGCACGGCGCTTAGAAGGAGACCAGTAAACACTGCCACGCTTCGAACGCATAACCACTTTAAAAGACCAAAATTCATTAGCATCCGGTTCGCTCAGCTGCACTGCTACGACATAATCGTCAGCATCCGGTAACCCTTGCCAACCTGCTTGTTGAACAAAGCCTTGAATATAAGGAAGTTGGGCTACTGATAATCCTTTTTGGCGCAATTGATGTTGAATGGTATCAGCAAGAAACGTTCGAATTTCACTATCTCCATAGGCATCGTGAATGATAATATTATTTTCTTCAATTGTCACATGATCCCATAGCTTAGGATCACTTAACGAGTCTGCCACTTTTCCGGCAAGCTTCAACCAGCCTTCATCTTCAGCGCGCTGTCCGACAAATGTAACGTAATGGTGAGGTTCGCTTTGAAATAGACGAACAAAATCAGCGGGAGTCAAGACCAAATCCAGGCCATCAGTCTGTGCAGTCAAGCCAAAAAAGCTGTCTTTATCCAGAAAATATAAATACGACTTCCAGATTTCAGGAGGAATCCGGTTGCCGGCTTCATTGACCGCTTGAATACGGAAAAGTTCTCCACGGGTAATGGTTAAATAATAGAGACGGCTTCCTTCAGTTTGGAATTGATTCATATAAGATTTCCTTTCTCGATCTCTTCTTGCAGTGCACGCAGGCGTTTGTTCTGTGTCCGGATTTCAGCAATATAAGCAGTCCAAAAGTCCAGTTGACCACTTTTTTTACAGGCTGCTTTCATCTTTTTCCAGATTCGGACCGCTTGTTTGTAGCTTGGACGGTTCCGTTCTTCAAGGTGAGCCAGCGCGTATCGGTGAAAGAGCGGCAGCACATAGTCAGGTGCCTCATTCTGTACTTCTTTAAGACCGCACTCCTCTGCAAAATACAAAGGGGAATTGTGAAGGTGATGCAATTCTGCCCACTGTTTATACAATTGCTTTTCGATTAAATAAGCAGAGTACGCAGGCAACCCATAATGACCAAACTGCTTGAATAGATCTTCCCAGTCTAATTCGCTTAATTCGATTTGTGAAAACAAGCGACTGAGCGTTCGAACATATTGATGCCGGTATTGTGTATAGAGTCCTTCAAAGAGAAATGTTTTTACGTGAGGCTTGATGGCCAAGAGAATACTGGTCAGCGCTTGTAAGTGCCCTTCATTTTCAGCAAGAACAGCTAAAGCGACCCAGTCGTGTGTTTCGTTTGGCGATATTTTTTTAACGTCCAATTCTCTCTTTAACAAAACGGCAAAAAAAGTTTTTAAACGTTCATCCGGATTTTTAAATGCCAACAGTTCTTCTTCACGCAATCTGCTCGTAGTAAACAAGGTAGTCCAAAATAATTCGTAAAGTGAAAAACGCTGTGAAAATGATTGATCTTTTTCTTCTATAAACTCTCGGATTAAGATTTTCAAGTGTTCAAAAAAAGCATCTGTTTCGAATGTCCGGTGCTGCACGCGCAGTTGCTCAAGCAAATCCCGCAATGCATGGATTTCGTCATCAAACCAAGTCTTAAAAAACGAATGGTGAACTTCTTGTGTACCCGTGATAAAAGTCGCCCATACTTCCGTCAAAGAAATAAAATGAGCATAAGTGCGGTAAAGAACCTTCCATTCACGTTCTAAGGGCATATAAGACAATGCGTTTTTCAAACGACCATCATACATTTGTTCAAAATAAAAATAATTGCGTGTTGTGTAATCTGGAATTTCATCGCGCCAGATGCTGCGGATTAGCTTTGTCCACTGCTCAGGAGAGCGCTTCTCAGCTAATAAGGTAAGTTGTTTATTTTCAGGTTCACGCCAAGAGGCCACCCATTCAGAAAGAGAACCGATTTTTTGATACAGCGCAAAAATGACCGCCAATCGGTGGCGGCACATCGGCTCCTGTGGACAAGCACAAATTGCCGTAAGCTTGTCAAAGTTCAAAATAACCTTCACTGCATGAGCATCTTTTACAATAGCTTCAAGTAATAAGCGTTCTTCGTTAAATGATTGAATTTGTACACCATCGTGTCGCACTAAAAAGACTGCTTTTCGAACCATTTCTTCATCCAACGCACGAGTCGGTAGAAGTGATTTGTCGATAGCAGCCATATAATTGTGAATCGTATCTTCGAATCTTTTCGCTAGGGATTGAACCGTAGCCATATGCATCGCCCCAAAATAGACTTTCCTTCTATTATACGACTTTCAGACTGCTCCGTAAACGGTGAACAATCGTTTAATGCAGCATAGCCTAAAAAATAGCAAATTTATTTCTGCTTAGTCCTCTTTTTGTGTAAGATAAATGGTATTATAAAAGTTATAAAGACCTAATTATATCGTTTTGGATAGGAGAATGATAGTTGTTCAATTCGTTTGTTTTAGAAATCCCCGACTTGCGTTCTGTTTTGCATCCGAAGGACGTTGGGGCTTGGGAAGTAGTCTATACGAAGGATGAATTGGTGTTTGGTAAAATCAGTTGGCAAATTTCATCAGATGGTGATTGTTACAGTATCCATAACCCTCAATTGTTTCCAGAGCACCTAGCGCAAATACAGATTGATTTCAAAATGAACCGAATCGTTTTTTACAAACGGCAATTATCTGATGAGGAGTTTCGTGTTTTGGTGGCATGTATTTTGGAACAACTATGTATTTATATTGAGCCAAACGAAATGCATTTTATGGTCACCACTCCACGTCACCGACATCAACGAACACGCACGAAAAAATAACAACGCGATTCTCCTGTGCCTACCAGCTAACCTATTTTGGTTAGTTGGTAGGCTTTTTCGTATTAAGTATTCTCTTGGCACAGGTAGATCGGTATAGAGTGCGATTTTGTAAGTAGTCGTGTGTGAGGAAGAACCTTTGTTAATCGTACTTAGTGAAAGAAATCTGTGCTTCAACTTCGTGAGAAAAAATTTGGGAGGATCATAAAGAACGATGAATCACAGAAATAGCATAAAAGTTGTGACAAAAAATGTTCATAAACGTCTACTATATAAGAAGGTTGTTATGCAATTCTATATTCGAGAAGAAACTTTTATGCTATAATTTATGTAATCAGAATATTACAAATAATTAGGGGGGTGAGTCATATGTTGCATGTAAAACTCATGAAGCCATTCTATACAAAGAAAGAAGGGCATCTAGTAAAGTTTGTGTTTGCTTATCAGTACTTTTCAATTATGAAAGATGATGAGTTGTTTCACTTTATTCCCGTAGAAGGCAAAGAGATTATCGTCAACCTCAATACCTTTCAAGTAGAAAACCTTTCGGAAGTGTTCGTCTTTCAAAAAGGCAATCGCTTTATCCGCTTGCCTTTGTATCAATTGCTGCTCGTGTCGGATATCCACAAGCATCTTCAAGCAATAGTGCAAGAAGAAAGAGATGAATTGATTGAAGTGAACGAACAAACACGAAAAGAAGCAACCGATGCTATTTACTTTTTAGAGCAGGAAAACTACAGTCGCCTGATCGATGAAGCATTGAGTACAGGAAACCGAGCGATGTTCGATGAGTTATTAATTCAGCAGCGCGAATTACAACAATTACATGGAGGTTTGTAAAGTGGAATTAGTAGCCTATGGATAAAAAACGTCTTTCCGGATTGTAAGGGGGAAGGCGTTTTTGAATGCAAAAAAAAAAGCATGTTAAAAGCTCTTTTCCATTTGAATCGGAAAAGAGCTTTTAAGTATCTACGTTAATCATATGTCACCCCTTACATTAAAGTGTAGAAATTGATAAATAGCATAACGGCTGTTGAGCCAGCTACTCCGATTGCAAGATCTCCCCAACCTAATTCAAGTACTTTATCGAAATTCATAATCATCCGCTCCTTTTTTGTTTTTTTATGGAGATCTTACAGGTAAGTTACGGTGTTTGCTAACTTGTTTTTAGTATAAATGAATGATTTGTGATAAACATCGTACAAAATAACTAAAAATTCTAAAAAATAAAATAAAAAGGCTCTTTTTATCCTGTTCTTGGATAATCTCGGCGTCCGGTGGATTGAACTATGTTATGTGTATTGGTACATTGAATCATAAGAACGGAACAGAAATGAATAGCAAAGGAGTTTTTCAATGAAATTTTATTTGTCTATGGACATGGAAGGCGTCACAGCATTGCCGGACTATACCTATGTAGATGCTAAAGAAAAAAATTACGAACGTGGACGTCGTTTGATGACAGCAGATGCCAATGCGATTATTCATGGTTCAGTGGATGCAGGTGCTGACAAGTTGTTGGTCAACGACAGTCACTCGAAGATGAATAACCTAATTGCTGAGGAGTTGCATGAAAGAGCGGAGTTGATTACGGGTGGAGTTAAAGCGTATTCTATGGTTGAAGGTTTAGATAGTAGTTTTACAGGTGCTTTTTTTGCATATCATGCATGAGCAGGACAAAAAGGGGTTATGGCTCATTCCATGGTTTTTGCGGTGCGATCAATGTGGATTGATGACGTCGAAATTGGTGAGCTTGGTTTTAATGCCTATGTTGCCGGCTACTAAGGGGTACCCGTATTGTTAGTAGCAGGAGACGATTGTGCGTGCAAAGAAGCACAAGCATTAATTCCGAACATTACCACAGCAGCTGTTAAACAATCTCTAACGCGTTCAGCGGTGCAAACTTTGCATCCGAAAAAAGCACAACAGCTTCTACAAGCACAAACTATACGCGCAATTGAGAACCGGGAAAATGTTAAACCACTCGTTCCACCAGACAAACCGCTATTAAAAATCGAGTTTACCAATTACGGTGAAGCAGAACTTGCCGCCATGATGCCGGGGTGCGAATTACAACAACAGACGACCATTGTTCATTTTCAAGCGAAAGATATACTAGAAGCTTACCGTGCCATGTTAGTAATGACGGAACTTGCGATGCAAGCAAAGTTCTGTTGAATCCCGATTTCAGTAAACAGTGTGTCTGAAGGGGTATACTGAAAAAAACGTTAGTACATAAAAGGAGTAGATGATTTTGCGTAAATTACCAAGTCGATTAAAAAAAGGGGACTTAGTAGGTGTCATCGCGCCTTCGAGTCCACCCAATCAAGAAAGTCTTCAGAAAGCTTTACCGTTTTTAGAAGAGCTCGGCCTAAGAGTCAAACTGGGAAACTCCGTGACTGCGGTCAATGGTTATTTGGCAGGAACGGATGAAGAACGTTTGGCCGATTTGCACGCGATGTTTGAAGACCCAGAAGTGTCGGGCATTTTTTGTGCGGGTGGCGGCTACGGGGCGGCGCGTATAGCAGACCAAATTGATTACGCCATGATTAAAGAAAACCCGAAAGTGTTCTGGGGCTATTCGGATATTACCTTTTTACATACAGCTATCGGGGAATACGCCGATTTGGTGACGTTCCACGGACCAATGTTAGCTTCAGATGTTGGCAAACCAGAATTCCATGAACGCAGTCGCCGCATGTTCAATCAATTGTTTGAACCATTCGAATTGCATTACACAGAAGAAGTCACGCCTCTCGAAACACTGGTCGGAGGGGTCGCTCAAGGCGAACTTGTCGGAGGCAATTTGTCTTTAGTCCGCAGTGCAATTGGCACCAAGTTCGATTTGGATGTGAAGGGGAAGATTTTACTGATCGAAGAAATAGATGAGGAACCGTATGAAGTGGATGAAATTTTAAACCAGCTGCGCATGGCGCGGAAATTTGATGAAGCAGCAGGCATTGTTATTGGCGATTTCAAAAACGCTGAGCCAAATAAACGACAACCTTCATTGACATTAGATCAGGTAGTCGATCATTACTTTAGTCAATTGAAGATACCTGTTGTCAAAGGCTTTAAAATTGGCCATTGTGAACCCCATTTTTCTGTACCACTTGGTGCGCTTGCACGTTTAGATGGCGATGCCAAAACCTTGACTATTCTTCCTGGTGTCGAATAACTGGTTCTAAATTAGAACAGAAATGGAGTGAATCGTTTGTTGCAGACAGAATCCACGGCATGGGTATGTCGTGTTCCGGTTGCAACCGTTTGGACAGCACCAGAAAAAGCGCGTGCGGTCGATGCGGAAGGAATTGCGGAACACCCTAATTTGAACAACTGGCTACGAACTATGAGCCGGGAAGACAAACAAGACTTAGTTGATAGCAACCGAATCCAAACGCAACTCCTATACGGGGAACCTGTGTTGATTGAGGAGGTAGTAAACGGCTGGGCGAAAATCATGGCGCTTTGGCAACCATGCCAAAAAGATGAACGTGGCTATCCAGGATGGGTACCTAGTAGTCAATTAAAAGAAGTCGAAAACTTAACAGAACTTGGCTATGCCCGTGTTACGCATCATAAAGCACAACTGTGGACAGAGAATTTCAAGCCGCTAAAAGTGGTGTCGTTTAATACAATGTTACCCGTCAAAGAAATAGCTGACTTTATTCGTTTGCAAACGCCTGATGGAGATGCATTTATTATGGCAAATACGGTGGAAATAGTTAGTGCGTATAACCAAAGTCCAAAAGGAAATGGATTGGACATCGCCAATCTTGGAGCGGAGTTTTTGGATTTGCCTTATTTATGGGCAGGGATGTCGAGCTATGGCTATGACTGTTCAGGTTTTACGTATAATTTAATGAAAGCCAATGGCGTCATTATTTCGCGTGATGCGGTAGACCAAGTACTTGAAGGCATTGAAATTGACCTGCATGCACAAAACACGTGGCACATTGGTGATTTGCTGTTTTTTGCTTACGAGGAAGGACGAGGCAAACTTCATCATGTGGGTGTTTATTACGGCAATGGTTTAATGCTTCATTCGCCTACTCCTGGAAAATCGGTTGAGATCATTGAATTGGCAGGAACAAAGCATGCCACCGAGTTATGTGCAGTCCGCCGATTTGTAGATGAAGAAGCGTAGCGTTAACGAAAAAACGCCTCATTTTATTTCAAACGCCACCGAATGATGGATACTTACTGCGTAAATTTGTCTGGATAGCCTATTTGTTTAAAGGTGAAATAGAAGCTGAATTGTGGTACAATAAGCAGATAGCGTTTTAAAAAGAGAGGCGTGGTAATGATGGCATTCCAACCCCATGAAAAAGAAGTATCTGAATTCGTAGCAGCGCGCTACATAGGCGAATGGATTTCGTTCACTCGCAACGGCGTCGATGTTAACGGCACAATCTTTAAAATTATGGACAACTCGGTGATTGTTGAAATTTCACCAGAAGACGCAAAAGAAATTGGTGCGGCATCCAACATGACCGTAATTTCACATAAGAAATACCGGATCACGGAAGCGTGATTCGGTGATAAGGAGGCTGTTCGCCATGAACAGCCTCTTTTTTTTTGAGTGTTTTGGTTTCAATCCGTCCCTCCCGTAACGCGCTTTTGCTAGAGAGCGGAGGTGTCTGTAGTTTTTAAGAAACTGTGGCGATAGTTATGATGGGGAGCCATCAGCATGGCCCATATGGTCGATTCGAAAGCGTTCGCTTAAAGCAATTTCTTCGTTTTCACGCGTAGATGTCAGACCAGATATCTAAGTCTTTCGACTCAAAGCGATTAAAAAATGGAAAATGTACCAGCTAATTCATTCCAAAGGTGACGCTTTTTTGGTAAAGTAAAGTGAAGCAGAACGTTAATTGCCTTGAAAGGAACTATACGCATGATATCGGACTTTAAATTCTGGCATTTTTTCTCTAGACAAGGGCAACTTATACATAATATACAAATGACTGAAATGCGCAATGTCAACAAACGCATTGCCTGCATCATTGCCATCGGTCTGTTGGTTTTTGCCATCGGTGAAGTTTGGGGCATGAATACTTCTTCATTGACGCCACTGTTATCAGCGGGGATGTGGGACGCTTATACGTTGGCACGTTGGACTTCGCTTATGGGCACACTTCTTTGGGCTGGGTTTTATGTAGCTTTCCATTTATATGGAGCTTCTTTTTTATTCAGCAAAATTCTGAAGATGCCGTGGCGAGCCGCGATCATCATGCAAATGTATGTGACTGCTTTACTGGTCATCGAAAAAGGGTTGATTTTCTTACTGTTTGCTGTGACTGGTTTTACGACGTCTGTTTCATTTTTCTCGTTCGGACCGATTGCCGCGACGTTTTTGGATAATCATTTCTTGATTTATTTCTTTAACCAACTGACTGTATTTACTTCCTTAATCATCGCTGTACAATATCGTTTTATCCGCAGCTTTACAAAAACCAGCCCGAAACTGATTTTATTCGGCTTGATTATGCTGCATATTTTCGTAGCACTGTTCGTAGCCTTGTTTAGCCTGGTTCCGGTAAACGACATGTTGAGTGGTTTCATGGAAGGGGGCAACCCATTTGAATAAGTTCTTTTTTGTCGGTTTATCGGTAGCAGTTGTTGCTTTTTTGACAGCTAATGCTCTTTTGCTATTTGGTGAGAAAAGCATTTTGCCGAAAAGCGTGTATGTCAGTGATTATGAACAAAGTTATGCCCGTACATACGATACGGAATTGTTCAAAGAAGCTCTAACAGCTCCGCAAGGAATCGTGGAAATTTATGTTCAAGATCATGAAGCACTTGAACAATGGACCGTGAGTGAAGGAGACCGCGTAACAGCAGGATCTGAGCTAGCGCTATTAAACGAAGCAGAAACAGAAGAACAGCGTGCGGCGTGGGAAACACAGAAAACGGCTTTAGAAGGGCAGCAAACCGAAGTGAGAAGCTCGCTTGCCACACTTCAACAGGCTAAAAACGCTCAAAGCGGCCCTGTATCACAAGATGCGTCGAATAATTCCGAAGTTACCAACGAAGACGGTGAAACCATCGAGTTTGACGTCAATGTGTCTGTCGGTGTAGCGGTTCCACAAGATGGCTCTTACGCTGCAGGCATTGCTCAAGCAGAACAACAATTGGCTTCTATTGAATCACAATTAGCGGTATTGAATGCGCAATTGTCACAAAGCTTGTCGAACCCGTCTGTCATCAGTCCCGTAGATGGAACGGTGTCCAAAATCAACCGCGACACAGCACCGTTAAGTATTGAAATTTATTCCGATGAAAAAGTATTTCTTAGCTATGTGTTAGAAGATGAATGGCCGTTAGTCCAAGTCGCAGATGCAGTTAAAATTCAAGGCGAAGGCATTGATGGGATAGCTACGGGGACAGTCCAAAGCGTTTCTGAAGTGCCAGCTGAAAAATCCAAATGGCTAGAAGCCTATCATCAGTTAGATCCAAAAAAGCAAAACAACCCACTGGCGTATTACGAAATTCGAGTGGTGGCGGATACGCCGATTGAAGAGGTAATGCCCTTTGGCACTAACGTCAACACGTCGATTACAGTAGAAAAAGCTGAAAATGCGGTTGCATTACCGACAGCTTGGCTTTTCGATTACGACGGAGTAGATGGCAAAACACATGTATTGAACATTAACGGTCGTCCGCAGACATTGCCTGTAACTACCGATTTTGAAGACGGTGCGAAAGCCGTATTGTCAAAAGGGCCAGAAGCCGGAACGGTTATTATTCATGAAGACAAGCTCGAGACTTTTGTCTCGCCGCCAAAAGTCTTTATGCCATTCCCAGGACGTCAACCCAATTTTGAAGATGCGAAAAATACGTCTTGGCGTGCTTATGTTGAATACGTCTTGGCGCGTTAAACAAGCAAAAAACCCGGAAGCAACAGCTTTCGGGTTTTTGACTGTTTTAGAAAGACTGGATATCATCAGTTAGAACGGGCAATCATGTACGATGGAGTAAGAAAAGACGTAAATTTCGACTTGCCGTTAAAAGTAGACGAACGGAGTGTGTAGAATGGAAAAAACAGATTGGCGGTTTAAAATAGCTCACAAAGAAGCGTGGATTGGCGTCGGCTTGGCATTGTTTAATTTTATTTGGTGGTTTGGCTTTGCGTATGGTCTCGGTTCACGACCTGTTGATGAGTACAGCTACATTTTCGGTTTGCCAGATTGGTTTTTTTACAGTTGTGTCGTTGGCTTTTTGCTGATTTCGGTATTGGTCATCGTCGTGGTCCATTTTTTTTTCACAGAAGTACCGTTTGACGAAGAGGAGGATTCATGATGAATTATGCAGTATTGGTGCCGATGATTGTCTTTTTACTGGTCATTTTCTTTATCGGCTATTGGTCGAGTCGTAAGTTGTCGACGTCTTCCAATTTCATTAGTGATTATTTCCTCGGCGGTCGTGAACTTGGTGGCTTCGTGCTGGCGATGACGATGGTCGCGACTTACGGCAGTGCCTCGAGTTTTCTTGGTGGTCCCGGCACAGCCTATACGATGGGATTTGGTTGGGTGCTGCTCGCCATGGCACAAGTCGTAACCGGTTATTTTGTGTTAATGATCCTCGGTAAAAAATACGCCATTATGGCACGCCGCTACAAAGCGATTACGATGATTGATTTTTTGAAATCACGTTACAACAGTTCAGCTGTCGTATTGCTATCTGCTTTTAGCATTATTGTTTTTCTTTTCTCAGCGATGGCAGCACAGTGGATAGGCGGGGCACGCCTTGTCGAGTCACTAACGGGTTTATCGTATAATTCAGCGCTGTTTTTGTTTGCGGTTAGTGTACTTGTTTACGTTACAATTGGCGGTTTCCGCGCAGTTGCACTGACAGATGCTGTTCAAGGCGCCGTTATGCTAGTCGGGACACTGGTGTTGTTGGTCGCAGTTATTAGTGCAGGCGGCGGCATTCCGAATATCGTGAATGACCTGATCAATGAAAACCCGAATTTGGTGACGCCTTATGGTGCAACTGGTGATTTAACGGCCGCTTACGTGTCATCATTTTGGATTTTGGTTGGTGTCGGCGTAGTTGGCTTGCCGCAAATTGCGGTGCGTGCCATGTCTTATAAAAATTCGCGTTCGATGCACCGAGCTTTGATTATTGGAACCCTTGTCACCGGTGTGATTATGCTCAATATGCATTTGATCGGCGTCTTTGCACGCCCCGTGATGCCAGGTATTGAAATTGGCGACAAAGTGATTCCACTGATTGCACTGGAAACCTTGCCGCCTTGGGTAGCGGGCATCGTTCTTGCCGCTCCAATGGCTGCCATTATGTCAACAGTCGACTCGTTGCTCCTGCTAGTTAGCTCGTCGATTGTGAAAGATGTTTACTTAAATTACGTAAAACCTGACGCCACGATCCAAACGATCAAGCGCATTTCTTTTGGTGTGACAGGGGTTCTTGGCGTTATTGTCTTTTTACTAGCATTAAATCCACCAGAACTATTAATTTTCTTGAATCTATTTGCCTTCGGTGGCCTAGAAGCCGCTTTTATTTGGCCGATTGTTCTTGGGTTGTACTGGAAGTGGGGCAATAAATACGGCGCGATTGCATCGATGGCAACAGGGATTAGTAGCTATATCGCTTTGCATTTTTATAACCTGGAAAACGGCAATCTGTTCGGTGTGCACACAGTGACCATGCCGGTGCTGTTATCACTCGCTGCTTTTGTTGTATTTAGTTTATTGATTGACAGAAAGGCCTATCAGTATAATGTTCCTACACTTAAATAAGGGCTAGGTACAAAATGGTAAAATAAATGCTTGTCCTAGGATAGGCGAAAGAAGGTCTGTACAATTGACTCCTTGGAAAATTTACGGCATCTTAACAGCTGTTATGATTGTGTGGGGCTTTAACTTATCTGCTGTTAAATACATGTTGGAATTTATCGACCCCGTCACTTTAACGGCATTTCGAATTTTGTTGGCGGGAATATCGGTAATGGCGATACTCGCGAGCTTTAGAATGCTCAGATGGCCAGCCAAAAGTGAATGGAAATTTATCTTCCTCGGTTCGTTACTCAATGTAGTGGCCCACCATTATTTCTTGTCAAACGGCTTGTCTATTACGACCGGTTCGAATGCAGGGCTAATTCTAGGTACGGGGCCAATGCTAACAGCCGTGCTGGTGTCTCTAATCATGCGCAATTATCCGTCTAAACTGCAGTGGCTCGGAGTAGTGGTTGGCTTTGCCGGAGTGGCGGCTACCGTCATGGTAGGAAATGGTACAGCTAGCGGATTGAACACGGGTGACATTTTTGTCTTTATCTCGATTTTAGCGCAAGTCTTAAGTTACATTGTGATCGCTAACGCTGCACGTACCTTAGACCCGCGCATATTGACGGGGTATATGTTTGTGACAGGTGCACTCGTGTTGTTCGTTATTTCACTCCTACAAGAACCCGGTGAAATCCAAGCGTTTGCTGCTGTACCTGTATCCTTTTGGGTTGCATTCGGGTTTTCCGCGATGATTGGAACGGCCGTTGGTCACATGCTCTACAATTATTCAATTGGACAAGCAGGACCAACAAAAGCAGCTATTTTCATGAACTTGAATACTTTGTTTTCGTTAGTAGGAGCCAGTGTGATTTTAAATGAAAAAATCACAGTCGGTCATATTTATGGATTGGTGCTCATTGTAATCGGCGTGCTGTTCGGTTCTGGTGCCGCTGAAGACTTATTAAAAAAACGTAAAAAGCGGCTCTCGTCTTGAGCCGTTTTTTATCTGTCTAAATCGGTATTGCGACAAGGAGACTTGCTATTTTTAAGTCGCCGCTCTTTTTATTTAGACGAAGTTTTACTATAATAAAATAAAGATAGATAGATAGCTTTAGACAACTAGAGGAGTGAAGAGCCGTGGCCACATTATGGGGGACGCCAGAGAAATTACAGGAATTATTGTGTGAACTTGTTAGTTGGAAAAGCTTAACGTTGACGGATGGAGAAGTGGAGTTTGCTTACAAGCTTCAAGACAAATTAATGGAGCTGCCCTATTTTCAAGCAAACCCAGAACATATCGGCATGGGTGAAGTAAACTGGGGGCGTCAAAGCGTAACGGCTCTTTATAAACACCCAGAAGCGGTAGACACCATTGTCTTGCTGAGCCATTTTGATACGGTACACACAGGAGAATATGGAGATTTGGAACCTTTAGCATGCAGTCCCCAGTTACTAGGCGAAGCTTTTCAGCAGATTCGCGATGAACTCGATGCAGATACCGTACGTGATCTTGATTCTGGAGAATACCTCTTTGGCCGCGGAACGATGGACATGAAAGCAGGTCTTGCGCTTCACATGGCGTTGGTCGAAAAAGCATCAATCGAACAGTGGCCGATCAACTTATTGTTGATGACCGTTCCGGATGAAGAAGTAAACTCAGCAGGCATGCGCTACGGGGTAACTAGGCTGCTCGACCTCGAACGCGAACACGGGCTGGAATTTATTTTATTTCTAAACGGTGAACCGGTTTTTGCGATGAAGCCAGGTGACACAGCGCATTATTTATATACGGGGTCCATCGGTAAAATTATGCCATCGGCTCTTTTTTACGGCAAGGAAACACATGTCGGCGAACCGCTTTCAGGCATCACGTCGAGCTATATTTCCACATACTTAACGCACCGGATGGAATGGAATTCTAGCTTTAGAGAAGTGGTTTACGGCGAACCTACGCCGTTACCCGTGACATTGACGCAACGTGATATGAAAGAAGAATACTCAGCGCAAACACCTTACCGCACTTCTGCGATGTACAATGTCTTTACGATGGAACGCAATGCAGAAGAAGTATTCGACATTTTCGAAAATGTGGCAAAAGGAGCGGCTGCTCATTGCGAACGTGATTATTACGCCATGTGTGAACGTGAAAACATCGAACCTGTCGGTGGCATTAACGTCATGCGCTACGAAAAATTAATGGAATACGCACGCACTAAATTCGGCCACGATTATATTACAGACTTACTGCGTGACACGTTAATGCATCCTGAGTGGGACGTTCGTGAAAAATCCATGCATGTTACAGACATTTTGCTCATCAACTGCCAAGAACTAACGCCAGCAATGGTGTTAATGTACGCACCGCCTTTTTACCCGCCAGTAAACTCATCTGAAAATGAACTGGTTAAACGCTGCGTTGCACAAGTCATAGAAAACGCCAAAGAAAAATTTGATTTAGATGTTAAACAAGGTCACTTTTTTAACGGCATCTCAGACCTCAGCTATGTTAGCTACAAAGACCAAAGCGACGGCTGGGTCACTTATGAAAACAACACACCGGTTTACGGCGATTCCTACAGCATTCCGTTTCAAGCGATGAAACAATTATCTGCGCCTGTTCTCAATGTTGGGCCATACGGCAAAGACGCACATAAACGCACAGAACGACTGCACATCAAAAATACATTTGAAGAAATGCCGATTCTCTTAGAACAAATGATTTTATCCATTCCAGTAAAAAGTCGCCACTAAGGCGGCTTTTTTTTATGGTTTTCGCTCGTGAAAAGAGTCTATGGGCTTTGGGCATATATGGATTTCAGAACGCTGAGCGAGCGTGTGGCAGAAGGCTGAAAAGTTCGGCTAGAGAACTAAAAATGGAACATTCACATAGCAATAGCCAGCTTCTAAATCTCAAATTTAAAAGCTATAACGCTCTCAAAAACGATTTTTGGATATAAATGGGAACTATCTGAAAAACCTGTTAAACTACTTAAAAAAGGAGGAACTGTATGATTATCAAATACCGAGAACTGCCAGCAAAAATTAACGGTTATGAAGCTTTACTGAAAAGACTATCGCCAAGGCACCCGAAACGAACAGCTATTAAAACGAGTCTTCATAAAGCAAGAGCCGATTATGGAGGTGAAGAGCGTCTAGACGAAGCGCTCTATTTTTTCGATCCACCATACGCATATCAAATGATCCAAGATTTTTCATTGGACGGACCGTTCAAAATTCAAGTCGATACTGTTTTGATTACACAAAGCTGCGTGATTTTACTGGAAGTCAAAAACATTACAGGCAAACTTCAATTCAAGCAAAATCCTAGCCTGCTGCATACCATTTCGGCAGACGGAGAAGTTAAAAGCGATACAAGTCCAATCACGCAAATGGATGAGACCGCGCTGCGTGTAGAAAAAATTTTAAGAAAAGTGGGTTATAAGTTGCCGGTTTCTAGCATAATGGTCGTTGCCCATCCCTCTCAAATCGTCGAAGAAGTACCACGAAACTGTCGAATACTAGCAGTCGGCGACATAAACTTCTATTTGTCTACCTTAAACTTACCCACACCGATCCTTTCAGTAGAAGAACTCCATGAACTCGGCAAAACACTCCTCACATTCCATCAAAACGTTCCGGCTTTTCCACTTGCTCCTAAGTTTCAAATCGAACAATCTGAAATCGAAACCGGCGTTTTCTGTCCACGTTGTCACCTTGGGAAAATGGAACGAACAACAATAGCATGGGAATGTGAAACATGCCGGTTGATCAGCAGAAACGCACACTTAACGGCACTCGACGAATGGTTTATGCTATTAAAATCATCAATTAGCACAGCAGAATGTTGTGGATTTATTGGGATGACAAATCTCGAAACAGCTAAACATTTTCTACTGAAAAACGGTTGTCAACCAGTAGGTGGAAGGCGATATCGCCATTATACTCGTCAATAATAAACGGGAAACTTGAATTGTGAACACACGGATTGAATAGGGGAAATCTCCGTGTAGCAGCGCGGAATACGGAGGTTCCCCCCCCTCACTTACAGCATTTCTTCACAACTTTCTCCTGTCCTCGTGTACAATCAAACTATAGTATTTAATTTTTCAGTTAAAGGAGTCGAGCCGATGAATAGTGAACAGCAAATAGTGGATTATTTTCATCATTTTCACGCGCATCCAGAAGTCAGTTGGAGAGAGGTAGAAACGACAAAAAAATTAGCAGCGATTATGACTGAACTGGGCGTCAAACATCATACGTTTCCAGATGTTACCGGGTTGATTGCTGAAATTGGTGAAGGACCAGAAGTAATTGCAATGCGGGCCGACATAGATGCGCTTTGGCAAGAAGTGGACGGGACATTGCAAGCTAATCATTCGTGCGGCCATGATGCCAATATGGCGATGGTGCTCGGTGCATTGCTGTATTTAAAAGATGAAACACTAACGAAACGTGTACGTTTTATTTTTCAGCCGGCCGAAGAATTGGGCAATGGCTCACTGTCAATGATTGAACGTGGGGCAATTGATGAAGTTTCGCAACTATATGGTGTTCATTTACGTCCTATCGAAGAGTTGCCATTTGGCCAAGTGACACCTGCACTTCATCACGGATCGGGTATTTTCTTAAGAGGAAAGATTCAAGGTGTCGATGCTCACGGGGCACGTCCGCATCAAGGAAAGAATGCTATCGATGTGATTGCAGCCATTCATCAATTTGTAAAATCGGTTTATTTCTCGCCGTTTGAATCTTATTCAGCAAAGCTGACTCATATCCAAACAGGTGGAGACAGCCTCAACATCATTCCGGGAGGAGCGAAATTTGCACTGGATGTTCGGTCGCAATCGAATGGATTAATGATAGAACTGCAGCAAAAAATTAGCGACGGCTTAACAGCGATTGCCAAACTGCATGATGTCGAAATCACTTTTGAGTGGACGGATTATACGCCTGCTGCGGAAGTGTCAGAAACCGCGATGCACATTGCGGATGCCGCTATTCGTCAGACACTTGGGGACGAAGCAACTGCACCACCTATTCAAACAACCGGTGCAGATGATTTTCATTTTTATACCATTAAAAAACCTGAACTTCATGCCGCGATGATTGGCATTGGAGCAGATTTGACGCCAGGGCTTCATCATCCAATGATGAATTTTAACCTCAAAGCACTTGATATTGGTGCACGTGTTTTAGCCAATATAGCAAAGCACAAATAAAAATATAAAAAATGATAGAAAACAAGGAAAAAGGGTATAGGTAAAACAGAGTAAAAAAAGCATATTTGAGAGATCTCAAATAGGAAGGAGGGCATATGAAAAAAAATGTTGTTTCGATACTAATCGCTCTCTTATTTTTACTTCCTGTCTCATCTGTTCAAGCTCACCACTTTCCGGACTTGTCAAAATATCATTTTGCTTATTATTCAATCCATAATTTATCCAAAGCGGGAATTTTAAATGGGTACAGTAACGGAAAATTTGGTCCTAATGATAATGTGACTAGAGCACAAGCAGCACTAATCTTAGCTAAAACCTTAAAAATCGATTTGAACACAAAGTTCAAACCCGCATTCACAGATGTACCAACTACTCACTATGCCTATAAAGAAATTGCCGCTTTAACTGAAAAAGGCGTATTTGCGGATGCTACGAAATTTAATCCAGACAATCCTTTACCAAGAGCGCAAATGGCAAAAATTGTAGTAGCAGGTTTTGATATTACGGTAGATGCTAACGATGAAATTAGTTTTAAAGATGTTCCCTTAACGCATTGGGCACATTCTTATATAGTGACGATGGCGGAAGTTAATATTACCAGAGGGATAACAACAGCAACGTTTCAGCCAGAGACGTTAGTAACACGCGCACAATTGGCTGCTTTTATTGAACGGTCTATTCAATTCTCAGAACGTGTCAATGCAAAAACGATTACTTACGACAAGGCAAAAAAAGCATATTCAGGTGTGACATCAGTTGCTTACGACACCATCGCAATGGTCAATGAAATCAGACAAGCAGCAGGTGCAGGAAAGCTACAGGAAGACTCAGCTTTGACCAAAATTGCTCAACTAAAAGCAGAAGACATGGCGCGCAATAATTATTTTGCCCATAGCTCTCCAACTTATGGCTTGCCGTGGGAAATGGCAATTGATTTAGGTTACCCAACCAATCAAGTAGGCGAAAATTTGGCGAGTGGGTACATAACTGCAAACGAAACAGTGGATGCATGGATGGAGTCTTCAGGCCATAAAGACAATCTTTTATTAAAATCGTATACAGTAATTGGCGTAGGGTATACGGAAGATTCAGATGGATTCCCTTATTGGGTGCATATTGTATGCGATTAGGTAACGAAGAGGTATATAAATCTGTACACGAAGCCATCAATATTCCCTGGGAAATAACTTAAAATACTAAAAATTCTCATCACCTTTAATCAGGTGATATAATGAGAGTGAGCCGATATCCGAGACCCTCTTTTACAGAGGGTCTCATTTTTATATCTAGTAGCAGAAAAATGTTTTAGCTACTGGTGACAGGGTATTGATAACAAGTTGAGTAAAAGGGGAGAATTTAAATGGATGCTTTTTTAGATGGGATCACGTGGTTCGTTGATAACGTCAATACTTTACTGTGGACATACATATTAATTGCATTACTGATGGGCCTCGGCCTTTATTTCACCATTCGTACCAAATTCGTCCAAGTTCGCTTGTTTGGCGAGATGTTCCGAGTGATTACTGAGAAAAAAGACGGGGACAGCGGCGTATCTGCTTTCCAAGCTTTTACCATCTCAACTGCATCACGTGTAGGAACTGGGAACATCACTGGTGTCGCTTTGGCAATTGCCATTGGGGGACCTGGAGCTGTTTTTTGGATGTGGATGGTCGCGATTATCGGAATGGCTACTGCATTCATCGAAAGTACATTGGCTCAAGTTTACAAAGTTCGTGACGGTGAACAATTCCGTGGCGGTCCCGCTTATTATATGGAAAAAGCGTTGGGTAACCGCAAATTAGGAATCGTTTTTGCGATTCTCTTAACGTTGGCGTTTGGATTTATCTTCAACTCGGTTCAATCAAACACCATCGCGCAATCATTTGAAGATGTCTTCAATATTCCCGATTGGTCGGTTGGATTGGGACTTGTTCTTTTGACAGCGGTCGTTATTTTCGGTGGCGTTAAACGAATCGCCAGTGTCACACAAATAGTCGTACCGATCATGGCAACTGTGTACATCATTGTGGCCTTGTATATTGTCATCATGAATTTTACTGAAATTCCGGCTGTCTTTAGTTTGATTATGAAAAGTGCTTTCGGCTTAGAAGAAGCAGTAGGCGGCGGTATTGGTGCAGCCATCATGCAAGGTGTTCGTCGGGGATTATTTTCCAACGAAGCCGGTATGGGTTCTGTACCGAACGCCGCAGCATCTGCCAACGTTTCGCATCCAGCGAAGCAAGGACTTGTTCAAAGTTTAGGTGTATTCTTCGATACAATCGTTATTTGTTCGGCAACAGCTTTTATCATCATCTTAGCCGGACTGTATTCAACGAGTGAAAAAGAAGGAATTCTTTTGACACAGGCTTCACTAGATGTCCACTTAGGTAGCTGGGCGCCCTACTTTTTAGCAATTGCTATTTTGTTCTTTGCCTTTAGTTCAATTATTGGTAATTATTATTACGGTGAAACGAATATTGAATTTATCAATGCGCATAGCGGTTGGTTAATGGCTTACCGTTTTGGTGTCTTGGCGATGGTCATGTTCGGTGCACTCGCTCAAGTTCAATTGGTTTGGAATATGGCTGATCTGTTCATGGGCTTCATGGCCGTACTCAATTTGGTCGTCATTGCGCTGCTTGGCAAAACGGCTTTCAAGGTACTCGACGATTATACAGAACAACGGAAAGCTGGAAAAAATCCAGTATTCTTTGCGAAAAACATTCCCGGTTTAAAAAACACAGAATGTTGGGGTGAAGGTGAAAGCCGTCACGAATAATAAAGAAAAACCCTTTTGCTAATTGGCAAAAGGGTTTTTTAGATTTCAAGAAAATAGAAGGGATGAATTTTTAAATGGGATCCCTCGCTTTTTGCGAAGTAGAATCGAGCGTTACCATCGGTTTTATGAAGTCCCTCAACAAGAGTCGAGTAAACGCCTAGCTAAATAGTAGAGCCGAAACATGAGTGAGTCATTTAACCTACAGAACAATTAAAAGAATAATGTGTTTTTTGTGTAAATTGTCTAGCTGGACCTTGTTTATTTTGGTAAAGTAGAAGAGCAATGAGAAACATAATCCTTAAGGAGGAAAGAGCACATGACAAATGTCTTACAGAACAAAAAATTCATCGCTTCGGCAATCGCTGTAACAATGGTGGCTTCCGCAGTTTCAACCGTATCAGCGGATACGACGAAATTTCAAGATGTTTCCGACCGTTACATGAAAGCGGTTAATTTTTTAGTTGAAAATGGCATTACCAATGGTATTTCTGAAACACATTACGGTACGGCGGAAAATATAAAAAGACAAGATGCAGCTGTAATGATTGCGCGGGCAATAGGATTTAATTCAAATCAAGATTTTAACGATTCCGGATTTACAGACGTTCCGGCTTCAGCCAAATGGGCTGTAGATGCTTTAGTACAAGCAGGTATTGTTCACGGGAAAACAGCAAAACGCTTTGGTTCAACAGATTTGCTGACACGAGACGAACTGTCGAAAATCTTGGCAGGCGCTGCACAATACGATATAGATGACAAAGTAACAAAAACACAATTTACTGATGTTAACGCCAAATTTGCAAAATACGTAGACGCATTACTTAAAAATGGCATTACAGTAGGAAAATCTGAAACGCAATACGGTTCAGAATTCAATCTAACACGTGGCGAAATGGCCTTGTTTATTTTCCGAGCAAAAGAAGATTTGAAGAGAGAGTTATTCTCGATGTCTTTGATGCATACAAATGATACACATGCTCGCTTAGCGTCAGCCCCTAAACGCGTATCGGCTGTGAAGGAATTCCGAGCAAAAAATCCGGATGCTTTATTGCTAGATGCTGGAGATGTATTTTCTGGAACGTTGTATTTTAACGAGTTCACAGGTGAACCGGATGTTAAAATGATGAATTTAATGGGCTATGATGCCATGACTTTCGGAAACCATGAGTTTGACTTAGGTTCTTCTGATGAAGGACATCAGGCATTAAAAGATTTCGTCACAGCTGCCACATTCCCATTCTTATCTGCCAATACAGATTTTTCGAAGAATCCGTTGTTTGAAGGCTTGTTCCAAGCAAAAATTCCAACAAAAGCAGATTCGGGAAATATTTATTCCGGTATGGTGAAGGAAATTAATGGCGAAAAAGTAGGGATATTTGGTCTTACAACAGAAGATACAGCTGCTATTTCCAGCCCGGGCGATATCACGTTCTCAAATTACATCGATGAAGCTCAAAAAATGGTAGACGAATTTGAAAAAATGGGAATTGATAAAGTAGTCGCTCTGACGCACATTGGATTTGATGACAACGCTGCCGTAGATAACGATCAAGAATTAGCAAAAGCAGTCGAAGGAATTGACGTCATTGTAGGAGGGCATACGCATACAAAGTTAACTAATCCTGTCTTGGTGAATAAGTTTGAGGCGCCAACAATTATTGTTCAAACGGGACAATACGGCGATAGTTTAGGAACCTTGAATGTGGAATTTGATGAGCATGGCGAAGTGTATGCATATGGCGGCGAGTTGATCAAAATTGAGGCGCAAGCTGAAGATGCAGAAGCGCTGAAAATCCTTAAACCTTATACAGACAGAGTAAAAGAAATTGAAGAAGAAGAAACGGCAGCAGTTGCTGTATCGGCTCTCCTCAATCCACGATCGGGTGATGAAGGCAATACAACTGGAGCTAGCGTGCGCAGTAACGAGACACCATTAGGCAATATTATTACGGACGGCATGCTGGCAAAAGCAAGAACTTTTAGTCCAGAAACTGTAATGGCTTTCCAAAATGGTGGCGGGATTCGCTCTGGGATTAACGCGGGACCAATTACAGTGGGAGAAGTCATCACTGTATTACCATTTGGCAACACATTAGCGACAATGGATTTAACAGGTGCTGAAATCAAACAAGCATTTGAAATCAGTGTAGGTCAGTATCCAAACGAAAATGGCGGATTCTTGCATGTGGCTGGAGCCGAAATTCGTTTTGATGCATCAAAACCTGCCGGATCGAAAATTGTGTCAATTACGTTTGTTGATGCGAACGGAGTCAAAACACCTTTAGTAGATTCAACAACATACAAAGTGGCTACTAATGCCTTTACAGCTAAAGGCGGAGATGGTTATGACGTGTTAGCGAAAGCCTACGCTGAAGGTCGCGCGATTGATTTGGGCATCTCAGATTGGATTAACTTCCAAGAAGAGTTAGAGCGGATTGGTCAAATCACACCTAAAGTTGAAGGACGTATTGTAGAAATTAACACACCTCAATAATTCAGTAACTTTACTATTGTCGAAAGCTTTGTCCTGAGTAAAAAGGGCAAAGCTTTTTTTATGATCAAAATTTTTTTTAGAAAATGAAAGAAATGTATGGTCGCTAAGATAAATTTACTATGAGTCAAAAGACAGAGTGTTTTCTTCTCACCGGAATGCAATTAAACGAGATGTCTCAATAAGTTAAAAAGAAGAACAAGATGAAAAAAAAGTAATAAAACCGAAACACTGACGTTTAAGTAAAGATCCAATAAGTGACTTTTGGTTCACTATAGTTCTTAAATTTAATTGTTAAATAAAGTAAATAGTCTTAAAGTTACATAGAATTTATATGATTTATAGTTTAAAGTGTTGATTAACAAAGTCATCTAGGAGGAATATAAGTTTGAAAAAGTGGATAATTTTACTATGTATAGCACTCATTTCTTCAGTAATAGTCCCTAACAGTCATGTGGAAGCAAGTGGAAATTTTCAAGATATTGGGGATAGTCACCGTGCTGTAACTGAAATATCTTATTTGGTGAACAAGAACATCATCAACGGTGTAACGTCAACTCACTTTGTGCCTGATAGAGAAGTGACAAGAGGAGAAGCTGCTGCAATGATTGGCAGATCTTTAGGGTTGAATGGTACGAAACGTGATACGGGCTTTAAGGATGTTGGAGCTGGCAACATGGCTTCAGGTTATATCGTGGAACTTGTTAATAAAAAAGTAATTAGCGGCTATAGCGATGGAACGTTCCGTCCGAATGCTAAGTTAAATCGTGGTGAAATGGCAATTTTAATCAATCGTGCTTTTAATCTCGGAGGCACCAATTCATCAAACTCTGCTCAGATTCTCATGGATAAAGGAATTGCACAAGGAATGACAGATGGCAGCTTTGGAACGAACGTTACAATTATTCGTTCAGACTTTGCTGTATTCTTAGCAAGAACACTCAATGCGGATTTCCGTGTACAGAGTGGAGATACCTCTATTTTTAAAACAACACAATACGTGAATGTAGGATCGACTACATTGAATATGCGCTCTAAACCACAAATTACCAATTCGCCTTCAAATGTTATTGCGAAACTTACACACGGACAAGCAGTAAGTGTTGCAAGTTACACTGGCAACTGGGCATATATTAAAGTCAATAACCTTAAAGGATATGTTGACAAATCCTATTTACAATCAAAAAAACCATCTGCTGTACTGCCGATTCTTCCCCCAGCAGCTGGCAATGATATCACAGTAATTATTGATCCCGGGCACGGTGGTAGTGACCCAGGAGCAGATGGTTTTGGATTTTTAGAAAAAAACGTTGTGCTAAATGTTGGCAATCACATGAAAGCTTATTTCGACAAGACGGCGATTCAAGTGAAAATGACGCGGACAGGTGATACATTCCCGAGTTTAACGGAACGCGCTCAATTTGCTGGGAAATACGGCGGCGATTTATTTGTTAGTATTCATGCCAATGCTTTCAACAACTCGGCTAATGGACAAGAGTCGTTTTACTATAGTTCAAGAGCTGCAACAAATCCTTATACAAATCAGTCTAAAGCGCTGTCTATCTATATGCTTGGTAGAATGCAAGAAGCTTGGCCGTTAGTTAATCGCGGAGTAAAAAAAGGCAATTTAGCCGTATTGCGTCAAAATACAGTGCCTGCCACTTTAGTTGAAATGGGCTTTATTGACAGTGCAACAGATATTAAATACATTCAATCAGAAACTCATCGTAAAAATATGGGCAGAGCCTTATTCTTAGCCACTCTGGATTACTACTATCATTACGAAGGACGCACGGATTTAGCTCAGTATTACAGTGTAGCTGGATCTTCACCAAGTAAACGACTTCACTAATATGGATTCTTTTCCACAAAACCTCCACCAGTATTATCATCAGGTGGGGGTTTTGTATTCAAGGGATAGCATATTAAAATTTGAAGAGAAATACTATCAACTAAACAAAAGGGCCTCGATTCAGAAAAAATATATACCCTTTTATTGTAATTATTAAACATTTAAAAGCGACTTGTTACACAAATGTAATGAAAATGTAACAATAACTGTGAGAATTGTCTGTTAAAATCAAAATTAGGTTAACAGCACGATTCGATAATTCGGCGCTTGATCAGCCAACCGGATCAAAAAACAATAAGAGGTGACAAATTGAAGAATCGCATATTGCTAATAATGATGATGGTACTACTATTTTCAGTAGTCAGTCCGTTTTTATCTACTGAAGCTAAGGCAACAGCACCAGACGATATTGCCAGTTATGCTCTTAAATTTAAAGGAACACCTTACAAATTTGGTGGCACTACTACAGCGGGATTCGATTGTTCAGGTTATATCCTGCATGTATTCAAAAATTTCGGTATTTCGTTACCAAGAACGTCAGCAGAACAATTTAATGTAGGGACACCTGTTTCGAAGAGTAACCTTCAAGAAGGTGACCTAGTATTCTTTGCCAATACATATAAGCCGGGAATTTCTCATACAGGTATTTATTTGGGAGACGGCGACGTAATTTCAGCAGAAAGTAAAGGTGTAGCAATTTCGAACCTTGATACAAATCCTTACTGGGGCCCTAAATACGCGGGTGCCAAACGCTTAAGTGGTGCAACAAGTGTTACGCCACCTATTCAAGCGGTGTTGCCACCAGTAACAGATGGTGAATTTGTAGATGTGGCTGCGACGCATCCAGCTTATAAAGCGATTAAATCATTAAATACTTCTGGAATTATTAATGGTTTTGAAAAGCAGGACTTCCGTCCAAATGAATCAATCACGCGTGGGCAAGCAGCAGCTATGGTGAATCGTGTGTTGCAACTTGAACCATCAGGCGCTGTTAAGTTCACAGATGTTTCAACGACACATCGTTTTGCAAAAGACATTGCAGCGATGAATCAGTCAGGAATTATACTCGGGTACACAAATGGCGCATACGGCGTAGATGATACGTTAACAAAAACGCAATTGGCAGTTATTTTAGATCGTGCCTTTAAAATGTCTGAGTCCAGCAAAGCACAAGCGAGTACATCGTCTGTAAAATATTTAGATATTCCTTCAACATTCTGGGCGCACAAGCCTATCGTTACCCTTAAAGCAATTGATCAAACAACGGTTTTCCAAACATCAAGATATTATGAGTCCAAAAATGCAAATCGGTCAGAATTTGCAGCTGGGTTATACAGTGCAATGAGAGTAAAGTAATCGAATACGCAAAAGAACCTTTCTCTACAAGGGAAAAGGTTCTTTTTTTAGTACTAGAGATAGGTATAAAGAATTAGATTAAAAATCTTTTTTTGATATAGTTAAATCACATTAGGCATAAGGATCTTATTTTAATGTATTCCCAGATTCTCCTTCTTTAAAACATATTTTTACTATAAACTATGTATAAAAGAGGTTTATATTGGCAACTAATGAACTATTAGGATGATTCAAAACTACGAGTAGGATGCGTTGCAAAACGCTATTCGTACACTCAACAGGGGGCACATATGAAGACAGTCAATAAGTTAGCAGTCATTATTTTACTAATTACCGGTATTTTTGGCTTTGCCTCAAGCAGTGAAGCTACTGACATTGTACCTGGCAGTGCGCTAGAAAAAGAAATGAAAGAAATGGTGCAAAAAGGAATTTTGACAGGGTACAAAGACGGTACATATAAGCCGACAGCTAATGTAACCCGGGAACAATTTGCTGCATTTATTAACCGTGCATTAAATTTACCAGCAGGAATCCACCCGTTTAAAGACGTTCCAAAAAATTCTAGCCTTTCAAATGAAATTGGAGCAGCCTATAGTGCAGGCTTGATGGTCGGAGTTACAGACAGCACATTCCGGCCAACTGCTAACATTACACGCGAACAAATGGCTCAAACCTTAAAAAATGTTCTTGAATACCAAGACATGGAGTTAATAGAAAAGCGCATCGAGTTTTCAGATGCTGAAGACTTTGTTTCTTCTGGCGGGATTCGCGCAGTATTTGCGATTGTTCATTACGAGATTACAGAAGGTATGCCGGATGGGAAAGGCGGTTTAAAATACGGACCGAAAGATATTGCTAGCCGTGAACAAGCTGCTGCTTTTATCTATCGCTTCTTGTTGGCTCATGAAAAAGCAAGTGTGCCACCGATTTTGCCAGACATACCAAATGATGGATCGTTGTATTATCTTGGGTATGTAGATAAAGGCGTACTCGTCAAACAGCAGTACGGTCATAAAGACTATCAGCTAGCGGTCGAATCGTTTAAAAAGGTTCCAACTGCACAAGTCATTTTCCATGGAGATGAAATCATTCAGATGAAGAGTGGATTGGCTTTTGGTAATCGAGTTTCAGGAAGCGGTACAAAAGAAGTGACCACCATTTATTATGATTCTCAATTCACCAAACAAGCTACATACATCGAACACGGCAGAGAATTGCGTTATATCGATTCAACTGAAGAATTTGTAAAAGTTCAAGTGGGTGGAACGATTGGGTATGCAAAACATAGCGAAGTGGATTTTGTTCCTTCAGAACTAATTACAAATCAAGACTATTACTTGAAAAACAAATGGGGAACGCTAGAGCATTACCAATACAATTACGTTAGTAAAACTCGCGCTAGCCATTCAATTGGGCCTGCGCCTTCAGAAATGGCTGAAGGAGTAAAATACTACAGCAAAGACGGGATACATTTTGCCAATGCAGCAGGAGTTACTCAGTTTGTTCACTACCCTTATTTCCAGTATCAATCTGTTCGCACAACTACCAATTACACTGCTGAACAGCTAGATCAATATGTGATGAGCAAACTAAAAGCAGTCACGACGAGTTCAGGAACATATAAAGATGCGGTAAACAAGTCGAAGTTAATTGGTACGGGTAAATATTTTATTGCGATGCAAAACAAATACAATGTCAACGCTTTGTTCATGCTATCTGCTGCCATGCACGAAAGTGCTTATGGCATGAGTGGCAATGCACAGACCAAAAACAATTTGTTCGGAATTCGTGTTTTTGACGGCTCTCCACATGAAGGCACGGTTTACTCTAAACCCGAAGCAAGTATCGATGCTTTTGCACGTGAGTACATGAACCGCAATTATGCAAATCCGCTCGGTGGCTATGCAAACGGAGCAAGTCCTGGCAACAAGACGACAGGCTTTAACGTTAGCTATGCTTCAGATCCGACATGGGGTGCGAAAGTAGCGGGACACATGTTCCGTGCAGATTTAGAATTAGGCAAAAAAGACATCGGGCAACACAAATTAGGCATTACCAATACCGCTTCAACAAACGTTCGAAACGCGCCAAACGGTCCGACGGTATTGTATCAATTCAAGCGTGGAAACCTAGGTGTCAACAATGCGTTTGGTTATCCTGTCGTCATTCTAGACACTCAAAAAGCAACGGATGGCTATACTTGGTACAAAGTCATTTCTGACTTGAATCCTGAGGCAGATACGAATAACGGTGTAGGGTGGATTCGTTCCGACTTAGTTGATCCTATTAATTGATATCGACAAATAAAAAACAAAAGGCGCGTTGGATAAAATCCAACACGCCTTTTGTTTTTTCGGGTCGTAGACAAAAGAATTTTTATAATCACTTCATCATTGATATATAAGACTCTGCGCTCCATGCTGACGCGATGTCAGTTGCCGAGGATGAAGCTTGAGCCTCCTGATCGCATTGTGCTCCAAATCCTTGAGAGAGTGCTTATGAAAACTAGATTCGGTGGTCAAACCGGTTGACTTATACACAGTTATTCATTTTGATTAGATATTTTTCTTTTTGCATACCACTTAATTCAAAATGACTCCTAACACTACTCCATCAGAATCGTCACTTTTTCAATCAATTCAATGTTCTCTTCCTCTAAATAAAGAAGTTTCGAATCAATCATGTCATCAAAATAGGCATTGCGTTCCATCCCCAGTTTTTCTAACAATAATTGCGTTTCCAGTAAATCCAGTAACGTCAGCTGAGGATAATCATCTCCGCTAAATGTCCCATCAGGACGCGCCTGGTACCAGAGATCCCCGTTTTCGCGAATCCATCCGCCAGCATTCTGACCGAATTCTTCGATGCCGCTCGTTACGCTTTCGGCTGCCTCTAAATAATCCTTATTTTCTGTATCCCCATAGGCCTGTAGCAAAATCTTTAAGCCGCCTAATTCGTGGTTTAACGAAGCATGCGTTAACGGCGTTTGGTCATCTTCATCAAAATAATCAACGATTAAAAATCCGCTAGCAGTAGGAAGTGTTTGTTCGGCGTTGATCTGCGTTAACAAATAATCAGCATAAGTTTCCACGGCTAACTCATTTTGCTCAATTTGGTCGTCATACAGTTCAGCAGTTTCATCCAAGTAAAATGCGACGTATTCGTTATAACGAGTATCCACATAAGGTGCCGTGACTTCATAAGCGTTTTTTAACCATGTGCTGGTATATTCAGTGGGCCAACGCGATCCGTCAAACTCAGCCAAGTAATAAAGTAAGTTGACACGTGAGTTTAAAATCATCGTTTCGTGAAAAGCAGAAGGGTCTTTTTGGTTCCAGCGTAAGGCCTCATCGTCTTCGAAACGACCAATTGCGCGGCCATAGCCCATTTTGGAGCTAGGTTCAATCGAAAAAGGCAGTTTGGTGTAAGGGCCGTCGGTTGTCAGCCAGTTTAGTTGAACGGTTTGATTGTTCAAGGAATGATCAATCCACTCTTCTTCAGATGCGGTTGACGAAAACAACGGCTTTTCTGAAATCATCGCCCAAGATTCAGCCAGCTGAAGGGGCTGTAACCAAAACTTCTTGACGAGGGTGTTGCCCGAAATTTCTAGGTCTCGTACTTCTTTAGAAAGCTTGCGAAGATGACTGCTTGTTCCGTCATCGTAGTCGGTTTGCATTTTTTTAGACACATAGACATTGCTTTGAAGAAGCTCGAAATCGGAATTTTTCAGTGTACCAAACGGATTAACAGTAGGGTCCATTCCGAAAACATCATGGTACTCATGTTCAATAATAGCAGGATTCCAACTGGTGAATTCAGGGTCTTCTAACCCCGATACAACGACCGTAGCAGGAAAGAACAACCAGCTATTGTTTTCAAAGCGTTCAAAAAGAAAGGTAGAACCATTGCCTAAAGTTCGTTCCGTAATATCAACAAAGCCCACTTCCGCGCCAAACAACTCGATGTGTACACGGTGACTTTTGTCTATCGTGTTTTCAACTGTACGTTCTGTTTTTTCAGGTGGCATGATCGTAAATAGAGCTGGCAATTCAATGGTCACAGCCAATTCATCGCCTTCGTAAATAACGCGATTTTCTGTGACGAAGAAAAACGCAGCGAGTAGGAGCGAAGCAACCAGTAAAAAAAGGCCAGCTCCCCAAAAGACTTTCTTCAACACGTGATCATCCTTTCTTTTTCCGTTTGATTAATCCCACAAAACGTACAAATCCGGCTGGGTGCATGAACCGCAGCAGCACGCCGTAAACGACAATTCCAATAGGAACAAGAACAGCCAGTTGAACAAGTGCAGGCCATTCAGATGCTGACAAGGCTGTCTTTGCGCCCCATACAGCAAGCCCCATCGCCGTAGCCGGTACAATCACACGAACTGCCATGGACACGAAGCGTTTAAATTCGTGCATGCCTAAATCTTTGTAGACAACGACCATTGATAAAGTGAAGTAGTAGATCGAAACGATAGAGGCAGCAAAAGCCAACGCCAAATAGCCATAATCATCTACTAAGAACCAGTTTAACAAGAAGTTCAGTACGATGGTCGTCACGCTAATCCGAAGAACCACTGCCGTTTTACCGCGAGCATACATCGATTTTGACAGCATCAATTGCATACCTTGGAAAATGATGATAGGCAAATAGAACAGTAAGGCCATATACGTATAGTCTGCGTCTTGTGCAGTAAACGCGCCGCCTTCGTAGATGAACGAAATAATGGCATCACCCACGACTAACAAACCAACAGAAATCGGCACAAGCGTAACAAACGAAATTTCCATGCCTAAAAACAAAGTATCTTTGAATTTGGCTGGATCAGTTGCTTGTTCAGACATTAAGGTGAAAATGATTGCTGCCAAAGTAGCCGCATAAATGGCCGTTGGGATGCTAATGATCAACGAAGCGTTATTCAAATAAGAAACAGCCGCTTCAATCGTCCCTGAGGCAAAAGCTTTATTGACGAACAAATTTACTTGCCCGACAACCGAATTTAAAAGAGAAGGGATGATTAAAATAACGAAAGCTTTTCGGAAATCAGACTCCAACTTTAACGTTGGCTGCCAGCTGTAATTTGATTTGATCAAATAATACATCTGGATGATGGCACCGATAATGGTTCCTGTCACAAATCCATAAGCTAATGCATAAATGCCCCATATGTCACTAAACAACAACGCGAACATGGCGGACATGAATGTCGCCAGTAGCTTGGATACAAGAGTCGGAACAAAAATGCGGCGTGATTGAAGGTAAGATTCTAAAAGTCCTGCTAATGCGATAAACGTCATAAAGATAAAAAAGACTTCCGTCATCTGAATCGCAATAACTTCCGTTTCTGGCAGCATGTTGCCATAGATGAGCGGCACGATCCAACCGG